>CAIXCS010000037.1 GCA_903918025.1 uncultured Actinomycetes bacterium
AGCGAAGAAGAGCGGCGTTACTTCTTTCAATATTGCGGTCGAATTGAATAGCCTCGTCAATCAACTCGGGGCGTGGCGCGCTGTAGTGCAGGAGGGAAGGACACTCTATGGAGGTCCGCTCATCTACTCAGGGACCTCGATCTACCAATCGCTTCCACAGACGCAATTCGGGTGGGATGACTACACGCCGGTACCAACCTTTACCTACCTCGGGACGACGTATCCCGTCGATTCCTCGTCGCCGGTTAGCCACGTCACTGCGGGTTTCGAAGGCGCCCTCATGAACCCACTGTTTCCGGCAGCCCTCTCGTCAACGCGCCTCGAAGAAATTGGTATTTCCGGAATTAAGGGGGCGTACCAAGCTCCTTGGGCCTACTACTTCACCGGCGCTCCCGACCGAACCATTCAGGCCAACTGGTTCACCGCCGCGTGCAATGCCTTCTTTGACTTCCACATGCGAGGGATCTACTTCTGGGGTCTCGAACTCGAATTCTACCAACCAGGCTCAGTCTCCTCTGACAGTTTCCAGTGGTACGGCACCCCCGGAGCGACCGCAATTGCAGACTGTTTCTCGAGGAAGTCGTCTTGAGAGTTCCCAACCGTTCACGCCGCAGGCTCCGCCATGTCGTTGCCGCCACGGTGATGATGAGTTCTTTTGCCTTGCTTCCAACAGCCGCAGGGGCTGCCTCGACCGCACCATCGGCCACCGCCTTCGCTGCGAGTGCCGTCGCTGTCCCGGCGGCTGGTGGTCTGGTCACGTTCACGGGTTCTTCAATCAGGGCGACACACTGCAACCTTTCAATTAAGCCCGCGGTGAAGAACTTTCCGTCAACGTGTTCGCTCTCGACGTTCTCGGTTCCCGCAATTTTTCCCGCAAATCTCACCAAGAAGGCCATCAAGTACGTCGTTACCTTGAGGGCTTGGAAAGTTCTCAGCTCACTGCGGACGCTTAAGATCACGCAGCTTCCAAAGGGGGCGCCAATTGTGCTCCAGTGGTCAAGTACTGGCGCCGCATTCAATTCACTTGGTTCGTTGACCGCACTCTCTTGCACAACCACCTGCGTCGCAGGAGACAGTCTCGGCAACGTGTTCACGCTCTCCGGAGGCGTGTGGAGAAAGACCACCACGCTTTCACAACCCATCGATGCCCTCTCCTGCTGGAGTTCGACAAGTTGCGTTGTTGTTGGGTCGAGTGGTCTCGTCGTGTCGAACAAAACGGGCGCCTGGGTGAAGCTCAACAGTCTCGTCACCGAAGAGTTGACTTCGGTCTCTTGTGCATCGTCGACGCTCTGTGTTGCGGTCGGAGTGAATGGTGACGGCCTGGCCATCAACCCATCAGCTGCTTCAGTAGCGCTGTCAACCAACGTTGATTCCACCGGAACCCCGGTTGGAGTGTCGTGCACCTTTGGGACGACGTCTTGTCTTGCCGTTGACGACGCAGGAAGTGCATTTTCCTACTCGGGAAGTTGGGGAACCTTGACCAATGTCTCGGCTTCTGCAGCACTCACTGCCGTTTCGTGTCCCGCAATCAACACCTGCTTCGCCACGGCCGATGACGGTTCGGTCATGACCATTATTGACGGAGCATTCTCGTCAAGCGTTGCTGCTGATCCTTCGAATGTGCTGACGGCAATTTCCTGTGCGTCAACGACCTCCTGCGCGGCAACCGACGCTCTGGGCCAGGCCATTGTGCTGTCTGGTGGAACCTGGACAGCCACCTCTTCACTCTCGGTGGATGGTGCCACTGGAGTGAGTTGTGCAGTTGTGAGTCACTGCGTGATTCTCACCCCATGGACGGTCGTACCGCTCTCGGGGACGACCACTGGGTCAGCCACCACCTTGGAGTTGGCAACCGGGACGGCGACAAGTGTCTCGTGTGTCACGACAACGTTCTGTGAATCGGTGAGTTCACTCGGGTACGTGACGTCCTTCAATGGAACCGCGTGGTCATCCCCAATCCAGAAGTCTTCAGCGCCGCTCTCCTCAGTATCGTGCCCGTCAGTCACGTTCTGTATGGCGGTTGGTGACCAAGGAACGACGGTCGCCAATACCTTCGGAGCGTGGACGACTAGGACGATTGATGGGAGTCCTTCGCTGACTTCAGTGTCCTGTCCGTCAACGTCTTTTTGTATGGCGGTCGACAACAACGACAAGTACTACCTCTGGTCAGGTGCAACCTGGAGCACTGCAATGAGCGGAGTTGGCGTTCAGTACCGGTCGTTCGAAGCCGTGTCCTGCGCCTCGGCGACGTTCTGCTCATTGACAGACAATAAAGGTCACATGCTCATTTGGAATGGCTCGTCATTGGCTGAGTACTTTCTCGGTAACTCGAATGCTTCGATGGACGGAGTCTCCTGCCCAACAACTGCAGGTTGTGTCTTCGGTGACTCTCGAGGCCTGAGCGTAGTGTTCGGCAATGGACCACCTCCAAATTGGACGTCGTCGACCATTGATGCAGTGGCAATCATTGGACTGAGTTGCGGCGACACTACCTACTGCTTTGCGCTTGACGACCAAGGAGGCATGGTTGCCCTCATCTCAGGCACGTGGGGAGCGGTCGGCGCAACTGGATCGACCGGTCTCAACTCGGGCCTCGCAGTGTCGTGCATCAGTGGACTGTGGTGCATGGCGCTCGATCAGAATTCTGGATCTGTAGTCGGGACCTTGAAGGCGCCCTAGTCCCTTCGCAGCATTGGGTCTTCGTCAACGGTACGTTGAGGAGAGTTACCCGATGAGCGAATTGAGGATGTTCCCAATTCGATGGGCAACCGCAACGTCGGTCATCGATTCCACCTTTTGGCGTCCTGCATCGCCCAAGGACCGAGCGAGATCTGGGTCGTGGATGAGGCGTTGCATTGCAGCGGTCAACGCGGGGACATCTCCAACGGGAATGACGAGTCCGGTGACGCCATCGTCGACGACCTCTGTCAAGCCTCCGACATTTGACACGATCATCGCCCGACTCGAGCCCGCAGCTTCGAGTGCAACGAGTCCAAGACCTTCAGCATGCGAGGGAAGTACACCGAAGCGGCAGTACTCGAATGCCGCAAGTACCTCCCCATGCGAAACATTCTCAACAACCGTTGTTCTTGGCGGCCACTGCGTTGGCGTTGACGGCTGCCTCGTCCCAATACAGACGAGACCAACATCTGACGCGTCAAGCGCACTGAAGGCTTCGAGGAGTTCGTAGATTCCCTTCTGTCGAGAGAGTTGCCCCACGAACAGGATGTAGTCACCATCGAGCAGAAACGCAGGTCGCGTTTTCGCTCCCCCCCCAGCCTCGGAGAACGCGACGGGGGCGCCAACGACCGTAACCGGAGCCGAGAATGAGAGGTCTGCGGAGGCAACTGAAGCCACCGATGCCGAGTTCGCGAGAACGTGGTCCACGCGCTCGAGCAATCTCGAATTCGCGAGGCGCTGTCCAACGGAAACCACGGCTGCTTTCACCACGCCATATTGGGAAGAAGAGCACGAAACGCAGCGACGTACCGACGCCCCCGGACACGGTCCACCAGGCTCATAGAGTTTCGTTCGTTTCGGACAGGAGAGCAGAAAGTCATGGAGATACCAGACGACCGGAACCCCGAGTTCTTCCCGAAGCGGCAGGTAGCTGAACACAATCCAACTGTGCGCAATGATCACGTCCGCATCAAGCCGAGCGAGTGCTTTGCGAAGCTCTCCTGTTACGTGCCAAAGCGGGAACGGTGGATGGAATGGTCGCGAGGGGTCGGCGATACCGAGCCTCCCGAGCCGACCAAGTTCGAGTCGAATCACCGTCACTCCGGGCAAGTCGACTTCGACCGAATCCGCAGGGGTAAGCGTGATCACCGTGACCGTCTCTCCCGCAGAGGCTTGTGCGAGAGCCAAGTCTTGAACAACTCGCTCTGTTCCACCGATACTCGGTGAGAAAAGATCCACAAGATGAACGATTCTCATAGCGCTCGCGGTCTACGGCGTTGCCGATCAAGCACTGCAATGGCGAGAATGACGACGACACCACAACTCTGGGCTGCACACCACGACCATCCAATGCCGGCCAGATTGTGATGGTTGACGGCCCAAAGTGTCCCGACAATCGCCACAATCGCAATCACGACATTCGTCACTGCAGCGTGAACGAGGCGATCACGAACTCGATAGACCGTGACAGCGAGGTTCGTGACGAGGTCGGGTAGTGAAGACACAGCAAGAGCAAGAAGTAGGCCCCCACCCATCCGGCCATAGTTACTCCCAAAGAGATTCAGAACCTCACGCCCCGCAACGACGTAGACAAAGAGTGGCACTGCGAGCAATGCCAAGGAGAGTGTTGCCGCTGCTCTCACTGACGAGCGAAGTTCTTGATCTGCACGCGTGCCTTCGGCCAAAAGTGTCTGACTCACGGCTGGGGAGATCATGAAGCAGAGTCCCCCCACAAGCCAAGTAATAGAAAACCATGCGGCACTTCTCGTTCCGAGGCTCGCAACGACGATGAGGGGAAGAAGTTGCGGGGGCAAACTTGCCGAAAGGCTCCCGATGACCTGAGGCACGAGGCCTCGCAAGAGAATTGCCTCGCTGGAATTCTCTGTTCGCCCACCTCCTCGTTCACGAAAGCTTGAGCGTGACTTGCTGACGACGAGTCCACTGGCAACTACCTGAGCAACTGTCCACGAAACAAGGACGGCAAACGGGCCGCCGAGTGCAAACGCAGGAAGTGCCATCACTCCAAGCAATGCAAGCTTCCCAATTGAGTGCACCAACGTCCGAGCCACAATGAGCTCGGACCGTCGAGCAACGAGTACCGCTCCGTCGAGCACGATCGACGTCGGTGCAACGAGGGCACTTGCGAGAAACATCAACTTCACCGGCACGGTTGCCGTCGCGGTGAGTGATTGAGGAAGCAGAAGGAGTGCAAGAAGAGCGAGACCTAGCCCGGTGGCAGACGTAACCAAGAGCGTTCGAAGAAGAACTGACCAAGGCTTCGTTGCCCCGCCAAGGCGAACAACAAGCGTTGTCGTCACGGGCTGTCCGGCCACTAAACCAATAATCGAGAGCGCTGCAATGAGTGACAGGCTTGCTCCAATTTCGGAGGTATGCCACCTGTGGGATCCAACTACCCAGTAGAACCACCCGGCAGCGGAGGCAATCACGGTAGCCGCCATGATGGCGATCGCACCCTTTGCGAGGTATCGATTCGCGGACAGTTGACGGCCAAGCCCTGCGGGAAGCCGGTCGGTCCACTCGCTACTGGTCATACTTGAGATCTCGAGCAACCTCGACGAGGAGAGCATCGATCTGGTCGGACCACTTCGGAGAACGCGAGTTCCTGATGGCTACTCGTGCGCATCCCCACAACCCCAACAGTAGGCGCAGCCTGAGACCTGTGCGGAGCTTCGTCAGTCGAGTTGAGGAAAAGGATCTGTCGCTAACCGAGTTGCCATCCGTTGTCGAAGGTCATCTCGGCAACCAACTGCTGATTTACTGAACTCATGACCACGCCACTCGCGGAAAATTGCATCAAGGACGCGAAAACCATCACCAAAAACTTTGAGATTTGAATTTCCGTGGCGACGCGCACTCTCATGACTCGAAACTTCTGAGATCGTGAGCCCTAACTTGGCGCTCCGACAAAGAAGGAGAGCCTCAATTTCGAATCCGTGACCATATCCACGGGGGCGATGTAGTCCACCCTCGTCATCAGACGTTGGATGGTGGGGTACTTGCACGATGTGATCAAGTCGGAGCAGGTCAACAACATCACGCCACATCGCGACGTAGCCGTAACAAAGATCGGTGAGAGAAGCACCAAAGAGAACATTGGTAAGCGACGTCAGTGCTTGATTCCCAAGACTTCGAGTTCTCGTGAGGTCATCTGAACCTCCATCTTCAATGGTGCGTGAACCGTGTACAACGTCAGCTCCAGCAAGAAGGGCTGCAACGAAGCGTTCTACTTCTACTGGGTTCATTGAGTCGTCGGTGTCACACAGCACCACAATTTCTCCCGTGGCGGCAAACATCCCCTCAACCATCGCAGCTCCCTTTCCGGGAGTCTGCTGGTTCAACACGATCACCCCAGGGCGGAGATGTTGTGCGATTGCGACCGAGCCGTCACTTGAGTCGCCGTCAACGAGGAGCACCTCTGTCACCGAAGCCGGAATGGCGTTCATGACATGAGGGAGATTCAGGGCTTCATTACGACAGGGGAGGACGAGCGAGATGGTTGGGATTGAACCATCGTAGAGGGTTGAATCGCACTGGGAAAGTTGGAGGCTCCAGACTTTGGAAACAAGGATGGAGCCATGGGAAACAACAACCAACGAAGAAGTCCGCAGTGAATCGCACTGGGTTTGATGGAGACTCTCAGCTTGTGAGTTCCATCAGCGAGGTTTCGCTGATGGTTGCATCGTAGATTGCCTCGAACTCAAGCGGCGGAACG
>CAIXCS010000038.1 GCA_903918025.1 uncultured Actinomycetes bacterium
GGTCGGCATCTTGGACGCCGATATCTGGGGTTTTTCTATCCCTCGTCTCGTCGGCCTCTCTGGTCCGGTTGAGGCAAAGAAAGGAAAGATGCAACCCGTCGAGGTTGCTTGTGGGAGCGGACGCTTGAAGGTCCTCTCCATGGGCTTCTTGGCCGATGAGGACCGAGCCATCATGTGGCGAGGTCTGGTCCTCAACCGGGCGGTTCAGCAATTTGTTGAGGATGCCGATTGGGGCGAACTCGACTTCTTGTTGGTTGACCTTCCTCCCGGAACCGGAGATGTGGCGATGGGTCTCGTCAAGGTTCTCCCTCGCGCTCAACTCCTCGTCGTGACGACGCCTCCAGTGGCGGCGCAACAGGTTGCTCATCGAGCGGCGGACATGGCACGTCGTGGCTATCTCCCGGTTGCAGGGGTCATTGAGAACATGTCGGCATTCATCTGCGATCACGGAACGTCGTATGCCTTGTTTGGTAGCGGAGGGGGGCAGCGACTCGCCGAGCAACTGCAGGTCCCACTCCTTGCCTCAATCCCCATTCATCCAGACATGGCAGCTGGAGGCGACGCTGGAACACCTTCAGCAGGAGGAACAGGCCCATTGGCCGCAGTGTTCGCCGAATTGGCTGAACGAGTCGTCACTGATATAGCCCCTTCAATCTCGATGACGGGCTGTTCTGCCCGGCTTCTCACTGCAATGGAAGACGCTGTTGCTCAGGGCTGAGAATTGGTTCCATCTCCAGGATTTGCCTGATGGGAAATTTTCCGGATCGTGGCATTGAAATCTCCAGATGGTGTGGCATGGGTTGGCGTTGCTACGAGGTCGTAGCCCTCGTCACCAGGCAACAAGATCCGGACACCCTCGCCAGTAACGGTGATTCTCGGCATGATGGCCGGAACCGATTCGGCAGTTGCCGCAGCCTTGAGCAAAGCATCGACCGTCGAGAATCGACTGATTGCTTGCAGATTCTTGATCGTCGGAAAGATCAGCTCAATCTCCTCGCGCTGGTGCGCCGCGAGTGCTTCTGCGGGGGAAATCCAAAGATCGGCGATGACCTCGCCCGCGTCATGTGCAGGAACCTGCGCCTCCGGCGCACGTGCGACGAAAAATCGAGTGTCGTAGCGGCGCGGCGCTCCCTCGGGCGTAATCCAGTGGGCAAAGTACGCAACGTCTTGAACGGCCAGATGGAGATCTTCCGCAAGGGCAATGTCGACGAAGGAGCACTCTCGTGCATTGAGCTTCCGTCGGTGCTCGGCAAAGCGACTCGCGATACTGACCTCGTCTAGGCGCAGCATTGTGCCCTGTGGGTCAGTGGCGAGGAGTACGCCTGCTTCTTCGAAACACTCTCGAAGGACTGCCACCCAATACGTAAGACCGCCACGTTCGATGCCGAGAATTTCAGAAGCTTCAGCGTCGGTACGTCCTTGACTGCGGCGCTCAACATCGCTTGCCGAGTCTGCTGGGTCGACGGCGCCTCCTGGGAAGACATAGGCCCCGCCAACAAAGTCCGAGTTGAGATTTCGGCGCACCATCAGCACTTCAATACCCGTGCCTTGTTCGTGGTCCCGAACAAGCATGACCGTTGCAGCGGGGCGGAGTGCGACCTGATCAGCAGGTACGGAAGGTTGTTGGTTGGTCATAGCTCTACGCTACCGGGCTGTTCTTCGACTGCGCTTCCCGTACGATGAGGCTTAGGCATCGACCTTGCCGCCGACTATGACCGCCGCCGCTCCCCACTCTCAACTCCCCGTGCTTGGGACACATCGTCGCCCATGGCCCACGTTGCTCTCGTGGGTGGCCATCGCAATGGTGAGCACCCTGATCCTGGTGTTGATTGGCATCAAGATCGTCAGGTCTGATGAAGCTCCGGGGATTGATCCGGTGGCACTGGCTAGTCCCGCTGTTGTTGCGGCGCTTGGAGACGTTCCAGCAACCGCCTACGCCGCCGCTTTGGCTGCCCCCTCTCCATTGATTGCTCACCTGCACCATCGGGGTGGCCCCCTCATGACCGCGACGACCGTCAGCGGCATAAAGCTTCCACTCATCGTCTTTGTTGGCACGGAATCTTGTATGGCGTGTGCCGCGGAGCGATGGCCGCTCATCGTTGCACTGAGTCGGTTCGGTACCTTCTCGAATCTTGGTGCGGTCACCTCGTCAGACCTCGTTGCGAGCCCAAGTCTTCAATCGTTCACCTTCAGAGGGTCGAAGTATCGATCGAACTTCTTTATCCTCCATGCATTTGAATTGACCGGGGAGCGTCCTGATGGTCTTGGAAATTACCCCGTAACGGCAACGCTTGATGGACAAGCAGCGGCAGCAATCCATGCCGAAGATGTGGTCGCCGCGTCAGGACTCGTTGCCCAACCAGGCGGGTTTAAGTCTGAGCAGATGTATCCGTTTCTCGATCTTGCCGATCGAGCGGTGCTTGTTGGAACGCAACTCCCGCCATCGGTCCTCATTGGAAATGCCCGAGCGGATGTTGCAAATGCACTCGCTGACCCAACTTCTCAGGCATCGGGACCGATCCTGACGGCGGCCAACGCGCTGACCGTTGAGTTGTGTGCCATTACCCGTGGGCTGCCAGCAAGGGTTTGTAAAGAATCAGGAGGATCTTGATGGAAGAACGAATGAGTAGACGCGAGTCCTATCCAGTCTCCCTTTGGGTTGTCGTCACAACGTTGGTACTCTCGCTCATTGGTCTCGGCATCTCGGTGTACTTGACGATTGTCCACTTCGACACCGGTATCCCGCTCGCCTGTCCGAATACTGGCGCCATCAACTGCAGCATCGTGATTACCGGCCCCTACAGTTCAGCCTTTGGCATTCCATTTGCGGTGCTTGGGTTGTTGTTCTTTGTTGCCATGGCGGCCATGTGTACCCCTTGGATGTGGGCGATGCCGCAGTTGATCGTTCATCAGCTGCGGCTCATGCTCTCGGTCACTGGCGTTTTGATGATCTTCTATCTCATCTACATCGAAGTCGCGATCAAGCATCACATTTGCTTGTGGTGCACCGGAGTGCACCTCACCACCTTCGCAATTTTCTCAATACTCGTGACCAATCAAGTGACGGTCGCCGAAGAGGTCAGCGACCTCTCCTCCGGCGCTCAGTAAAAACCTTGCGCTCAAGTTCATTGAGCCCACCCCAAATGCCGTAGGTCTCATTGATCTCAATCGCGTACTCGAGGCAATCGGACTTGACCGTGCATTCTGCGCAAATGGATTTTGCATCCGATTCACGATTGGACTTCTCTTCTCGGCGCTCCGTGGTGTTCGGTGGATAGAACAGTTCGGCGTACGGACCCTTGCACGCTGCAAACCGTTGCCACGATTCTTGGATGCTCTGCATGCCACCCCCCAGTGGTTGTCTCTTCGTGCAACCTAGGGCATGCGAGTCAGACTCACAAGTGACGTTTTTGTCATTGATTTTTGCGTCGCTTCTCGCCGGTCGATCGTTCCTGTAGGGCGACTCGAGGAGGCCGATAGGCTGATCGTGTCATGGACGTCGCTGCCTTCTGCGCACAGAGCAAGGTAGTAATCGTCGTTGGAAAAGGCGGCGTCGGGAAAACCACCGTTGCCGCAACCTTCGCCTACACCGCAGCGTCGGAGGGAATGAAGGTGCTCCTCGTCGAACTCGATGGGAAGCCCAACCTCGCCGAACGCCTTGGTGGATCAGGCATTCTCACCTACGACCCTACCCAACTCGCAACAGGTCGAGGAGGTGTTGGGTCGATTTGGGGACGCCGCCTGACCGCCCATGATGCCTTGAGCGAGTATCTGGCGGATCGAGGACTCGGGCGAATATTGAAGCGCCTCCGGTCTTCGGGTCTCCTCGACATGGTTGCGACGGCAATTCCTGGACTCGGTGAAGTGCTCATCATGGGCAAAGTGAAAAGCCTCGAGTCTTCTGGTGACTTTGATCTGATCGTTGTTGATGCTCCGGCGACAGGCCATGCGCGGACGCTCTTGACCTCCGCCAAAGGAGTGATTGAAGCAGCACGATCGGGGCCTGTCCGCGCTCAAGCGGAAGAGGTTGTGGCGCTGTTGACCAATGCCGAGCGATGTCGAGTCATGCTCGTTTGCCTGCCCGAAGAACTCCCGGTCACTGAACTGATCGGCGCGGCGTTCACCCTTGAGGACGAGGCGTCGGTCACCCTTGCGCCGCTCGTCGTCAATGCCATGGCGGTCACCCCACCAGGACTTGAGCTCTCTGCGTCAGCGGCTCTCGCAGCTGCGGAGGTGGTCCTCGATCGTGCAACCGTGAAGCGCCTCGAAGAGGGCCGAGCATTCGCACTCGCTCGGGCTCGACTGGCGGAGGGACAGCGTCGGCGGCTTGCCGACGAACTGCCATTGCCGCAACTTTGTCTTCCAGTGTTAAGTGCCGAAGAGGTCGATCTTCAAGCGCTGGAGCATCTTTCTGACGCCTTTGCCGCGGAAATTCGCCGACTGGGAGATGATCTTGACGACCTGTCTTGAGGCGATTGCCGGCGCCAATGTCGTCGTCTGCTGTGGCCCCGGAGGGGTCGGCAAGACCACGGTGTCGGCATCCCTCGCGATTGCACTGGCTGAACAAGGTCTCAACGTTTGCGTGATGACGGTCGATCCAGCGCGTCGCTTGGCCGATGTCCTTGGGTTGCAACACATTGGTGATGAGCCGTCCGTTGTTGAGGCAGTTGGTCCGGGGATTCTCTCGGCGATGATGCTCGATACGGCGGGAACCTTCGATCAACTCATTGATCGCTACGCGGCGAATGTCGATCAAGCGAACTCCATCAGGAAGACTCGGATCTACGAGGCCATGGTGTCCTCTCTTGGCGGTACGCAGGAGTACATGGCCATGGAGAAGCTCTATGAGCTCTCGACGAGTGGGAACTACGACATCATCGTTGTTGACACTCCACCAACGCGTAATGCCCTTGAGCTTCTCGATGCGCCTCGACGAATCACCGCCCTTTTTGAGAATCGTCTCTTCAGGGCGCTGCTCATGCCGACCAAGGCGTATTTGAAAGCCTTCTCCTTCGCGACACAAGCAATGTTGAAGGCCGTGTCGTCGGCCGCTGGGGCCGAACTCGTTGCCGATGCTGTCGCCTTCCTCCAGGCTTTCACGGGTATGGAGGAAGGGTTTGTCGAACGTTCAACGGCGATGCGGACACTCCTGTTCGCACCAACGACGAAGTACGTGGTGGTGACCTCTCCAAGGAGAGACGCCATCGCCGAGGCTGCATTCTTCGCTGAGCAACTCCTTGAGAACGGCCCGGAGGTTGCGTGTGTGGTCGTCAACCGACTCCATCCAGATTTTGGTCCTCCGCCAGAGATCGCCACGAAGGACGAAGCTGTGCTGGACCTCTTGGAGAACCTCCGTTTGTTGAATGTCTCGGTCGTGGCTGAAGAACAACTCGTCGCCGATCTTCGAGCGCGTGCTGGAGATCCTGTCGTCGTTGGCTTGCCGCTCGTTCCTGACGACAGTCATGATCTCGATGGACTTCGGTCAATGGCAGCAGGGCTTGGTGGTCCGCAGCCGAACCGCCGCGAGCGAGCCGAGTAAGGTTGTTCTGTGCCCGTCATCGTCATTGCTAGCGACAGCGCCGCGTTGCGCAAGGAACTCGTTGCCACCATTGATCGGCCCGAATTTGACTTGATTGAAGTCTCGAGCGGACCTGATGCCCTCGCTGTCGCAAAGGCCAAGGAAGCGGACCTCGTGATCTCGGACCTCCAGATGTCGAATATGGGAGGCATGGCCGTCACCCTTGAGCTTCGACTCGAGGCTTCCTACGACGAGATGCTCCCAACGCCGGTCCTCCTCCTCCTCGATCGACGAGCTGATGTGCTCCTCGCCCGCAGGTCTGGTGCTGAGGGTTTTGTGATTAAGCCGCTCGATCCCCTTCGTTTGCGGAGGGCAGTTGATGCACTCTTAGATGGTGGTTCGTATGAGGACACGTCATTCCAGCCCTCACCAGTTCTTGTCCCCGAAATCCTGAAGGGCGCGTGAGCGACTCCGTTCCGAGTAGTTCTGGTTCCGGGGCTCAAGGCGCACGTCTTGGATGGTTGCGTCGACGGTCCGAAGAGGGGCCTGTCGCTGTCGACACCTCTCCAGCAGGTGAACAAGAACGACTGATCATCGGACAATTAGCGGAACTTCGGACGACTGAGGTTCGAGAGGTTATGACGCCCCGCCTCGATGTCGTCGCATTGGAAGTTCCTGTTGAAGCCGATGCGGTTGCTCGGGCCGTGCGTGAGACCGGGCATAGTTGCTTCCCGGTGGTGATTGATGAACTCGATGATCTCGTTGGGGTTCTCTATGTCACCGACCTCTTTCGTTCGTCGCGTGGTGCGAGCACCGAACAACCCACGAGCCTTGAAATCTCAAAGCGGATTCGCGATCCCCACCTCATTCCTGAATCCTTGACGGTTCTCGAAGCACTTGCCGATCTCCGGAGGGCCCAGCGAGGTTTCGCGATCGTTGTTGATGAATTTGGAGGTGTCGCCGGGGTCCTCACGATCAAGGATCTCTTGGAGCCACTCGTTGGTGACCTGACTGATGAGTTCGACGCCGAAGAAGAACCAGAGGTCGTTCGAGTTGACCGAATGCGATGGTTAGTTGACGGACGGGCCAGCCTCGATGCAGTCCGGGGCATTGGTCTCAAGGTCCCTGATGGTGAGTACGTAACCTTTGGCGGCTACTTGCTGGAACAGTTCGATGCCATCCCCGAAGAGCAGGCAACGTTGGCGCTTGATGGGTTCACGTTGAAGATTGCAGAGATGGATCGCCGAAGGATCGCGAAGGTGCTCGTTCGTTCGCTCGAGGTCGAACAACCACTCGTTGACTCAGCTGTTCCAGAGCTCTAGCCAGCGCCTTCTACAAGATGGGCTCCGGTGCTCGTGGACTAGGCTCGGACGGCTGTCGGGTCCGCCTGGCAACGGGCTGTAGCGCAGCTTGGTAGCGCGCCTCGTTCGGGACGAGGAGGTCCCGGGTTCAAATCCCGGCAGCCCGACCATCGGCGTCTTGGGATAACTTGACGCTTGATGCAACAACCTAAGGGGGGCACCGTGGCAATTGACACTGGAACTGGACTCGTCGGAACTCGTGGCGATCGCTATGGAGAAATGCTTCTCGTCAACCTCGCAGATGGCCAGTTGACCGCTGAGGTCTTCAACACGTACCAATTGAACGAGTGCCCCCAAGACCTCTGGGATGCTCTCGACCCAGTGGCAATCGCTGCAGAGCATGGGGTCGCCATTGCGCAGGTGAATGGGCCGCGCTACTGGCTCATGGATCGCATTGAAAAGCAGCAGGTAGGTATTCCACGTATCGAGACGTTTGGTGGGATCAGCATGTTCTTGGCCGCGGTCCTTACCCTCGACGCTGCAACGGTCGGTCAGTACTACGTGCCACGGACTGTTGACCGCAAGGCCGTATGGGGCTTTGAAGCCGGGAGATCGGTCTTTGAACTGCACGACACTGAAGGGCACAGCTACGTCATGCAGGCACTCTGCACTGGTGTTGACCCAAGTCTCAGCGAAGACACGCTCGGAACACTTGGCGAACGCCTGAGTCTTCCTGAGGGTTGGACCTATACGGAGCGAGTTCTCGATGAGCCACTGACGATCGACACCACCTATGTCGATGCAACCGTCATCCAAGATGAACTGCAGAACACCTACTCACGCTGGCGCTAGGCCTTCTTCGTTCTCCCAAGCCTTTTGAGGACACCTCTCGCTGCGCGTTCACCCGAGGCCAATGCTCCTTGGATGCTCGCCGTTGCTCGGTGATCTCCAGCGATGAAGATCCCCGAGATATCGAGTGGTGGAGTGAGGTTCAACGGCACCGGCATTCGTGGCAGAGCGTGAGGAATGACCGAAGTTGCGATGAGCTCAACCTCTCGTTCCGTAACGTCCCAACACCGTGCCACCGCCTTGCGGACAGCGGCATCGGTGGCGGAGTCTGCTCGAGTACCCGGCGCCGATGAGGCAACGAGACCCCTGTTTCTCGGCGCATAGGGAGCGGCAGCAGACATCGCAACGGTATTCGTGATTGGTGACCGTTCGAGGTCAAGGCAGACCACTTTTGAAGCGGGGCTCTCTGGAAGCGCATGCCACCAGGTGGTGACGGCATTCATCTCCGAAGAGCCAAGTTGGGGGACCAGTTGAGTTGCTCTTGGGCCGTCAGCGGCGAGCACCACGATTGTCGCGTTGACCGCCCCTTGAGTGGTCGAGAGGGAAGTACGGCTCATGGTTTCGACGCGGCAATCAAGGAGCACGGTGCCAGGGGGAAGGTCCTTAGCCATCCGTTCTGGAAGCGCCCCCATGCCCTGCGCTGGGACCGCCGCTCGGCCCCGGAGCAGGGATCGGAGAATCAGCGCCGTCACGGTTGATGAACCAGACAGCGACGGGTCGAGGGTCACCCCAGCGAGAAATGGCTGAAGCACTTCGTCAACGAGTGGACCAGAGAATCCGGACTCCGCGAACCATTGAGCCGTTGGCAGCTCAGGATTTGGCAGATGTGGCGATGCCCCAAACGCGAGCTTGGCGAGGGCTCGACCGAGATGCAACTGCTCTCGGAAAGTCCCGGGGAGATTTCGCAGCGTCCTTGGTCCAGAAAGGAGACCCTGCCTCGGGTCGAGCAGGAGCCGGCGGTTATCGACTTGTTCTAAGCGAACGCCTCGATCGAATGCACAGAGGTCGAGCGCGCTGAGATCTACGGATCTCCGCAGTGCCGGATAGGCCGTGTTGAGGAGTTGAAAACCTCGATCAATGGTGAAGCCATCGACACGGTCACTCGCCACTCGGCCACCGACACGGTCAGAAGCCTCGTAGATGCGAACGCCAACTCCCCTCGAGGAGAGAACTTGAGCACATCGAAGGCCGGCCAGGCCACCTCCGACAATTGCTACCTCAGTATCCATAGTGTCCGCTGCCCCTCATGGGGCGGTGACCGAAGAAACTAGGAAACCAAGCTCGCAGTGTGGGCAGCTTCGCGCTCGTCGAGGAAACCCCACCAAGCTGATGCCGAAAGTTCAGCTCCAGCCATAGCCAACTCAAGGTCGTCATCGCTCAAGAGCGAAAGGGCTTCAATGGTCCACTCTGCGTGGGAGGACTCAAGTTCGACGTGGGCGTCCCAAAATGCCGTGTCGTCCGAGTTGAGGCCATACCAAGCACGAAGGCCCTGGCCCTTGGTGTCGGCAATGGCGGAACCTTGGACTTCGTAGGCACCAAGGACGCCGAGGGCGAATGCAGGGCTCACATCGGCTGCGTGGGCATAGGTCGCGACAAGCGCAGCCATTGCTGGCTCTGGTGTCGTGGCTGGTGCATTGAGGGCCGAGGCAAAGCGATCGAAGAGTTCCACGTGGGCAACTGGGTTGCCGAGTTCGTCGGCGAGGTTCTGCGCAACGAGGTTCTGCGCGCTGCCCGCAGGAAGCTGCTCGACCAGCGAGGACAAGGTGAGGGGAAGTTGCGCCTCGATCGAGCGGTACTGACCGGCATAGGCAACCAGCTCGTCACGGCCCAACTCGCCTGCACTCCAGCGTTGGTAGAAGGGGTGTTCGAGAAGTCGGCGCTCGGAGAGCACAGCGTTGAGACGGGCAGTGATGGTGTCAGTGGTAGCCATGGCAATCACCCTACAGAATCCTTCGGCAAGTCGTGCGGAACTTGGTGGCTGAGGGTCGTCAGACCATCAACTCCCCGCCGTTGGTGTCAATTGCTTGACCAGTAACTGCAGAAGAGAGACTCGATGCAAGGAACACAATTGCACCGGCTACGTCGCGGTCAGAAGGAATGCGGCCAAGCGGTACTGGCACCGCCAATTCGGCAAGTACTTTGTCCTCGGTAATGCCTCGAGCCTGGGCCGTCATTTGAAGGTACATATCGACTGATGGTCCAGCCATCCAACCTGGAACGACAGCATTGACACGAATCTGCTTCGGTCCAAGTTCACCCGCGAGGACTTTCGTCGCCGTCAACAGTCCACCCTTGGAGGTTGCGTAGCCACCTTGGAGGATTGGCGGCTTGCGAGCAGCCATTGACGCCACGTTGATGATCGATCCACCGCCAGCGGCGGTCAGGTACGGAACAACGGCCTTACACATCTTGAGGGTGCCGAAGACATTCGTGGCGGTGATCTTCTCCCACTGGTCGATGTCGACATTGTCGAATGACTGGAAGACATCGAAGCGAAACGCGTTATTGACGAGGACATCGACTCGACCGAACGAGGATGACGCGGTCGCAGCAAGAGCATCGCACTGCTCTTGGCTCGTGATGTCGGTGGCGCAGGTTGCGACCTGTCCACCCATGGCCGCAACCTCTTCTGCAACGGCGTCGAGGCTCTTCTGCTTCCTCGCGCCGAGCACCAAGGTTGCTCCGTGACTCGCCAGTGCGAGCGCCGCTTGGCGACCCAGTCCAGGTCCGATACCTGAAACGATGGCAACTTTGCCTTCGAGCAAGCTTGAAACTCGGGTTGTCGGTGCATCAGTCATGGTTCCCCCTCAGGTCCGATCGGAACTGTAGCCAGAATTGGACGGAGGTCTCGATAGCCTCATGCAATGGCCTTAGAGAATCTTCGCTACGGAATCATTGGCACCGGAATGATGGGACTCGAGCACCAACGAAACTTGGCTGCCCTGAACGGTGCGACGGTGACTGCTTTGGCGGATCCACACCAACCGTCGCTTGATCGTGCGGTAGCGGAAGTTGGCGGAAGTGAGGCCGTGACGTTCCTCGACTACCGAGACCTGCTCTCCTCGGGTCTTGTTGACGCCGTGGTCATCGCGTCACCAAATATGACCCATATCGAGGTGGCAGCGGACGCCATTCGGTCCGGACTCCACGTCATGATTGAGAAGCCACTTGCGACGACCGTTGCGGACTGCTTGGCGCTCATGGAACTTCCCCAACGGGAGAACCAAGTCGTCGCGGTTGGTCTTGAGTACCGCTACATGCCACCTGTCGCTGCGCTCATTGACGTGGTGCGCTCGGGCCAACTTGGTGACTCAAAGATGGTGTCGATTACTGAGCACCGCTTTCCGTTTCTCGTCAAGGTCAACGACTGGAATCGGTTCAATGAGAACACCGGTGGAACGCTTGTCGAAAAGTGTTGCCACTTTTTTGATCTGATGGCGGTGTTGACCGAGTCAGAACCCGTCTCCGTCATGGCGTCGGGAGCAATGGACGTGAACCACTTGGACGAGCGCTACGACGGGCGGACTCCAGACATCTTGGACAATGCCTTTGTCATTGTTGAGTTCGCGAATGGAATGCGAGCTTCGCTCGATCTCTGTATGTTCGCCGAAGGTTCCGTTGATCAAGAGGCGATCTCCGTGGTGGGATCGACCGGTAAAGCCGAGGCATTTCTCCCGAGCTCGAAACTTCGGATCGGCACTCGGACAGGTTGGCATCAAGGCGTCACTGAACACGTCGTTGAGGATCCAAGCATTGGTCACGAAGGATTCCATCATGGTGCGAGTTATGTCGAGCATGTCCATTTTGCCGAGGCAATTCGGACTGGAAAGAAGCCGTCCATTTGTCTTGCCGACGGCCTTCGCTCGGTCGCAGTTGGTGTTGCAGCCCATCGGTCAATCGATGAAGGTCGGGTGGTTCAGATGGCTGAAATTCTTGGCGGGAGCCTCAGCTGAGCGAAAGCTTTGCGTGGGTAAAGCGCGGCAAGACGAGTTGGCCAAAGTGTCGAGCCTCTTCCTTGTGGGGGTAGCCCGAGAGGATGAAGGCCGAGATGCCGAGGTCGAGGTAACTCCGGAGTTTGGCCTCGACCTGATCGGGATCGCCAACGATTGCTGCTCCGCATCCTGACCGGGCTCGACCGATTCCCGTCCACAGGTTCGGTTCAATGAATCCGTTGTTGTCTGCAGATTGACGAAGTTCCCCTTGACGAGCCACGCCTGCCGAGGTGGCATCGAGCGACTTTGACCGGATGGCATTGCCGGTTTCGTCATCGAGATCAGCGACGAGGGAGAAGGCCGCGGCTCGTGCTTCTTCTTCAGTTGGTCGGACGACCACGTGGACGCGATACCCAAACTTGAGCGTTCGACCAAAGCCCGCAGCTCGTTCGGTGAGATCACGGACAATCTCCTTGACTCCTTCTTCGGTGTCTGGCCACATGAGATAGACGTCTGCATGTTCTGCGGCCACCTGCCTCGCAGCAGGGGAGAGTCCGCCAAAGTAGAGCGGTGGCCTGCGAGCGACCGTGGTCGAAATCCTTGGTGCGTGAAGATCGATCCCCTCAATCTGCAGAAGGTGTCCCTGAAGTCCAGCCTTGAGCGCCTCCATGGTTCTCGCGGTGCGCTCATAACGAAGGTCACCGGATTCGGTCCGGCCGGGGAGGTCACTCGAAATGATGTTGATCCGGAGTCGACCATTGCTCAATTGATCAATTGTTGAGAGTTGGCGAACTAACTGTGGCGTCCAGAGTTCACCGCATCTGATGGCGAGCAGGAGATCAATTCCGGGGACATCTCGAGCGACGGCGGCAGCAAACGCAGTCGAATCGATACCGAGCGCATAGCCACTCGGCAACAAGACGGCGTCGAAGCCTTGCGCGGCTGCTTCCGCCACAATCCCTGCGCAGTGGTCGTAACTCGAGAGCAATTGGGCACTTGGTTGGCCGAGATTAGAGGTGTCGTCATCGCAGAGCGCAGCGAACCACGAGAACTCAGGCACGGCAGGATTTTGGAGCATCGTCACCCTTCCACTGAAACACATTTTGGTTCACCGACGGCTCAATCGCACTTGCTCGTCGTCTTGATGCGCGCTTCACTACGCTGCCATCGAGAGACGAAGGAGCGATCAATGGACGAAGCGAACCGCGTGGATGGACTCGATGAACAGCGCCATCAACCAGGAGCTGAGGCTCTCTGGAATGAATCGGTCTATCTCGATCTCGTTGATGCTTCAGGATCGATTGGCGGATACGTCCGACTCGGCTTGTATCCGAATGAAGGGGTGATCTGGTGGACCGCAGCCGTGACCTGGCCCGATCGAGGACCGGTGATTGCCGCCCGCTACGACCTTCCAGTGCCAGCAACGTCGTTCAACATTGACCATGCAGGCGAGCAGGTCCGCTATGACGTGGAAACGTCACTTGAGGTCGTTCGAGTAACCGCCTCAACCGCAGCGAAGTCCTATGACGATGCCGCATCGACCTACGACCTGACTGCAGGAACACCCGTACCACTCGAACTCGACCTCACCTGGTCGACCAATGGCGTGCCTTATCACTACGGCGTGACGACCCGCTATGAGATTCCCTGCACCGTTGCCGGAACCATCACCGTTAATGGTGAGGTCTTCAACGTTGCCGGCCCTGGGCAGCGAGACCACTCTTGGGGCGTTCGAGACTGGTGGGCGTTTGGTTGGTGCTGGGCAGCGTTGCACTTCGACGATGGTCAACTGGTCCACTTGGCTGACATTCGCCTTGATGGGGTTCCACCGCTCGGCTATGTCCAACGAGATGGGGATGTTGCGTCGCTGACGGAACTCGTGACGAGCGAGACCGTTGATGGCGAGGGATTGGCAAGCAGTTCACAGGTGCATGTTGGGCCGGGGCCGATCGACATCAAGGTCACCCCTACTGGCTTCGGCCCACTTCTCCTCGTTGCCGAGGATGGTCGGATGAGTCGATTCCCTCGGGCAATGGTCGAAGCCGAACGTTCCGATGGCGTTCGTGGTCGAGGCTGGATGGAGTGGAACCAACCCCAACTTGGGTGAGAACGCACCAGCGCCCCGCTCAACTGAGCGGGGCGCTGGCTAGAACTTCCACAATGGCGCGGCTTGGTTAGACGAGCTTCGTGCCCTTTGCCGCTTCGAAACGACGAGCAACGTCGCCCCAGTTCACAATGTTCCACAGTGCCGTGACGTAGTCGGCCTTCACGTTCTTGTACTGCAAGTACCAAGCGTGTTCCCAGGCGTCGATAACGAACAGCGGGATGGAACCATTGGTGAGGTTGCTCTGGTGGTCATAGATCTGCTCGATGAGAAGTCGACCCGAGAGTGGCTCGAAGGCCAATGCTCCCCATCCAGAACCCTGGACGGTGGTTGAGGCTTGGGTCATGTGAGCCTGGAATGCCTCAAAGGAGCCGAAGGACTCATCAATGGCGGAAGCGAGTTCCCCAGTTGGGCGGTCTCCACCTTCAGGTGAAAGGTTGGTCCAGAAGATCGAGTGCAGGACATGGCCCGAGACATTGAAGGCAAGCGTCTTCTCGAGACCAACGATTGAGGCGTAGTCGCCCTTTGCCCGAGCCTCTTCAAGCTTCTCAAGTGTCGTGTTTGCTCCGGCAACATACGCAGCGTGGTGCTTGCCATGGTGGAGTTCCACAATCTGACCCGAGTAGTGAGGTTCGAGAGCAGCAGGGTCATAGGGCAAGTCGGGCAGGTTGTAAACGGCCATTGGGGCTCCTTGGTGAGACGAATGATTCGTTCTCAACCTAGTTGGAGAGTTGTTCTCTGGTGACAACCTCATCAGTTTCCCTGCAACTTTTCATCGTTCATGGGAGACTCCAACTGCACAACGATCGACGAGGAGATCTCGACAATGACTTCAGATTTCCAGCCCGTTGCGCCGCCCTTGACCCACGTCCCTCCGCCGTCCTCGAGTCGAGGCGGAACGGTGGCGCGTCGCATCTTTGCGACGCTGCTTCTCGGCATTGCGAGTTTGCTGCTTCTCAGTGCAGGAGCCATGCAAGCGATGAATGCCATTGCGGGCAACCCTGGTACCGCTATCGATACCGTTCTCGCCGTCGCGCAATCACCAACGGGATCTCACGCGTTGGCTTCGAAATTGGTCGATCAATTGGGCAAGGATGCGGGAGACGCAGAGCGCCCGGCATTCCTTGCCCATCGTGACGCGCTCATCACTGCGGTTCAGGGGGTCATCGAGGATCCCGTAACCAAGGTCCTCGTGAAGGCAGATCTCCTCATTGCGTATAACGCGGTGAACACGGGTCAAAAGACCATCATTGATCTTCGTCCTGTCGTCTTTCGGTTCACTCGAGCCATGCATAACGTCGATGCCCGAATTCCGGCAATGCCAAAAGACTTGAAACATCCAACCGTGAAGATCGATAACCACAACACCGCGATCAAGTTCGCCGATCAGTTGACGTTGACTGCATGGGGGCTCACGCTCTTCGGCATGGTTCTTGCTTCGGTCATTGCATGGTTCATGGTGAAGAACAGGATCAGAAAGGTCGTTGCGATCGGTCTCGCCGTTGGGATTCCATCGTTGTTGCTCCTTGGGGCTGGCGTTTCGGCATCGTCGATTCCAAACAAGATCACCTTTAACGACGCAAACGTCAAGATCTTCGCCACGCAACTTGCCCATCGAATTGGAAGTGCGATCACGATGACCGCACTTGTGTTTCTCGGCGTCACCTTGGTTTTGATTGGACTCTTTCTGTTCCTCAATCAGCGTGGTCGAGGTCGAAGCGGCATTGCCCCAGATGATGCCAATGTGCTGTTACCAACCGCGCCAGAGCCTCCTCAAGCACCACAGCCTCCAGCGTCATCTGGAATGCTCGATGAAACTCCTCAAGAGTCACCACCAACGAACGCCTGACGTTCGAACTGAATTCGTCAGAAGGTGAGCGGAGAGAGGACGGAGGACGGAACGTTGACTGCGATGTCCGAATTCCGCTAGCGGGAAGTTTGTAGATCGGCCAAACTCCCCTTATGGAACCCGACCAGCAGACGTGTGAACGAGCGCTGCTCGCGCGAGATGCGCGTTTTGACGGTTGGTTCTTCACTGGAGTCCACTCAACAAGGATCTACTGTCGACCAAGTTGCCCTGCCCGCACGCCCTCACTTCTCGGTGTCACCTTCTACGCGTCGGCAGCAACAGCTCAAGCCGGTGGCTTTCGAGCCTGTAAGCGATGCCTTCCGGATTCCGTTCCAGGTTCTCCGGAGTGGTCACCTCGATCCGATGTCGTGGCCAGAGCGGTTCGACTCATTCATGACGGCGTCGTTGAGCGTGAAGGGGTGAATGGACTCGCACGGCGACTCCACTACTCCTCGCGGCACCTCCATCGGCTCCTTCAACATGAACTCGGCGTCGGTCCACTGGAGTTGGCTCGTGCCGAGCGTGCTCGCGTCGCCAGGGTCTTGCTTGAGACAACCGATCTTCCGATGAGCGATGTCGCCTTCGGATCTGGTTTTGGCTCGCTCCGTCAATTCAACGACACAATCCGGGAGGTGTTCGCGGTAACACCAAGCGACCTCCGGAAGCGAAGACGACCACCCATTGCTCAACAAGGATCGATCTCACTCCGGCTTGCCTATCGTCCGCCACTGAATGTTCCTTCACTCTTTGGTCACCTCATAGCAACCGGAGTTCCTGGTGTTGAACGATGGGACGGAACGACCTTTCATCGAGTCGTCGTGCTGCACCACGGGAGAGCGATCATTGGGCTCACTCCAGATGACGGCTTCATTCGCCTCGATGCACAGCTCGATGATCTTCGAGATCTCATGAGCTTGGTCACGCGGTGCCGACAGCTGCTTGATCTCGATGCCGATCCAACACAGATCGGACAAGACCTTGCCCGAGATGAACTGCTTCGTCCCCTTCTTGAAGCTGCCCCAGGGCGGCGCCTTCCAGGAGCGATGAACGGGGAAGAAATGGTGTTGCGAGCCGTGCTTGGTCAACAGGTCTCTACGAAGTCTGCGGCGACGATTGCCGGGAGGCTCGCTGCGGCTCTGGGGGTGCCAACAGGGAGAACTGATCTTCCGACGGCGTTTCCAACTGCTGAAGCGATTGCCGCGGCTCCAGACGCTCTGTTAGCGATGCCAGTAACTCGAAGGAACACGCTGCGTGCGGTCGCAACATTGCTCGCTTCCGGCGAAATGGATGTCTCTCCGGGAGCCGATCGAGCCGAGGTGCGTCGAGTGCTTGGGCAAGTTCGAGGAATTGGACCGTGGACGGTTGGCGTGGTGGCGATGCGAGGACTCGCCGATCCTGATGAACCGCTCCTCAGTGATCTCGGCGTGGTCAATGCAGCGAAACACCTCGGTCTCATGAACGCGAGAGCACTAGCGACACGGAGCGAGGCGTGGCGACCATGGCGGAGCTACGCAGTGCAGTACCTCTGGGCGACATCTGATCACCCAGTGAATTCCCTCCCGAAAGGAAGTACTCCATGAGAACGTGGACCGAAATATCGAGCCCAATTGGACCGCTCAAGTGCGTCGTTGACCATGGACTCCTCATTCGAGTTGCCATGAAGGATCAAGCGCATCTCCCTGCGCCGTCGACCTTCGGAGATCCTGGGGAACTTGCTCCGGTGATTGAGCAGCAGCTTGGTGAGTACTTTGCTGGAGGCCGACGTGTCTTTGATCTTCCGCTCGCCCCTTCGGGAACGGTCTTCCAGCGTGAGGTGTGGTCGGCACTGGAAGAAATTCCCTACGGCACGACGACGACCTATGGAGTACTCGCCGCGAAGATTGGGCGACCACGAGCGGTGAGGGCCGTTGGCCTTGCCGTCGGAAGAAATCCACTTTCGGTCATTGTCCCTTGCCACCGAGTCCTCGGAGCAAGTGGTTCACTCACGGGCTATGCCGGTGGCCTGGATCGAAAGCGCTGGCTCCTCAACCTTGAACAACCAGAAGTTGATTGGGCAACACGCTGAGGAAGGCACGCTCATCAGGCCGTCGAGGTGAGCACGTCGTTCGTTATGCCGCCACATGGTAGAGGGCTCTAACGTAAGAGTCTGCTAACGTAGGGGTCGTGGAGACGCTCATGAGAACGCTTGGTGAGCCGAAGCGGTGTGAGATCCTGCGCCTTGTATGGGTGGAGGAATTACCAGCGACGGAGATCGCGGACCACTTTCCTTCCGTGACTCGATCGGCGATTTCACAACACCTGGCGGTGCTTCGTTCAGTTGGTCTCGTCAATGAACGTCGTGAGGGCACCCGTCGGCTCTACACCGCCAACCATGCAGAGTTGGCACGGCTGCGGAGTTTCCTGGACTCCTTTTGGACGTCCAGCCTTGACCGTCTTCGTGACCTTGCCGAAGCTGACCAACGAAATCAGGAGCGCGCGTGACCACCGAAGCCGTTAAAGAGGTACTGATCCAAGCTTCTCCGCTGACGATTTTCCCCTATCTCGTGGACGAGACGAAGCTTGTGCAATGGATGGGCACAGAGGCAAAACTCGATGCTCGATCTGGAGGAATCTTCAGTTCACTTTGCGGAGGTGTGAATCCTGCAGCGGGGCGATTCGTTGAAGTGGTGCCGAATGAACGAGTGGTTTTCACTTTTGGATGGGACCTTCCCGGCCATCCAATTCCCGCCGGTTCGAGCGAAGTCGAAATCACCTTGATCCAACAAGGGCAAGGCACCATGGTTCGCCTTGTGCATCGTGGGTTGCCTGACGACGCCACGTCGGATCACCTTCGAGGGTGGACCTACTACCTCGACCGGCTTACCAAGGTTGTTGCTGGTCAAGATCCAGGACCGGACCGCCCGGACCTCATGTAGTGCCGAACCAAAGGAGACGTTGCTGATGCAATCAACTGAGATCTGGCGGTACATCCACGCAGAACGTGCCTCCCTCGTGACGACCTTGCGAGGACTCGAGCCGGAGCAGTGGCTGGAACCCTCATGGTGTGAGGGTTGGACGGTCAAGCAAGTGGCAGGTCACATCACTGCCGCCGCAGAGCAAACCTTCCCGAACTTCTACCTCGAACTCGCCGCCGCCGGTTTTCGCTTTGATGTCTTTGCTCGACGTGGTGCTGACAAGGTTGCAATGGTCGACGAGAGTGTCTTAATTGACCGACTTGCCGCACGAACGACGACGACCAACCACCCCCCGGCTCCGGTGCTTGCCATGCTTGGAGAGATTGTCGTACATGGTCAAGACATCCGGCGCCCCCTTGGTCTGACCCACCGGTCACCTGAAGCGGCACTCATTGCGGTTGCTGAAGGTTGGAAGAAGTCCAATCTGCTCATTGGGTCGAAGCGTCGCATTACCGGCCTCTCGTTGCAGGCCACTGATTCTTCCTGGTCGTATGGGACTGGCCCCAAGGTTGAAGGACCACTTCAAGACCTTGTTCTCGCCATGACCGGCCGCAAGGGAGCTCTTGTCGGTCTCACTGGTCCAGGCGTTGAAATCCTTACGTCCCGGCCGTAGTGGGTGAGGCGGGACTTGTTCTTCTCGCCGAAGCACGCACCTCGTGACGTCGGTCACTCCGGGTCCTTACCCCCCCTTGATTTGGATAAATTCGTAAGTTAGAATCATTCCAATGAATGAATCTCCTTCGGTCAGCCCAGGCGTCCTTCAAGAAGTTGGCCTTCGCGTCACTCCGCAACGCTTGGCCGTTCTTGGCGTTCTGCGGCAAGGTCGCGTCCACTTGACCGCCGATGAGGTATTCCACGCAGCGAGAGAGCAACTCGGTTCGGTGTCGGTTCAAGCGGTCTACGACGCGCTCGGAACCCTTTGTGAGCACGGTTTGGCCCGTCGAATTGAGCCAGCGAAGAGGACCGCACTCTATGAGGCTCGAGTAGCCGACAATCATCACCATTTCGTTTGCAGGTCCTGCGGAACGGTTGTCGACGTTGACTGTGCGGTCGGCGTCGCTCCATGTCTTGAGGCGTCGTCAACTCACGGGTTCACGATTGACGAAGCTGAAGTCACCTTCTGGGGCCAGTGTCCAACCTGTCAAGAAGACACTGCTCAACGTCACTAATGACTGATCTCGAATTGTTCGACCACCTCACGAAGTACGAACACCACAACGAAAAAGGAGCAACAAATGGCGAGTGAATGGGGACCCCTCGAGGGACTAATTGGCGAGTGGGAAAGTGACAAGGGCGGCCTTGACACCGCGTTCTCGCATGCAGAAGGCAAGGTACTCGGCACGCCGTACAATGAGAAGGTGACCTTCAAGCCTTTCGGTCCGGTCGACAATGGTGACCAACACCTCTTCGGTCTTGACTACAAGACCGCGATGTGGCGGAATGACGAAGAGAACCCGTTTCACACCGAAGTTGGTTACTGGCTCTACGACGGCGCAACCGGAGAAGTGCTTCGTGGATTCGTAGTTCCTCGCGGCATTACGGTCCTGGCCGGTGGCAAGGCGTCAGCTGACGCCACAGAGTTCACCCTTCGGGCAGAGAAGGGTGCGCCGCTCTACACGATTGGGGAAAACTCCTATCTCGAGAAGAACGCCAGCACGCTTTCGTATGAAGTGACGATCACCATTGGTGATGGCACCTGGTCCTACAAGGAGGACACGGTGCTCAAGATGAAGGAGTTCAACGAGCCCTTCCATCACACCGACGGCAACACCCTCAGCAAGGCCAAGTAGTTCGCAGGTGCAGTGAAGCCCCCGATTCGCGCGCCGTGCCGCGTGAATCGGGGGCTTCTTCGCGCCACATCGAACGTTAACGAGTGAACGCAGACATCCAACGGAGGAGCGAACGAAGAGGTTCTTGGTCGCGGTGTCAGAGCGAGACCGTGAGGGTGATGGCCACCACATCGTCAAGGGCGATGGTCTCGGCTTCACGCACTGAGTTCTTCAACGGCAGGAGATACGCACCGTTTTTCGGAAACAACGACGTGGTCCAAGTGGTTGTGCCTACCACTGCTGTGACGGGAATCATCCCCCAGCCATAGGTCACTGAACGTGCAATTTCGCGAAGCGTCTCACTCTCTTCATCGGGCACGGTCACGAAGTGAAAGGGCGAAGGGCCACGCCAATGCCAAACAGTTCCAGAGAAGAACAGTTCCATGCATTCAGCGTATCGAGTGGTACTTGGTGCTCCTTTGGATGGAGCGGCACTTCGCTCGAGGTCAAGCACACACAACGGCTCATTGCTCGACTTGTTCCAGCACGAGAACTCGAGGGTGCCCTACGATCGCAACGAACGGGGGAACCATGCATGGTCGTCGACCGCTTTTCGCCTTGACGGACCAACGCCACCGTGAACTTCGTCGGTCTTCGTTGAGTGACCAGTGGTTGGTTGAGCGCACTGCGAAACCAAAGGCGCAACGTGCCATCTGACACGTTGTCTCCCCCTGCGTTCACCCAGCGCGTCGTCGGCTTTGCACGAGCAACGCACTTCGGACCGACACTCGTGGTCACCGCTGTCACGACAGCCCTTGCGATAGCGGCTGGAAGGGGAGTGGGATCAGTTTGGGTCTTCGCAGCCGTTCTTGCCGGGCAGTGTGCGGTTGGTTGGTCGAACGATGCAATTGATGCCGATCGAGATCAGAAGGTTCGGCGAAGGAGCAAGCCCGTCGTCGCTGGTTTGGTGACTCAACGAGAACTGGTAATTGCTGCGGTTACCGCCTTTGCCTGCTCAATTCCACTGTCCTTTGCTTCGGGTTGGCGCGCCGCACTCGTCCATCTCCTCGCCATCTGTTCCGCCATTTGTTACAACCTTTGGCTGAAGTCGACCTGGGTGAGTTGGCTTCCCTATGCGCTCTCCTTCGGACTGCTTCCTGCTTTTGTCACCCTTGGGCTTCCCTCACGACAGTGGCCGCAACCCCTCGTCATGGTCGCCACAGCGTTGCTTGGGGTCGGTGCGCATATGGTCAATGCGGCCGCCGATCTTGACGACGATGCTGCAACGGGCATCAAAGGGTTGCCACAGCGACTCGGAGCCCGAAGAGCACTCGAACTCGGCTCGTTCCTTCTCCTGGCTGCAGCAGTACTGGTCGGCCTTCACTCGAAACGTCATGGCATTGCTTTCGGACTCGTCGGCATGGTTGCGTTGATAGATCTCGGTGTGGTCGTGGCGGGCGCTACAAAGCGACCAAGGCTGGCATGGAATCTCGCCATGACGGGGGCCGCAGGCTGCCTTGCGGTGTTCGTGGCAGGTGGTGGAGGCCTGGTGCAGTGAGTGGCATCTTCGCCACGGTCAAAGTCGACCTTGTGCCTGGGGGTTTGCCAGCCATGAGCAATACCATTCAGTGATGGATCTCAAAATGTTGAAGCCATCGACCTTTGCCTCGGCGACCACCGACGCGCCATTGGAGAAGGTTTGGCTTGTAGCGGCAAATCCGCTCCTGCTGCCAAGTTTTTCGCCTGAGTTGCAGGTCATCCGACTCCTTGGTGGTGATCGGGTTCAACTCGGAAGCCAGTTTGAAGGGGACCAGTTGCGAGGAGAACGAACGTGGACGACCACATCTACCGTGACCAAGTTTGAGGAGGCCCGGGTTTTTGAGTGGACCGTTGGTGACCTCGAGGCTCCAGTGTCGCGTTGGAGTTTTCTCCTTGATGCTCACCCGGGCGGATGCACCTTGACGCAGAAGGTTGTGTTGTTGGGAGGACCGTCGCCGCTCAGTACGTTGATTCAAGAGCACCCACAAGAGGCCGAGAGTGTCATTCGCGAACGATTGGATCTCTTGCGGGAGCGAATGGCGGTGACCATTCACGGGTTGCTTCAACTGGCGTAACGCTCGCTCTGGAATCGTAAAGTTCTCAGGGTCGGTGAAGTTCTCCGAAGAACTCAGTGATGGTGTCCCAGTGGAGGTTCACTTGACCCCCAAAGTTGGGCATCAATCGTTGCCGCATCGTTCGTACACGGTTCGCACTCGAGTTCGAGGGTTGCGTGAGCGATCCGGAAGGGGCCGGCAATCGCTTGGCGCACGTGCTCGGCGGTGACCTGTGCCTGTTCCAAGGTCGGATGACCAGTGAGTACGAGGTGAGCAGAGAGTGCTCGAACTTCTGACGACAGGCTCCAGACATGAAGATCGTGCATGGAGTCGACGCCATCAACTGCCTCGACGGTCTCGCTCAGATGAGGAAGGTCGAGATCTCGAGGGGTTGACTCGAGCAATACCTCAATGCTGTGACCGACAAGCTTTGCTGCTTGAAACGCGATGAGGATTGCGATCGCGAGGGCAGCTGCTGGATCGAGCCACAAGCAGCCACCGGTCAGCAACACCATAAGCCCGGCGATTGCGACGCCGAGCGAAGCCGCCGCATCGCCTGCCATGTGCAAGAAGGCCGCTCGAAGATTGAGATCATGCCCTCGTTCTCGAAGGAGGAGCGCGGCTAAGCCATTTCCGAGAAAAGCGACCACCGCGACGACGACCACGGTGCTCGCGTGAATGTGACTTGGATGGACGAGATGGCGAATGGCTTCGTAGACGATGACCACCGTTGCGAGAAGAATCGCTGCGGCATTCGCCAACGCCGCGAGAATTGTTGCTCGGTGATAGCCGAAGGATCGACTCTCGGTCGGCGGTTTTGCCGACCAAGCAGCCGCAATGATCGCAAGAATGAGGGCCGCAACATCAACGAGGTTGTGTCCAGCATCGGCCAAAAGTCCGACTGAACCAGCGAAGAGTCCTGCAACTACCTGACCAACCATGATGGCGACATTGAGTCCGAGAGCAATGGAGAGTCGGCGAGACTTTGTCACGTGATTGCTCGTTCTCGAACAGAATGCTTGCCGTTCATGACCTCATCCTCGCACGGCGTCAAGTCGCATTCTCGTTCGAAGTACTGAAGAAGGCTCGAGGGAGGTGTTGCTCCACCTCAACCGTGGGCACCGACTCCGCCATCCCCTAAGTTTGGAGGTGTTCGACAACCCTGGAGGTCCTGTGCGCTCCCCTAAAGACTTCTTCCGCCCACTTGCTGTTGGTGCACCACTTCCTCAGCGTGAGGCGCCTTTTCGACCTTCCCGGATGATCCATTTCTTTCCGGCGTCCAACCCCAAGATGGTCGCGAAATTGCCGGACTTGGCAACCAAGGTCGATGTGCTGTTGGCCAATCTCGAAGATGGGGTGCCGGCTACGGAGAAAGAAGCTGCACGCCAGGGACTCGTCAACGTCGGCAAGACCGTTGACTTCGGGACGGCGCAGTTTTGGACCCGCGTGAACTCCCTCGACTCACCATGGGGTCTCGATGATCTCGTCACGGCGGTCACCGAAGTCGGTCACGTGCTTGACGTCATCATGATTCCGAAGGTTGAGGGGGCTGAAGACATTCATTACGTGGATCGCCTGCTCGCACAACTCGAGGCGAAGGCTGGTCTCACTCGGCCTATTGGGGTCCATGCAATCTTGGAGACCGCTCGAGGCGTGGTCAATGTTGAGGAGATCTGTGGGGCTTCGCCTCGCATGCAAGGGCTCTCACTTGGACCTGCTGACTTGGCGGCGAATCGACGGATGAAGACCACCCGAGTTGGGGGAGGGCACCCTGACTATCTTGTTCGTCAAGATCCCATCGATGGCGATATCAACGGACCCCGAGCGGTCTTCCAGCAGGACCTTTGGCACTACACGATCGCTCGAATGGTGGATGCGTGCCAAGCAAATGGCATTTCTGCCTACTACGGACCATTTGGTGACATTGCTGATGTCGTTGCGTGTGAAGACCAGTTCCGCAACGCGTACTTGCTTGGTTGCGTTGGTGCCTGGTCACTCCACCCGGCCCAGATTGACATTGCACGCAAGGTGTTCTCGCCGAGTGTCGCCGATGTCCGCCATGCACGACGCGTGATCGCCGCCATGGGAGATGGAACTGGCGCCGTCATGCTTGACGGCAAAATGGAAGACGATGCCTCGGTGAAACAATGTCGAGTCATGGTGGAACTCGCCGAGGATCTTGCCGCTAGAGATCCAGAACTCGCCGCCCTCTACGCAACCATCAACTTGGAGAACTGAGATGACCTCATTTGCTTTGCGTCCTCGCCGCAGCGTCCTCTACATGCCTGCCGCCAATGAGCGTGCGCTCGAGAAGGCCAAGGCGATCCCAGCCGACGCCCTGATTTTTGACCTCGAAGACGCCGTGGCGCCAGATGCAAAGGTTGAGGCACGTGAGCGAGCCTGCGCAATGTTTGTTGGTGGCGGCTACGGCTCTCGTGAGATCACGATTCGGGCTAATGGCATTGGCACGATGTGGCATGAGGATGACGTGGCGGCAATTGCACAAGCTGGACCTGACGGCATTGTGGTCCCGAAGATCAATTCCGCCGCAGATGTGCACGCGATCGAGGCTGCATTGGAGCGACACGGTGCACCTGACCGGACTCGCATTTGGGCGATGCTCGAGACACCAATCGCGATGCTGCATGCAGAGGAAATCTGCATGGCGTCAGAACGGCTCGGCGTCTTGGTGCTCGGGACCAACGATCTTTCGAAGGAACTGCATGCAAAGAGGGTTGCGTCGAGAGCACCGCTCCTTGGTGGGCTGTACTTGAGTCTCTTGGCGGCACGCGCTGCCGACAAGATCATCCTTGATGGCGTCTTCAACGACATTAAGGATGAGTCTGGCTTCCTGGCAGAGTGCCAGCAAGGCCGTGACCTTGGCTTTGACGGCAAGACGTTGATTCATCCGAGTCAGGTTGAAGGTTGCAATGACCTCTTCTCGCCTGAACCGGAAGAGGTCGACTTAGCAGTTCGGATCATTGCGGCCTTTGAAGAGGCGGAGCGCGAAGGACGTGGCGTCGTGACCGTCGACGGGCGGATGATTGAGAATCTTCATGTTGACGAGGCTCGGCGTGTGTTGGCTATTGATGAGGCCATCGTCACCGCTCGTTCATAAGTTGAGCCGTTGGCGAAGAACGAGGTCTCGTTCCTGAGTCTCGTGGTGTCGTCTTGCCGTGAACTCAGTCGATCCATTGGCCCGCAACTACGCTTCGTCCGTGCAACTGACTCCTCGATATTCCGGTCAACCTCTGATCGCAATTGACGGCGATCCTTCGGATCAACTCGCCCCCTTCATCGGTCAACGCCGCCGCCTCCAACAGTCGCTCGGTTCGTTGAGTCCAAGTGATTGGGCCACGGAAAGTCGATGTGATGGCTGGAGCGTCAAGGACGTTGTCGCCCATTTGGCATCGGTCAATGAGTTTTGGATGCTCTCGATCAGTAGTGGTGCGAGCGGCGAGCCCACCAAGTGGCTCGCGTCGTTTGATCCTGCAGCAACACCGGAACAAATGGTTGAACGAACACGAGCAACCGAGGCAAGCCAAGTGCTGGAACAGTTCTCCGACACCAATGCCCGGCTCGCTGTACTGCTTGAGGGACTTGATGAGTCACAGTGGTCACTGTTGGCTGAGGCACCTCCGGGCCACCTTCCCATTCGTCTCGTCGCCAGTCACGGTCTTTGGGATGGATGGATTCATGAACGTGACGTGTTGCTTCCTCTCGGCATGGAGCCCCAAGTGGTCGCCGATGAAGTTGCGGCAAGTCTTCGCTATGTCGTCGGGCTCATCGGTGGATTTTCAGTTCTAACCGGCACTGCTGAGTCCCGCTCACTCGAAGTCGCTGCGACGAATCCAGAGGTTCTGTTTGCTTTGGAATTGAGCGAGACCACCGCACAGGTGCGTTCACTCTCAGGCCCTTCTGGGACACAGAGGCTCGAGGGAGATGCAGTCTCGCTTCTCGAAACCCTGAGCTTTCGAGCACCGTTTCCTCGAGGTGTCCCGTCCGAGTGGATCGACCTCTCGCAGAGTCTTGCTCAAGTCTTCGACACCACACTTCGCACCGAGGAATAGACGCAGAGCCAACGAGTTGCGACATGGGGACTTCTCAGTCTTGACGCGGGTCTGACCGTCTTTGGTTCGTTGTCCCTCTAGAATGGTGCTGTTGCTCCATTTCCGGGGCAACCCCGTTGTGATCCTTCAGACCCAGTTCCTTTTGGACGGCGTCGTTGGTTCCTGCTCAGCGGAACCAATCAAGGAGTCCAACTACATGTCCTCACCACTCGATTCGGCCACGCCGTCACCGAAACCCGGTCCGTCGTTTGAAGAACTTGGTGTTCCGAAAGCCCTCTGTGGCGTGCTTTCCCGACAAGGAATCGCCACGCCATTTCCAATTCAGACCGCAACACTGCCTGACTCTTTGAGAGGAAAGGATGTCCTCGGCCGCGGAAGGACTGGTTCTGGAAAGACGCTTGCCTTTGTCCTTCCTCTCCTTGCTCGCCTCTCTCAGTCGAAGAAAGAGCGGGCACCACGTGCTCCTCGCGCCCTCATTTTGGCGCCGACCCGTGAACTTGCTCTTCAAATTCAGGCGACCCTCGACCCGCTTGCGACCGCATTGTCACTTCGAACAGTCGCCATCTTTGGCGGGGTGAACCAGAACCCTCAGGTGGCAAAACTTCGTCAAGGCGTCGACATCGTGGTGGCATGCCCAGGTCGGTTAGAGGACCTGCTGCAACAGCGTGCCTTGGTGCTCGACGCCATTGAAGTGACGGTGCTTGATGAAGCAGACCACATGGCTGATCTCGGGTTCCTTCCACCGGTCAAGCGTCTGATGGAGATGACGCCGAGAAATGGGCAGCGGATGCTCTTCTCCGCAACACTCGACAATGGCGTGGAAGTTCTGGTGAAGCGCTTTCTCAACAATCCAATTACCCATAGCGTCGATTCAGAGCAGTCCCCGGTCTCGACAATGGATCACCACGTGCTCCACATCAAGACGGAGGATCGACTTCCGATCATCGTCGATCTCACTTCTGCTCCAGGTCAGACCATGATCTTCACTCGCACGAAGAGTCGAGCAAAGCAACTGACCAAGCAACTCAATGCTGCTGGGGTGCCCGCCGTTGAAATGCACGGCAATCTCTCTCAACCGGCCAGAGTCAAGAATCTCGCAGCGTTCTCTGAAGGACGCGCCGTCGCGATGGTCGCAACCGACATTGCGGCCCGAGGCATTCATGTTGATGATGTGACCCTGGTGATTCACGCAGACCCACCGACTGAGCACAAGGCCTATCTCCACCGTTCGGGACGAACAGCTCGTGCCGGCAATGAAGGTGCGGTTGCAACGCTGGTCACCGAGTCAGAACGTCGCGAAGTGGCTGCAATGACTCGGAAGGCTGGCATCAAGCCGAAGGTCACCGCCACGACGGTCAACCACGAAATCTTGAAGGAATTGGCGCCCGGCACCCGGATGCTCAGGACTCGCGAGGAGATTGAGATCCTGCTTCCTCCGGTGGTCGCAGCAACGTCAACTCGAGTTGGCGGCATTGGGCCGAACCATGGCCGTCGACGCACCTCGACGTCGAGTACTTCATCAAAGCCAAACGCAAACGCGTCACGTGGCCGCGGAACGGGAGGAGCTAGGCGAAGCGGCTCGAAGCCAGCGGCGACGAAGTCAGGTTCGTCTCAGTCTCGTAGGCCTTCGGGGAGCAATCGATAGTCGCAATGGTTCATTGTGGTACGAAACATCTATGAACAAGTCCCCTACACAAGGCGAAACGCCGAGCGATCTGATTGACACAAGGATTCTTGAACTCGATGACTGGCGTGGCGAGGTGCTCACCAAGCTGCGAGCACTCATCAAGAAGGCCGACCCTGACGTTCAAGAAGAGTGGAAGTGGAACGTTCCTGTTTGGTCCCATGACGGGCTGATCTGCACCGGAGAGAGTTATAAGAAGGCGGTGAAGTTGACCTTCGCAAAGGGTGCCTCTCTGGAGGATCCTTCTGGACTGTTTACTTCCAGCTTGGAAGGAAAGGTTCGACGCGCCATTGACTTTCCTGAAGGCTGCACCATTGACGAACGTGCCTTCAAGGCCTTGATCAATGAAGCGGTCAAGTTGAACGTTTCACATCGCAAGTAACACGTCGAACGACTGCTGAGTTCACGTCATCGCCCTCAGATCCCCTCGCCGCGGTCGAGGAGTCCTGAGTGACCGACGTTTGAACCTTTGAGAATTCAGTCCCCGGTCGAGGGATCAATCATCGAACTGATTCGAGTCACCTTGTTGGCTGGGAATCCACCGCAACGTGCGTGTTCAAACACGATGTCTTCGTCTGGTGCCACGTAGACGCAGTAGAGCTTGTCTTCAGTCACGTAACTGTGGAGCCAGTGAATCTCAGGGCCAAGGTTGCAGATGACCTGGTTGGACTTCTCGCTTATTGCTTGAAGTTCCTCCGGTGTCAGGTTTCCAGCCCCAGGGACCTCACGCTCAATCAAAAATTTCGGCATAGCTTCCTCTCTGTCCAGTGATACCGTACTAAGAGTACTTCTCTTACATACGGCTGGTACGCAATTATGGATACTCTTGGTATGGATGTCAAGCGCAAACTCGACAAGCGCCTCGCGCAGGGTGAAGTAACGCGTGCTGCCCTGGTCACTTCAGCCCGGGAATTGTTTGGTGAGCAGGGCTTTGCCGAGACCTCAATGGACGAGATTGTGCTGCAAGCAGGGGTCACCAAAGGTGCGCTCTACCATCACTTTCAAGGAAAAGAAGACCTCTTTCGAGAAGTCTTCGAGCAAGTGCAACTGGAGGTTTCCGACAAAGCAGTTGCGGAGTTTCTTGGGCCTGACTCATGGGAAGCGCTGGTGAACGGGTGTGACCTCTGGCTCCGGGCTCACCTCGACGACTCGGTTCGTCGGATCGTGCTACAGGATGCTCGAGCGGTACTTGGAGCAGAGGAAGTCCGAGTCGTCGAGAACAAGTACGGAGCGGTTGCGCTTCGCGGCGCACTTCGCAAAGCCATGCATGCTGGCGTTCTTGAGCGACAGCCGCTTCGACCCCTGGCGCTCCTCCTCATGGGAGCGCTCAGCGAAGGTTGCTATTACATCGCCGATGAACCAGATGTGGAAGTGGCACGTAGGGAAGTTGTGGCCCTGATCACCAAGATGTTGTCCGCATTTCGACCTGTCGAGCCTGCATAGGTCTTTATCTCGTTTTCTGGGATACCCATTTCAATCTGGCGGGCCTCCTGTCATACTTTTGGTCGTCAGACACCTACGGAGGTTCCTCAGTGGCCAGAAGCATTCATCGAAGGTTGCAGTCGAGCGCAGCAGTTGCGCTTCTGGCGGTTTTTGGGACTACGACGTGCCTTTCCACCGCGTGGTCTTCGGCAGCCACAACTACTTCGAAGAATGTCGCGTCTGCCATTTCGATCTCGTCGGTCACCAAGGCAGTTGATCCAACGGCGATCCCTCTCGGCGATGGTCACGTCACGTCAAAGCCGAAAGTCAATTACGTCGACTCCTGCGTCACAAAATTTTCCACTCAAGCTGGCGGAGCATTCCGCGACGGCCCATGGATCAACCTCATGAAGAAGACATGGAACTCCGTCACGAAGGTGGCAGTCGTCGGGACAGTTCGTTGGTCAAATGCCAACTACCTCGTCTCGAGCAACGGGACTCGCCGTCAGATCTCGACCAATGATCTCCCGGTCGACCACACGACGGGGATTTTTCCTGTCGGTTCGACTGATCCGGCGTTCAACTACGACCGAAATCCGAACTCGATTAAGGCACAGTCCTTCTCATGGTCACTTCCGTTGAGCCCGGTGGCGTTGAAGACGCCAAAATGCCTGGGGCTCGGATTGATTGGGGTGCTCAACGATGGAGTGGTGCTCTTCGATGCACTCGATGGAGAGGGTCGCGATGCTGGCGCCCATGAGACCCTCGACTCCTATGGAGGTCATCCGCAACAGAGTGAGATCTATCACCATCATGCGGTTCCAAGCCAGGTCATCGCCGCAGCTTCCGGCAGTTCAACGCTGGTTGGGTATGCACTTGATGGCTATGGAATCTTTGTCGAACGGAACTCGAGTGGTGCGCTCCTCACCAATGCCCAGCTCGATGTATGCCATGGACGCACTTCAAAGGTGCTTTGGAATGGAACGGTGCAGTCCGTCTACCACTACGACGCAACGATCGAATATCCGTACACCATTGGTTGCTCTCACGGTTCGACCAAGGCTTAGGAGCTCGCTAGATCAAGCTTGAACATTGGCATTGCTGTAGCCCACGACCCTTCATCAATGCGGCGAGAAGTTCACGGAATTCCCGTAACACTCGACAAGTCGGACCTCCGCTCGTACATTGTGCTTGCGTGGCGGATTTGCCACCGAGAGAGGGAGGGTGGTCATGGGTATTCGAATCATCAGCGGGGGGCTCCTCATTGCAGGGACGATCGCGCCGATTTCCTTCATGGCAGTACCGACAGCAAGTGCTGCTCCAAGCTGTGGTGCCATTTCGCCGTCAGTGGTGAAGTTGACCCTTGGTGTGAAAGTCAAGAGCCCGACGAGCAAGAAGGGGTCGAACTCTTACTACGGCTTCAGTGAGAAGACGGTGTCCTGCAAGTACGTTGGCTCCAAAGCAACCGTGTTTTTGTCGTATGGAACTCCGGCTACGAGTGCCAACTTCTTGAAGTTGAAGACGTCACTTGGCGGCTTGACCGTTCCGGGGCTCGGGAGTGGCGCATTTAAGACCGTTTCCTACGACAGTCAGCATCATCAATTCTTCGAACTCGCTGCCCTGGTCAACGGGAAGGCGATCATCACCATCAATGCTTCGAACGTGACACCGATCGGTGAATTGGCACTCATGAAGATCGCGATTGCTGCCGCGTAGTCAACTCAGGGATTTGGCAGTTCGTCGAGGGATGACTACTGCATCAGGGCGAAGACGGCGCCACCCGGATCGGTAATCACGGCGAGTCGCCCGTAGGGCGTGTCGTCGGGTCCTGACATCACCGTTCCACCATTTGCCTTGGCTGCTTCGACAGCGTCATCACAGCTCGCAACACCGAAGTAAATCAGCCAATGCGGGTACTTGCCTTCGCCCTGATTTGCAGTGTCGTTGAGGCCAGCAAATTGAGCCTCGCCTTCGTTTGCCGTTGCGTAACGAAATTCATCGGCGTCACTCATCATTGAGGTCGTCCAACCGAAGGCATCTTCGTAGAAGGTCTTTGCGTTGGCGAAACCAGGGGTGTGGAGTTCAAACCACCGAGCTGCTCCAGGATCATCAATAGCGCCAAATCCGGAGAAGTCTTTGGGCTGCCACACGCCGGCAAGTCCGCCACTCGGGTCAAGGAAGATACCCATGGTGCCGAGTGTTCCAACATCCATAGCTCCACTCACCAAGGTCCCGCCTTCGGCCGTTACCTTTTCGAGACTCGCTGCGGCATCTTCAACCGCGATATACGGCCTCCACGCTGATGGCATTTGTCCGGAGGACATGTTCGGCATAGCGCCGGCGACCGGGACATCGCCATTGAAGAACATGAAGTAGCCGCCGAACTCTGGGTCGCCTTCTCTGGCCTCCCATCCGAGGGCAGCGGCGTAAAACGATCTTGCGACCGCTACATCGGGGGTCATGAGATCGACCCAGCAGAATTGCGAAAAAGGCGTTGAAGATATGTTCGTCATTGTCGTTCCTTTGTTGACTTGCAGACGAATGTAGTGGAACAAGAAGAGGATTTCTTGATCACGTCCCGCTGAGTGGTGTCACTTGGACAGGAGCATCCTCAACGCTTTCGTGATCTTGCCACGAGTGCTGATTGCTTGCCAATGAGGGCTGCTGTCGTGTCCTTCACCGTGAGAAGTGCCATGGAACCCTCGGA
>CAIXCS010000039.1 GCA_903918025.1 uncultured Actinomycetes bacterium
AGCCGAGGCGCGCCACCCTGAAAACTCGGGTTGAAGGCTGGCTGATGATTTGCCGCCCCGATGGTTCTCGCCAACATGTCACCGGCAAGATTGGACACTTGGTGATCGCCGTAGTTCTCAATGAGAAAGACTTTCTTCGCTGGAATGCCCGGATAGAGATGACTGGTCAGGTGCTCGACGTAGCCTTCGTTCTCGCCGCGATCCCAGAGCATCTGCGCCATCTGCAAAACAATTTGCTGATCAATTCGGTCCGGGTACGCGGGCACGAAGATTGAGGCGAACTCATTCCAGTCAACCGATCGGTTGAGGAGGAGGCCGCCGTAGTCCATACCGGGGACACCAAGGATGACGCGGGTCCACTCGGTTGAGATCGCAGATGCTGCTCCACCCATGATCCCGCCCTGGCTGTAGCCCATGAAATGGCAGTCGCCAACTTTGAACAACGGATGACTTGCACCATCTTGGAACGCCGAGGACGACGCAAATCCAGCTGGAGAATTGATGAGACGACCCAAGAACTGAACGTTGATCAGCCCTTGCAGCATGTGGTCGGTCTGCGTGTAGAACGTCGACATGTCGCCGAGGTTGCGAGCGACATTCAGGATGTCGTTTCCGGACATTCCAACCCAATCGGTGGCACAGCCCATCATGTTGGCTGCCACGCCAGCTCGAAAGGATCCACCTTCAACTTCCCCGGCACTTCCAAGAAGGCCATGTCCGTAGACCGTTGGCATTGCCGCCCCTGCGGAGTTGAGTGTTGACGGAAGGACGCAGATGAAGTTGGCAGTCCACGTTTTCGAGCCATTAATCAGGGGGAGGCCAGCCTTTGTAGCGTTCATTGAAGAGAAATTGCCGGCATCTTTCAAGAACAGTGGCACCTGGAAGGTCCCATGGATATCACGCGTTCCGCCAGAGTCGACTGAAGAGGTAACAGTGAATGCAGGGGCAAAGTTTGCCGCCACGGTCTTCATGGAACCCTTGTAGGCGAGGTGATGTGTCGCGAGCCACTTGTAGGCGAGGGTGCGCATTGTGAGCGCTGGCGTCGACAGACTTTGAGCGCTTGCAACGGTGAAGTCCCAAGCGAGATAAGGAAGAGGTGCGTTCGATCCCATGATTGATGAGACCTGCTGATGGGCATAGGTGAGCACCGCTTGGATGTGGCGGAGGCGGCTGGGGCTGGAGCTGGTCGCATTCGACGCTGCAGTCATTGAGGGCAATGGCGCCAGCAACGCACCATTGGAGTCCTTCAAATTTTGGAGGACGACAACGTACCGATGTCCTTCAAGCAACGCCGTCGCTGGATGAACGAGGAGCAGTTGCTCACTCGGCGTATCAACTGCCTGAGCATCGAGTTCGGCAAAGTACGGGACACGGGCGCCGGAGGTCGTGTCGATCAACATGATTGGCGATGTCGAACTGAGGGACGAGCCAATGTCAGTTGATGGTGCGATTCCACTTTGAGCAATACCGAGTCCAGGAACTGGCACGAGGAGGACAGAGCCCGGCGAGAAGCCATCATTTCGATCCTCATAGAGTGGATTGACGTGGACACCGCTCTTGTTTGCCGGGTCAATTGCTGTCGTGATGTGGACGAGGCGCCCAGTCGTCGTCTTTGCCGCAACAGTGAAGGCGTCGTTTGGCCAGGGAAGCATGCAACTGTGGCCAGCCGGAGCGGTAACGAGGATGTCGCAACCAACAACTCCAGGATCGGGGAGCGTTGTCGCCCCCGCCCCTCCTCCAAACACCGAAGGTGTTGCCACCAACGCGGCGCTCACCAAAACTGCTGAACTGACTATGGCGCGAATTCTTCGCATCGTCCCCCCCCGGGCTCTCGTTATTCGAACAGTAGCCTCGCCATCGCATGTATCTCGTGAGGGCCTGAGTGCATTGTCGTAGGCTCGGAGAGAGCACTGATCGGCAGTGCAACTTGGAGGAGCAGCGTGCTGCGTAACGAGACCTTCACTGGCACCATTGGAACGACGGTGCCAGAGTCGACCCCATCATTTGAAGTCATTGCTCATCCGGGCGATGGAGCACCCGACGTCATCGTCGTGGTTCTCGACGACCTTGGCTTCGCTCATTTTGGCTGTTACGGCTCAGATATCGAGACGCCGAACTTTGATCGACTTGCGCTACAAGGTCTTCGGTATTCGAATTTTCATGTCACGCCGCTCTGTTCTCCAACACGCGCAGCAATTTTGACTGGACGCAATCATCACACCGTTGGAATGCGAGCCATTTCGAATTTCAATACAGGGTTTCCGCATATGCGGGGTCACATCACGAATGCCGCGACCACCATGGCCGAAGTGCTCCGAGAGGAGGGCTACACCACGTTCGCGATTGGCAAATGGCATCTCTGTCAAATGGCCGATGCTTCACAGGCGGGCCCTTACGACCAGTGGCCTCTGGCGCGCGGGTTCGACCGGTTCTACGGGTTCCTTGATGGAGAGACCGATCAATTCAACCCAGAGTTGACCTACGACAATCATCGGATCGAGCCACCGAAAACGGCGGCCGAGGGCTATCACGTCTCTGAAGACTTGGTGGATCACGCCATTGGGTTCATCCATGACACCGTTTCCATCCGTCCCGATCGACCATTCTTTTGCTACTTGGCATTTGGTGCGACTCATGCACCTCATCAGGCACCTGAGTCGTACCTGGCCAAATATCGAGGCCGCTTCGATGCCGGATGGGATGAAGCTCGAGCCCGAATCTTTGAGCGGCAACTCCAACTCGGACTTGTGCCTGCTGGCACCGAGCTTGCGCCGAGAAATCCTGGCGTCGAGCCTTGGGATGGACTCTCGTCAAATCAGCAACGACTTTCTCTTGCAATGCAAGAGGCATTCGCGGCGTTTCTTGATCACACTGACGCACAACTCGGACGTCTTATTGATGACCTTGAAGAACTGGGCCGACTCGACAACACCATCATCATGGTGATGGCAGACAACGGCGCAAGCCAAGAAGGCGGACCGTTCGGCGTTCTCCACGAAATGAAGTTCTTCAATGGAATTTTGGAAACTCCCGATGAAGCCATCGCACGAGTTGATGAAATCGGAGGACCAAACAGCCACGCGAACTATCCATGGGGTTGGGCGCAGGCGGGAAACACACCGTACAAGTGGTACAAGCAGAACACACACGAAGGCGGAGTTCACGTTCCGCTCATTGTCCATTGGCCAGCAGGCATTGAGGCAAAGGGTGAGGTTCGGGGTCAGTTCACGCATGCCATCGACATTGCTGCAACCATTTATGACTTGCTTGGTGTTGAAAGTCCGACAACGTATCGAGGCATAGAGCAATTGCCACTTGCGGGAACGTCATTTGCCTCAACCTTCTCGTCTGCTTCGGCTCCAGCTACTCGACAGGTGCAGTACTTCGAGATGTTTGGTCACCGTGGTATCTGGGTTGACGGCTGGAAGGCGGTCACAAGGCACAACCCTGGACAGTCCTTTGACGATGACAGGTGGGAGCTTTACCACGTGGATGAAGACTTCTCGGAAGTCCATGACCTCGCGTCGGAACAGCCAGAGAAGCTCGCAGAACTCATTGCTAGGTGGTTTGAGGAAGCAAACCGATTCGGAGTGCTCCCACTCGATGATCGTGGATTCGAATTATTCGGTGCTCGATTTGCTGAGCACTCTCCTCACCCCGTAAGTCGGATCTACCAGTACTTCCCGCCGCTCTCTCCAATGCCTTCTCAAGTTGGGGCAGCGATTGGCGGCAGAAACTTCGACCTTCTGGCTGAGGTTGATCTCAACGCTGGCGATGGTGGCGTCATTTACGCAACCGGGACCCAAAACGCTGGCCTGAGTCTGTTCATTGATGATGGCAAGCTGGTCTTTGATTACAACGCATTCGGCGATCACGCCATTGTTGAGTCGGAGGCTTTGCCGCTCGGATCACATCGTGTTGGAGTTCGGGTGGTGCGCGGCGAAGGCATGTCCGGCAAGGCACAGCTTCTTGTCGATGGCGAAGCCGTTGCTGAGGTTCAGTTGGCACTCGTCATGCGAGTGATTTCGTCGGTCGGTTCCTCGATTGGTGAAGATGTTGGTTCCGCAGTCTCGAAGCGATATGAGGCACCGAATCGCTACCGGGGAACGCTTCACATGGTCGAAGTCATCGTCGCGAAGTCGAAGAATGAGCAACTTCAAGCCGAGGCGGAAGCCGCAGAGGCCCTCTCCCGACAGTAGGGACTACCAGCCTCCGGTGTAAGAGACGAATTGTCCCGTCTGGAATCGGCTGGTCCCATCAAGAAACGCCGCACACATCGCTGCGCACTCCTCCATGGTCCCAAGCCGTCCCATTGGGGTCTGCGCTTCGACCTTGGCGCGGCTCTCCGCATCAACAATCCGGTTGGCTCGGAGGAATTCGGGAAAGTCCATGAAGTTCGTTCCAAGTGCGTTGACTTGGATGCCAAGAGGGGCCATTTCTTGTGCGACGTTGCGGACGAGCATCGTCGCTCCCGCACGAACCGAAGAGTAGAGGGGTGCACCTGGGGTCGGCCGTGTGCCCGCAGCGGACGTGAGGATGAGGACTTGCCCGGACTTTGCCTCAATCATGGGCGGGAGGATTGCCTTCAGGAATCGGTACGGCGTCGTCAAACATCCTTCAACGACGCGTTGGAGATCATCTTCGGTTGACCGCATGAATCGGCCCGTGACAATGAGTCCACTGAACGCGCAAGCCGAGTCGAGCCGACCGAAGCGAGTGAGTGCCGCACTGACGAGGCGTTCTGACGCCATCTCCTCTTCAAGCGTGAAGACGTTCTCCACCACCTCGACCGAAGCTCCAAGGGTTTCGAGATCAGTGACGAGCTCCGTTGATGGGCTGCCGATCACGAGGTCGTACCCTCGAGTAGCGAGTTGGCGGGCCAGCGCAGGGCCGACATAGAAGGCCCCATTGGCCACGATTGCGACAGGTCGAGTGGTGCTCATGAGGTCATTCCTCCGAGCCCAACGAGCCCTCGTCCAAGTTCAATTTCGCCCATGTGGCGAAGTCCATGTTGGTACATCCAGCATTCCGCAGCATCAAGGACGGTGATTCCTTGCTCTCCTGCAACTCTGGCGCTGTAGGTCGAGGCAACCTGAGGCGGGAGTGGGCGAGCAATGACGACGCGATCGAGTTCGGCGCGAGTGAGTTCCCGGAGCCATTGTTCAGTGCGTGCGAAGACGGCGTTCATATACGCAATGAACTCACCCAGGTCGCCAATTCGCTGATGCACCATCTCCTCGACGGTCTTGTGCTTGCCGTGGTCGGCAATTGCTGGATCAATCCGGGCGGCCCAGTCCTCATTGAACAACGGAGCTTCACCAGTGATCAAGAAAAAGGAACTGTCCTCCATGTTGATGTAGTGAAAGAGACTGAACGCGATTGGAAGTACGCCTTCACGTTCGAAGTGATTGACATGGCTCAAGTCCATCGTTGCGGTCGCGTCTTCGTACAGCGAGTGCATGGCTCGCATTCGGCGTCGAAGTGAGTCGAGCAGCAAGTTCTCATCCATAATTCCTCCGAAAGTCTCCAACGCTCACTGAAGCGTTCGGCCTTGTTTGTAGCACATTGCCTAGAGTCGATGGCCCTGCGTCAAAAGGTCGATCCTCCCAACTATGGTTTCTTCATGGAACGACGAACCTTTCTCCGCAACGTTGCAACCTCAGTGACCGGCATCTTTGGAGGTGCCGTCGTTGCCCCGTTCATGACGACGGCAACCCTTCATCCTGAGACCTCCTCACTTGGAAAGTCGATTGGCAAGACGACTGCAGTCAAAGTCGGTGGCTCCGCAACGTTCTCGGCACCAATGCCGTCGGCAAACATTTCGAAGCCCGTAAAGGGAATCATCATCCAGCCCACAAAGGGCGTGTTCCAAGCATTTGCCTCGGCGTGCCCTCATCAAGGTTGCCCCGTTGGCTACGTGAAGGCACAACAGTCCTTTGTGTGCCCATGTCATCACTCGACGTTTTCGTCGACCGGCGCCCTCACCGGTGGGCCAGCTCCAACAGGACTTACCCCGTTCCAAGTCCAAGTCGTCAAGGGTGTTCTGTACGTCCGATAGTTGAATGACTTGCCCTGAATGAACAAATGAGACAAACTCTGTCAAACAGTCTCAAATGGGGGGAAGAGATCAGTGAAGATTCACTTAACTTCGGAGAAGTGTCAGGGGCACGGGCGCTGTTACAGCTTGGCTTCTGATCTCTTTGACAGCGACGACCTCGGCAATGCCGTGGTGCTCGTCACTGGAGAGCTCAATGCCGATCAGCTTGAGCGAGCGACCGTCGCTGCGAACAACTGTCCTGAGTACGCGATCGAGATCGGTGCCTAACAATGGACAAGCAACCAGTTCTCGACTTCGCAACTGACTTTGACCACACCGACCCAGCATGGGTGGCGGATCCTTACCCAATCATGGAGGACCTCCGTGAGCGGTGCCCCATTGCGCACTCCAACCGCTACGGCGGCATGTGGGTCCCAATGCTGCATGAAGATGTTTCCGCAATTGCCAATGACACGGACCACTTCACCTCGCGCACGGTCGTGGTTGGTGCCGGGAGACCAACTGAAGAGGCTCCGCCTGCACCAATTGGTGTGGCTCCGCCGATTTCCTCTGACCCTCCCTTCCACGCAATTGCCCGTCGTCTCATGCTCCCGGCATTTGCGCCCAAGCCGGTCAATGCACTTGAGGGTTTCACCCGAGACCTCTGCAGCGGTCTTATCGACAAGATGGGTGATAACGAGATCGTCAATGCTGGAGTGGACTACTCCCAGCACATCCCTGTTGGTCTCATTGCCAAGATGGTTGGCCTTCCGCAAGACCAGGGAGATCTCTTCCGCGGCTTCGTGCATACGATCCTTGAGGGTATCGATCAGCCAATGGAAGTCCGCATGGAAATGTTCGCTCCTATTGAGGCCTACATCATCAAGGTCATCGAAGAGCACATGGAGAATCCTCAGGATGACCTCACGTCATTCCTCATTGATGCAGAGATCATGGGGCAAAAGTTGGAGCCGAGCCACATCTTCGGGACGATGGTGCTCCTGATTGTTGCTGGAATCGACACCACGTGGTCGGCCATTGGCTCGTCAATCTGGCATCTGGCCAAGAACCCTGATGACCTTGCAAGAATCGTTGCTGATCCATCGCTGCTGCCATCGGCAATTGAGGAATTCCTCCGTGCCTACGCACCGGTGACCATGGCGAGATTGGTCAAGGAAGACTTCGACTTCAAGGGTTGCCCGATGAAGAAGGACGACTGGATCCTCCTCGGATTCCCAGCTGCAAACCGTGACCCTGAATTCTTCGACCGAGCCGATGAAGTCATCATTGACCGAGTCGAGAACCGTCACGCAGCATTTGGACTCGGCATTCATCGCTGCATGGGCTCAAACTTGGCTCGGATGGAGATGAAGGTAGCGATTGGTGAGTTCATCAAGCGCTTTCCAAAGTTTGAACTCGCAGATCCGGACGCGGTCACCTTCTCCCAAGGACAGGTTCGTGGACCGAGGAACCTGCCGATCAGAATTCTGGAGCGGGCCTAAACACTTCACGCTCTGAGCGCTCATCTTGGGCGCTCAGAGGTGGAGGTCTGGCGTCCCCTTGCTCCAAATCGAGGCCATCCATGCCTCGATGGCAACTGGATCCCGAGGAAGCGCGCTCGAGAGCACTCGATTTCCCTCTTCGGTGACGAGAACGTCATCTTCAATGCGGATGCCAATGCCGCGGTAGGCAGCCGGAACGGTCAGGTCGTTGGGTTGGAAGTACAGACCTGGTTCAACGGTGAGGACGTAACCCGGTCGGAGTTCGCCAAGGTACTCCTCGTTCCGCGCGTGGGTGCAGTCATGGACATCAATGCCAAGCATGTGGCTCGTCCCATGAAGGGTGTAGCGCCGATGGAGTTGCTTTGAGAGCGAGGTCTCCTCTTCTTGGGGCTCGAGAATGCCGAGCTCAAGCAGCCCGGCGGTCAACACCGCCATTGCGGCTTCGTGAGCAGCCATGAACTTCGCCCCCGGCTTTACCGCTGCGATTCCTGCCTCTTGGGCAGCGAGTACCAGGTTGTACAGCGTCAGCTGCGCAGCAGTGAACGTGCCAGAGATTGGAAGCGTCCTTGTGACGTCGGCTGTGTAGAGATCGTGGCACTCGACTCCGGCATCGAGGAGGAGAAGGTCCCCACTTCGAACCGCGCCATCATTCCTCGTCCAGTGCAGCACGGTTGCATGGCTTCCAGAAGCAGCGATGGTTGCGTACCCAACATCATTGCCATCGACTCGGGCACGAAGATTGAAGATTCCTTCGATGACGCGTTCGCCACGTCCCTCGGCTGAAGGAAGCGCTCGAACGACGTCTTCAAAGCCCAGCA
>CAIXCS010000040.1 GCA_903918025.1 uncultured Actinomycetes bacterium
ACAATCTGATCAAGCGAGTCAAGCGTGCGGCCTTCGGATTCAGATCATTCCGCAGCTTCAGAGTGAGGGCCCTGCTCTATGCCGGAAAGCCCAACTGGGATCTACTCGAGACAATCACACCCCGCTGAAACGCGAAGAGCCGTTAACCGTCTGTAGTTTCGTGAAAGACGAAGTTCATAGATCACGGGTGACTGGGGGGAGCTCCAATGACCCCTCCCATTAGATGGATCTTCACTTTCTGTCGGCGCCTTCGACGTTTGACGAGATCAGACATGTCGAGTTCGCAGAGCTCAGTCGATTACTCGAGGTGTCAGGTTCATCTCGGCAGAAATTGGAAGCTAATGCTTCAGGAGTCCGGGCTTTCGACTCAACCAACAACAGGAGTTTCCTTGAGCCCAGGAACGATTCAATTGACCTCAAGCGGTTTGAAGGATTCGGGAGTCATGGTCGCCGAGAGGAAACTCGGGTTTGCATTTGATTGCCGAAATTAGCCATAGTCATGATTCGCTAGGGATTTGCGATGGCAGATACGGCAGACCTTGGTCATCGTTGGCTTCCCCAGCCGTGAAGAATATTCGCGAGGTGTTGGGCTACGGTGTGGGGGCCATGGTCGTCAATTCGAATCCAATTGCGCCAACTTCGGACACCAACTTGCCGAAGGTGCCTTCAGAGCGCATTCGCTCCAGAGTGTGGAGTGGCTGCCTTGGCCTCGCCGCTGGGTTCTTGATCCTGATCCTTCGGCGAGCAGGACTGTGCTCGGGATTTTCTGCAATCGCAATTGGTGCGATTGCTTTCCTCTTCGTTCCTGGCCCACGCCGGGTCGCAGACCGAATCTTCTTGATCGCGGGAGTGGGTCTTGGATGGATTCCCCTCGTAGCGTGGATCCCAAATATTGGTCTGAAAGTTGATGTTCCTGGAATATTTCTCGCTGTTGCAGTGGCCGCTGCCGTTTCCTATCAGATCCTCCCTCGAGAGTCAGGATCCAGAACCGTATCTTGGCCAACAGGCGCTGAGTCGCTCGCGCTAGCTGTTTGCTTCCTCACGACCTTGTATTGGCTTCACCCATTTTCGCATCTCGCCGCCAGCGGAATATTGGGTGTGCTTCTTCTCGGTTGGGACAACACATCTCATTTTGAAATGTTCAAAGTAAACCTCCAAGAGGGGAGTTATATCCAAACCCTCCCGCCGATTCATGGAGGGACCCAGGAATTCAATACCTACCCACAAGGGTTACACCAGGTTTGGGCGATTTTCGAGCGACTACTCTCACCCCATCCGCCGACTTCGTCGTCTTGGCTTCTCCACGCGTACTCCAATCTTCAAGTTCTGACGACCGGCGGTATCGTACTTCTCGGCTGCATGGCGGTGGCTCGTGTCTGCGGTCGTAATTTCCTAGTTGCCGTCCCAGCAATGGCAGTTATCGTGGCACTCTTCACGACTGGCTCATTCGGTCCATTTATTGGCTTTACAAATTGGACCGTTTCAGTAGTAGCTGTGGCTATTGCAGTCACGATGATCATGACGCCTTCACTCTCGCCACTTCCGAACTTCATCGTTGTTTCTGGGTTTTGCATTGTCATCGCATATAACTGGTTGCCGCTGATGTTTCTCGCTGGCGCCGCGCTCTTGCTTGCAATGGTGCGGGCATGGATAGCCACTCGTGGTGTAACTCGAGTGGCGTTCATCATTTGCGTAATAGTTTGGGGCCTGGCTGTGTTGTCTCCAGCAAGGACTATTCTTCAACTTGGTATCGGTACTCTGAATCAGAACGGTGGCGCTCCAATACCCCCTTGGGGACCATTGTTCTTTTCGATCGCAGCGCTTATAGCTGTGGGCATTATTCGCCAGCGTCTCAGGCCGAATCTCCCGACAAACTTGGTAATTATTTCTCCGGCAGTACTTGGAATTCTGATGTTTGTCGCTGCAGCTTGGTACGAGAGATCAACGGTAGGTGCAGTCGTCTATTACGGACAGAAGTTCGGTTCAGCGCTGTTTGCGATCTGTTGCATTGTTCTCGTGACGGTAGTCTCCAATGACCTCGCTACCATGAAGGTTCGCCAACGTTTGGGGTTACCAGCAGCCCTGGTTGCTTCGGTCTTTGTAACTTTGGCTGTGCTTCAAATTGACGGCTATGTTGGCCCGTACGTGCCTGGCATGGTTGACACCTACGCGAATGGCCTCGCAATACATCGATATCTCTATCAATTGCCACCTACTGATGATGACGCGTCTCGTTTGCTGACTGCAGTGAGAGAGACCCCCAACCAAGATCAGCACTGGAACTACATTGATCCTGCGCCAGTATCGGGTCGAAATCCAGTACTACTCGGCTTCTGGCTCCTTGCTCTGCGTGATCACCCGTCGACACTCGACTGGTCAGGACAAGGCGGAGAAATTCCGGCTCCACCTGGCCTTTCTATGCTCGCCTACGCGAAGCAGATGGCCATTCAGCACCCTGACCCGATAGCAGATGCTGTCCACTTCATCGTTCCTGCAGCTCTGAAGGACGCCTTAATTTCTTTGAATCCTTCATGGGGGAAACCAGGTGTACTACTCATTGCGTCAGTGAAGTAGCAAGCCTCGAAGAGATATCGTTGCATTACAATTCTTTATGTCGAGACCACAGCTCAAAGAACGCCGCACGTGTCGACCTGTTTCTCACCACCTAACCTCGGGTATTGGCAGCAAGTCTCAGTCCAGGTTTATCTGAATCCATCGAATTCAGCGTGATTCACTCCTCGCGGATGAGTGTCGTTGTGCGGGTCGACCGGTTCAGGCTAGGAAGAGAGGATCGAGCCAACTCGGTACCCCAATGAGCATCAGGTGATCGAGCAATCAGAGCCTTGCCGTGACTATCGGCGTGGCCGCTCCAGTCGGCGGATAAAGGACCAGTAGAACTTCAAAACGCTGTTAACTACCTGAGGGACATGTAGATCAAATTCATCAGGAATATCGATCGTAGAAGACAGCACATTCAACCATTGGCTTCCAGAGACTCTCGCGCCCTTGATTCTCTGACGCCGTTGACGCAGGTAGGTTCTGTGAGCAAATATCCAGCTCCAAGCTTGGATCTTTTGACGCCACCAGCCTGACCTAATTGCTGAATACATCACACCAATTTCCACCACGATGAAGATCGGGAGCAACATGATCGTCATTGGGACAGTGAAAAAGGTCAGAAACCCAATTAGGCGGTTTCTTTCAAGCCAAAACCACTTTTCGGTCCTCCGACTGAATTCATAGTGATGCTCCCCCGTTGCGCGATGCTCAAATACAACCTTCAGTCCAGCCTGCCATGTACGCAACGAGATGTCAGCATCTTCCGCATAGGCAAAATACTCCTCGTCGAAACCGTCAAGGAATTGCCAGTGAGAGGTTGTACAGGCAAAAAGCGCTCCTGATATTCCCGCAACGTCTTCGTCATGTCTATGGCGCTCAAAATCTTCGCCATAGTCACCAGCCCAAGAAAACATGAGATAGTGAATCGGATTGCCGATGGAATTCACCACCAAGGGAGTTCCAGGTAGCAGTACTGCTCCTGTGACGAGTCCGACACCTTCATCATTGAGCCTGTTTACCAACAGATGGATGGCGTTCGGCGACACTATCAAATCACTATTGACAAACGCCAACAGTGGAGATGTCGTCTCTCGCACCCCAAAATTACAACCGCCAGCAAAGCCTGTATTGAATCCGGGAGAGACCACCCTCAAGCGTGGATCGGCAACCAATGAAGTAATGGCAGGAGATCCATTGTCAACGACAATGAGCTCAATATTGACCCTTGTGGAAGCCAAAATTGCACGAACACACTCATTGAGAAGTGACTCTTCTCCATAAGCCAATACAACGACGGAAACCCTGGGATCAGAAGGTTCAACAAGATTCTCATCAGTGTTACTTGAAATAGTCAACCTAATTTACCTTCCCAGTTTGGGACTCAATACCTGATTCGATCACGTGGGTGGGAAAGAAATTCCTATTCCCT
>CAIXCS010000041.1 GCA_903918025.1 uncultured Actinomycetes bacterium
GTCAACGAGGAGGCGTCCAATGAGTGTCGACTTTCCATCATCGACAGAGCCAACGGTGGCAAATCGGAGGAGATCGGTCTTTGCCATTAGAAGTAACCCTCGCGCTTGCGGTCTTCCATGGCGGTCTCGGAGAACTTGTCGTCACCGCGGGTCGCTCCTCGCTCTGACACGCGAGCGCCAGCGACCTCGTCAACGACTTCTTCAACCGTTGAGGCAGTCGACCGCACCGCACCGGTCAGGGTTGCGTCACCAACGGTCCGGAATCGCACACTCAAACGCTGGATCTGCTCACCTTCTCGAGGGTGGACAAACTCCGACACGGCGAGCAACATCCCGTCACGCTCGACAACGTCTCGTTCATGGGCGTAGTAAATCGACGGGAGTTCAATGCGCTCTCGAGCGATGTACTGCCAGATGTCGAGTTCCGTCCAGTCAGACAGCGGGAAAGCCCGGAGGTGTTCTCCGGGAAGCACCTTGCCTTGGTAGAGGTGCCAGAGTTCCGGACGCTGCTTGCGGGGCTCCCACTGGCCAAACGCGTCCCTGAAGGAGAGCACTCGCTCTTTGGCGCGAGCCTTGTCTTCATCGCGGCGTGCGCCGCCAAAGGCAGCATCAAACTTGTGTTCAGTGATGGCATCGAGCAGCGTCGTTGTCTGGAGGCGGTTCCGAGATCCGTTCTCGCCTGGATCGCCAACGCGTCCTCGATCGATCGAGTCTTGAACTGATGCGACGATGAGCCGTTCGTTCAGCGAGTCAATGGTCGACGAAATGAACGACAGGACCTCTGGAAAGTTGTGCCCCGTGTCGACATGCATGACTGGGAAGGGGAAGCCGGCCGGTCGAAATGCCTTGACCGCCAGGTGAAGCAAGACCGCAGAGTCTTTGCCTCCTGAAAATAACAGGACGGGACGCTCGCACTCTGCGGCAACCTCGCGCATGATGAAAATCGCTTGAGATTCCAGAAGATCGAGGTGGTCGAAGTTCATGGTCTTGGAGGGAGCTGTTGTGCCCGCCTCGGTCGTCTGCGACGCGCTCGTCACGCCTCTCCTCGTTGATGAATGGACGGCCCACGCGGCGCGTCGATTGAATTGTTGACTATCTTAGTCAGAGTTCTAGGGAAATCGGATGCACGGTCCCCTAAACGGGCTCGGTAGGGTCGAGAGTTAGTCATGAGAGGGGCAAAAGTGTCAACTGCATTAACGGCATCAGCGATTGAGGAACTGAACCTCTCCTTCGAGCACGCACCTGCATCGAAGATTCTCCAATGGACGTTTGACACCTTCGGAAGTGATCTCGTTCTGGCCTGCTCCTTTCAAGACATTGTCCTCGTCGACCTTGCGGTCAAGATCGATCCAAAGGTGGAAGTGGTCTTCCTCGACACCGAGGCGCACTTCCCGGAAACGCTCGAATTCGTCGAGCAAGTTCGGTCTGCCTACGACCTCAACTTGACCGTCACCAAGCCCGGTCCAGATGCGGCTGAGTGGCCATGTGGAACTGACGAGTGCTGCAAGCGGAGAAAAGTTGGACCCCTCATGAAGGTCGTCGAGCAGAAGGCTGCTTGGATGACGGCGCTCAAGCGGGTCGATGCCACGACGAGAACCGCAGCACCGATTGTGAGTTTCGATGCAACGTTCGACGTCGTGAAGGTGAATCCCATGGCGACATGGACCGACGAAGACATTGCGTTCTATGAAGTCGACCACGACCTCCTGACGCACCCACTCATGTCGCAGGGTTACCGATCCATCGGCTGTGCGCCGACCACTCGACCGACCGCACCGGGCGAGGACCCGAGGGCCGGACGTTGGGCAGGCACCGGCAAGGTGGAGTGCGGCTTGCACGAGTGAGTACGCCTTCGAGCGAGGTTCTGTTTGACGTCAGGGATCTACTCGTTGTTCGTCAAGGTCGCCCGATTCTCGATCTCGATCATTGGGCGGTTGCTGCGGGGGAACGATGGGTCCTTCTCGGAGCGAATGGCTCAGGCAAGTCAACGCTCCTAACGATTGCGGCCGGTCGCCTCCTGCCGACAAGCGGCGAGGTGTATCTCCTTGGCCACCAAGTAGGGAGGGTTGATCTTCGCCTCCTTCGCTCAAGGGTTGGCCTTGCCTCGTCTGCACTGACAAGGCAGTTGCGGACCGATCTCACCGCACTTGAGGTAGTCGTTGGTGGGATTGATGGTTCCCTCGAACCTTGGTGGCGAACGACTACTGAGAACGACGAGGCCATTGCCTACGAGGCGCTCAAGACTGTTGGAGTGCTCAGCCTGGCCAGTCACCGGCTGGGGTCGCTCTCTGATGGCGAACGACAACAAGTGCTCTTGGCTCGAGCATTGTTGGTTGATCCGCCGCTGCTTCTTGTTGACGAACCATCTGCTGGTCTTGATCTCGGAGCTCGAGAGCGACTGCTTCGTCGATTCGATGGGTTAGCCACGAGTCGACCCGATCGAGGGGTCGTCCTCGTGACGCACCACGTCGAGGAGATCCCGGCATCGTCGACCCACGTGTTGTTGCTTGCCCAGGGGAGACGCCTTGCGAGTGGCCCCATTGACGAGGTGCTGACGAGCGATCATCTTTCGGAGTGCTTTCAAACAAACCTCCACGTCACCAGAGTGGATAGTCGTTTTCACGCGAGGTCACTGCCATAAGGATCCACCTGCACGCGCGCGGCCTTCAGTAACGTCGACTACAGGCGAACAGTGACGAGGAAGGACGACGATGCCGACAACGATCGTGGTGCCAGTACTCATTGCACTCTGGATAGCCGTTCTGGCTCCTGGAATTATCCGACGAATCCGTGATTACCGGACTGTCGAAGGCATTGAGTCCTATCACGCCTCGTTGAGCATTCTTGATCGTCGAGGGTACGACTCGGACATAGCGGCACTGCCCCCTCGCCGACCGCAGTTGGTCTTGCTCCGACCAGTCGATGATGTTGAAGACGCAAGCGATGCCTATGTCGACGAAGAGTCAGGTGCCTGTTTCGATCGCGTGCCGGTTGTCACACGTGCTGCCACAACCTATGAGCCGCCACGTCAGCCAGTTCTTCGGAGCGCAGCGCGTCGGAGGCGAAATGTGTTGTTGACCTTGCTCGCAACCACGTTGCTTGGACTTGGAGGTGGCGCGCTTACGGGGATGACCGTGCTGCTTGGAATCGGTGGCTTGGCCCTTGTCCTCACCGTTGCCTTCATTGCGGCTGCCTTCGCCATCGTTGCCCGCCAACCACAGCAAGTCCGTTACCGCCCGACCGAGTGGTACGACGACGAAGATGAATGGCAAGACGATGACGCTGCCGTTGTTGATGACCCAAGATGGACGCGAGTGAGCGCCGGTCGCTGATCTTCGCCTTCGGGTGTGCGGCTAGCATTCGTGATCGCTGGGGGTGTAGCTCAGTTGGCAGAGCGCTACGTTCGCAATGTAGAGGTCGAGGGTTCGATTCCCTTCACCTCCACCAGATAACCACTTTCAAACCCCGGACTTCTTATGGTCCGGGGTTTGTTCGTTCTTCAACATGTTGCCTATCGATAATCTGAAGCCGAACGTGACTTTCAAGTCTCGAATGTGAGTGTCCGAGATCTGCCTCGGTGGGTATACATAGCTCCCTTAACGGTCAAGTCTTGTTTCAAATGCCAAAGGTTTGCCAGTTGTTTTTCATCTTGAGTGAAGTCCGCAGTTGGGATCTTGAACTAGTGCAACGTCTCGAGCAGGAATCCAAAGGTCAAGACATTTGGTAGCCGAGACAAACCAGTCGCGGTTTCATGTGCGGGCGGGTGGGTGCTCGAACCCCATCTATGGGTATTAGTGACTTACGGCGAAGGAAGTATCAAGTACTTCGACGCTACTTCCATTAGCCAATCAGCACCCTTCCCAGAGCATCTACTCGATTCTTGAACTAGATATAGGAATACTGAAACTCGACCTCGACTTACGTTGGGGCAGGCGAGCTTCATGAACGATCTGGGGGATGCAATGCAAGCCATTTCGACAGTAGCTACGAGGAGCCGGAAGAAAAGAACTCTGCGCAACCACTGGATTCAGAACATGTTGCTTAGATCAACGGCCCTGGGAGTGCTGCTCTCCGGCGCCATGGTGATTCCAGCGTCAGCGGCGACAACTACAGCAGCCTCAGTCGTTCCACCAAAACAGATCTTTGAAGTTGCAGATGCAGTTACCGCCGTGACTACTGCTCGAGCACAACATCACCGGGTCAAAATCACTTCGGAGTCAACCGCTACTTCCAACACCTTCGCGAACCCACGTGGAACGTTTACGGTCGAGAATTCTTCGCAGCCTTTTCAAATGAAGGATGCGACCGGAGCTTGGCAACCCATCTCGACGACCGTCATGCAGTTTGCTGGTGGACTCCAGCTTGAGGGTCTTCACCCTCTCAACCCACGCTTTGCGTCTAGAACGTCCAACCAGACCTCGGTCGTCTCCTTAAGTCCTTCAGGTATTCCGTTCTCCATGACGCCAATCGGTTCGGTGGGATCGACTCCGAGAGCAATGAATACCCATCCGACGGCAGAGATGGTGTCGCCGTCCCAGCGAAGCAGTGCCGTCGAAGGTGTCCGCAAGACTGCAGCCGAGCTCACGACTGATCAGTCATTTGGCGGCATTGGACAGGGAACCTTCCCAACCCTCCTCACCGGCAACCAAGTGGTCTACCCGAAGGCATTTGGAGGAGCATCGCTCGAGTACCAACTCGGGGCAACCTCGCTCGATGAGCGCATTGTCATTCCCGATTCTTCTTCGGTTGGTACTGGGACCTGGCGTTTTCTCATTCAGGCACCGGGGTATACGCCGACAATTGAGACCAGTGGGGGGATATTGTTCACCGGCGGCAAGGGAATTCAGCCTTTGGAGATCCCACCGTCGTATGCAACTGACGGGTCCGACTCGGCTTCGTACTTCGGTCCAGGTGCCGAGCCGGTCAACCTCTCACTGTCTGATGGTCCAACTCCTGGAACATGGTATCTGGACTCAACCGTTGAGGAGACTTGGCTTCATTCGCCAGCCCGAGTGTTTCCGATCATCGTTGACCCAACCACCACACTGTCGGTTAGTGGTGGCACCAACTACCGATCTGATGGAACCACCCAGGCGTACATTCCAGGGACCACGCAGAATCACGGCTTGTTTACGGGAAGTCAATTCGGAACCTCTACGACCATCTGGCGGAGCATCGTTACCATTCCAACAACCGGACTCTCGGGCACGCACGTTGATGCAGCGTCGTTCCACTTAACCGAAGTCAGCACTGGCACGGTGAGTACGACGTGTTCAGCCATTTCTGTCTACAGCGCGACACCACTGTCCTACGCAGGCGCCAAAGCAGGCACAGCCATCGGGACAACCTCGGGAAGCGGCATTTGCGGCAATAGTTCAACCGCGACAATTGCCTCGTCCACGTCAACCATCAGTGCAGTGCAAGGAGCCATCACCAGTTCGTCAATGTACTGGGGCTTCGCCGGGAACGAAACGCTCAACAATATCTATTTCAAGCAGTTCAATGTCACCATTTCGGTGACCTACGACACACCACCGACGACACCAGGAACCAACGGGACTTCGACAAATCACCTGTGTTCGGATGAGCAGCTCTATACGTCGTCTCCGACGTATGTCGGTAGTGCCGCGTCCCTCCAACCTGGCATGCCAAACAATGCTGCTGTTCCTGCTTTTTGCACGAAATCAACGGATCCAGATGCTGGAGCCATGATTGACTACACCATCAAGGTCTACGACTCATCGTCGACGCTTCTCACGACGATCTCCTCGCCGAGTTGGAGTTCCGGGAGCCTTGCGGTGGCGTCAATGGATGTGGGGTCGCTCAGTTCATGGACAACACCGACGCTCAACTATCTGTTGCCGGGGAACTACACCTGGCAAGCTCAAGCCTCGAATGGCACTTCGACGTCGGCCTGGACGGCAAGTATGCCGTTCACCGTCTACACGACCCCGGTCGTGTCCGGCATGGCGTGCTCAACGCTCAATGGGCCGTCAATTACAACGACTGGTCAGTTCCTGCAGCCGTCTCAGGTGCCGAATCCAGCCGGTCTACAAATTTCGTGCACCATGACCGGTGGAGACCCCTACCCGCAGTCTTTTACGTACCAGGTCAACAGCAACACTCCAGTCGTCGTCACGCCAACCGGTTCCGCGTCAAATGACTTCGCGACAACCCCGGTGATCACGGGGCAGTCCTACATATTTCTGATTCCCTATTCTTCAACAGGAAATGGTCTCACTTCTATCTCGTCGTATGAGACCGACATCCCCGGTGATTCCAATGCATCGTCGCCAAGCGTGTGGACGATCACGATCGGGTCCGGCCTTTCTCAACCAGTCGCTAACGCTGCCTCATCAACGAGCATCCCTGTGTCCGCAGTCGATGCTGCAGGAACCTCGTCAACGACTGCGACTGTGTGTTGGGCACCGGCTGCGCAGGGTTCGGCGAAACCAGCCAGTTGCAACGATTCTGGATGGACGATTCCACCGTCGAGTGCGGTGACGACCGCATGGAATAACACCACCTGGAGTGGGTTGACGCAGTCGGTTTCTGGTGTGGCTGGCGTCATGACGCCAGTGCCAGGGAGTGGCTATACCTATAACAATCCCTATACCGAGCCGTCACTTATGGTCAATATTCGTGCAGCGGGTATTCCAACACCTGAGACGATCGACGTCACGGTGTGCTTCACGACGAGCGGCTCAACAGTCTGTGACACTCCAACTCCGTATCAGGTACTTGCACACGGCTTTGGGAACTCCATGGCAACTTCGCCAGTTGGCCCGGGCACGGTCTCACTCGGATCCGGTGAATTCTCGTTGAGCGCAACTGACGCGTCACTTCCAGGTGTCTACGACACGGCGACGGTCTCGCGCACGTATTCGTCAATGCCTTCTGGGCAACTTCCAGGTAGTCCAGAATCCTCTCTCGGACCTGGTTGGAATCTCGACGGTCTACCAAGTGGGCAAAACTTCGCTGACTACACGCCAATTGATAACACCTTTGTCGATGGAACCATCCTCCTCACAGCAACGGCGAAGAGCACCTTGATCTTTGAGAGCCCGCTCGGGAAGTACCAAATCCCGGGGCCGTGGGTCAATCTTATTCCTGTTGGCGAAGCAGCGGCTCAGCAACTGAGTGCTGTGTGGACAACGACCAGTGGAACAGGTTTCAATAACAACTTCTCGCTCGTCGTGACCGACTCATCGGGCACGAAGACGACTTGGACTGCGACCGATGAAGTTGGCTTTCCGATGAGTTTCTCCGCCGGGGTAAGTGTTCTTGAGCCACAGACAGGTTCTGCTACCGGGAATCAGCCGGATACCTGGGTCTACACCGGCTCCACTCCTTCCGTCATTGCTTCGATGAGACCATCACTGAACTGTGTAGCAACGTTTGTGCAAGGTTGTCGGAAGCTCAGCTTCGTCCATGCGACGTCAACAACCGCAACGGCAACCGCCCGAACTGGAACATCTGGCTTTGGCTCTTACACCTACTCAAATCTCGGTGTGACCGTAGGGAACTTGAGTGAAATTGATCAGACCCAGTGGGATCCGAATTCCGGTGGGTCTGGTGCCATGGTGACGTTGCCCGTCAAGTGCTACCTCTATGACGTAGGCGGCTACCTTCGAGAAGTTTGGGACCCACGAGTTGGGCAGAATCAAGGATCGACCCCGACGTGTGCGGCGACTCCTGTACTTCCAACGAAGTACAGCTATGCCTCGACGCCGACAACTTATGCCAGCACACTGATCACGGCGACACCGTCATCGAATCAAGTCAACCTCAATTGGCAGCCAATCCCGGCAAATGGTGGAGGACCTTATAGCAACTACACCGTCAGCTGGACGCCTAGCGGAACAAGCTGTTCGTATTCAACGTCCTTGTCAAACTGCACGGTCTCAGGGACGAGTGCAGTCATTACCGGCCTTACGAATGGCACGGCGTACTCGTTCACCGTCACAGCTACCAATGCGGCCGGCACGGTTACCTTGGTCTCCGGATTGCACGCAACGCCAACTGCCGGCACGCCTGTGGTGACTAGCGCGTCATTTGGACTCACGACCTATCCGCTCGCGACCATTACCCCACCAACTGTCACATCAACGGCCGGTTGGACATTTGGCTACAACTCAAGCGGCCAACTCGCAACGTCGACCCAGTCCATCGATGGCACAACGACCGTCGGTGGCGCAACGTCCGCGACCACGACCATTTCCTATGGCGTTCCCATTCTCGGGGGAGGGTCAAGTGGCCTTGCCAATCTGGCGGTGCCGTCACTGTGGGCACAGACAACCAACGTGCCGGTGTCTGGAACGGCGGTCTTCCCACCGAGTCATATTCCAAGCTCGACACCGACGTCGTCGGACTTTCCGTATGCGGCGATTTCGTATCTCGACGGTCAAGGTCGACTAGTTGATACTGCCCAATACGGGGGCGGTGGACTGACATCGTCTAATACCGTCGGTAGCGGATGGTCGGTGAGCGCCCAGGAGTATGGACAACTCGACAATGGTGGTGTTTTCAACGCGCAAAACAATGTCGTGTGGTCACTCTCGGCAGATAACTGGGTGGCGGCAATGGTCTCGGGTTCAAGTGCAGCTACGAATGCTGCGTCGTGGGCCAGTCTTTCCTTTTACAACGCAACGACCACCAACGGTGTGCCAATGGGGGCAGAGTTGCTCGACACCTATGGCCCCATGCACCTCATGGCGACGTCGTCGTCGAGCGCAGTGCAAGCTCGAGCGCATACGCACAATGAATATGGCCTCGACACGGCAGGCACCTTCGGTACCTACACCGGTGGGCAGACGTTTTCGCTGAACCTCGGAGGTGGGCCTTGGCAGCTCGTGACGCGGCAATTGAGCGGCTACGGAACTACCGCCGATCCAACCCAATTGACCGATGCCGGACGAGCATCTGACTTCGGTGCAACGTCGCTGCCCGATCAGCGAATCACCAGCAACTACTGGACGATTCCCACCGGTTCGGGATTTGGTGATCCGAAGCAGTTCGGCACGCCTTATCAAACGGTGGTGAGTACTGGAACCTCCACCATCACGAGGCAAACCCTCCTCGACACGCTTGGCAACGTCATCGAAGTCGATCAACCAATGTCGACTCGGATTGGCACGACAACTGGCGTTCTTGGAACAACGTTTGATCAAGGAGCAACCGTCTCGACTTATTACGGACCATCTGCTCCGAGTCCGTGTGCATCGCGCTACGAGTTTGACGGACTCCTCTGCCAGAGCGGACCAAGTGGTTCTGCAACTTCACCGTCGGTCGGCGGGGTTGTGCCAACAAAGACGACCGTCTACGACTGGGGCCTCAGTCCACAGGTCGTGACGGAATCGACATCGGCGTCAAGTCCATCGACAACGACTCTTCGAACGACAACGACCACCCATGATGAGTCGGGTCGACCAACTGCCAGTCGAATTACCGATGCCGTGACAGGCGATGTCGCCGTGAATGACAGCGTCCCACTCTACGCGTCGGGAACTGGACTACCCATTGGATCCGAACTCGTTACCGGCGACACCATCAGTGGCGACACGCTCACGAGTGCGGGCACGGTCGTGTCAACAACGTCGACGACCTATGACGCAGGCGGGCGACAGGCGAGTTTCACTGATGCCAATGGCGCCACGTCGAGTTTCACCTACAATGTGAATTCGCAGTTGGCTCAAGAGACCGAACCCGTCACGGGCGTCACCGGCGGCCTTTCCATCTGCCCTGTCTACGGTGGCACCGATGTCCTCGGTCAAACCGAGAACCGACCTGTTCGCACCTCGCAATCAGTTGTGCTTGGGACGTCGTGCAGTGGCAGCAACCCTCAGACATTTGGTGCTGCCTATGACGCCAATGGAAGCGCCACGACCCTCCAGTATCCAAATGGCATGGTTGCAACAACTTCCTTCGACCAAGCTGGTGAAGCAACAGCCCTTGCCTATACGCAAGGCTCTTCGTCAGTGACCGTTGGAACGGCGGTTGTTGGGTTCTCGCAGACCTACAACCCCTTTGGGCAAGTGGCAACGGCGACGAGTGCACTGTCGAGTCAAGCCTTCGCCTATGACGGCATTGGTCGCCTCATTGGTGTTGGCGACAACTACCAAGGCACCTGCACCACCCGCCTCTACGGCCTTGACGGAGATTCCAATCGAACGTCGTTCATGAGTGCTGCAACGACCGCCTCTGGCGGTTGGTGTCCAACAACCGCCACGGGCTCAGCCACACAGACCTCAAGCTTCGACAGCTCGGGTACTGGTCTTGGTGGGTCGGACCGTCTGATCAGTTCCACCTGGGGTGCCTCGACCGGCACCTATGCCTACGACGCACTTGGGCGAGCAATAACCGTTCCGAGTGTTGACACGGGAACTGGTGGATCAACCACACCAGGTGCGGTGACTTCCGTGTATCGCTCGGATAATCAGATCTCGTCACTCACGCAAGCAAGTGCCACCCAGACCTTTACCTATGACTCGACTGGTTCGGTCCTGACCGCAACGGTTTCGGGATCAGGTTCTGGTCTCACGGCTGGAACAACCACCAACTACTCCGACGGAAGCGGAGGACCCTCGTGGACCACCAACCCAAGTGGGACGACCACGAGTTACCTTTCCTCAATGACCTCGGGCAATCTCTTGGACGTGACGACTGGAACAGGCGTCACCGGCAATTGCCTTGGATCTGCAACCGCCCAGTGCACCCTCAACCTCACTGATCTGAGAGGCAATGTGGTTGGGACGGCGCTTCCAGCATCTGGGACCAGCTCAGTGTCGGGGTATTCCGAGCAAACTGAGTTTGGCCAACCAAGGTCGCTCATGACCCAACAATCAGTAGCTGCGTGCTACGGCTGGCTCGGAACCCACCAAAAACAAGAGAACAACCTGTCAGGACTTGTACTCATGGGCGTCAGGGTCTACAACCCCGTGACGGGAACGTTCACCGAGTCAGATGCAGTCCTTGGAGGCAATGCCAATCCATATACCTATCCAGGGGATCCGGTGAATGGATCGGATTTGACGGGAAAATTTCACATCTGCTGGTTTTGGTGCCCGAACAATTACACAGTCCCTCACTTTTTGGAGAAACATTGGAGAGGTCTCGCAAAAATTGCGACCACTGCTGTGGGGGTCGCTGCCGTTGGGGCAATATGTGTCGGAACCGTCACGCTAGGATGCGTGGCAGCATTGGGCGGTATTGGAGTTGCAACCGGCGTAGCACGTGGACTTGAGGGAGGCGCTGGAACCCCCCATTTCAAACCCCAGAGTCTCTGGCTCGACGCAGGAGTCGGACTTGTTTCGGGATATATAAAAGTACCACTTATGGGATTGGGAATCACGGGAAAGAGCGCACTCCAATGGCTATTGAAAAGAATTACCGATGGACTCTGATGTAAACGATAAAAAGCATTGGCTTGCCGCACAAATTGTGGTGATTTCCGTGAGTCTTATATGTGGTATTTTGGATCTATTGATTCTTGCTCTTTCAGGAAGCCATGCTGGAGATGGCTTTGTTTTTGCTTCAGCATCAGTTGTATATATCATCGGGAAAGAGCAGATCGGTTTCTTTCGAGTTTGGCTCGTTGGCGCAGTAACACTCTTGGGTATGATTCCAATAGGGATGGTCATGAATTTACTGAATCTGTCAAACTGGGCGTCCATCCCTATGATGATTATACTCCCCCCGTTGGCACTCCTTCAGATTCATATTGTTGCGCGATTCGACGGGTCACGGGATCTGAGCATATATGGAACCACTCACGAATCCGAAGATGATTAGTCTCTCAGTCCTAAGCGTCCTAGTAGGGTCCCTTCCGATCGGTCTTCGATGCCACGGTCCCGAACGCCATCCAGGTGGCCGATCCGTTTCATGTGGTCAAGCTCGCCACTTCCAAGATGGATGAGTGCCGGCGACGGGTCCAGAACGAGATGCTGGGCCACCGGCGCCGCAAGGACGATCCGCTCTGGAAGGCCCGGCGGCTCATGACCATCGCCGACGAGCGCCTGAGCGAGGAGGGAAGGGTGAAGCGCACCGGCCTGCTCAAGGCCGGTGACCCGAGAGGTGAGGTGGCGACCGCCTTCCACGCTAAGGAAGCCGTCCGAGAGCTCTATGCCCACAACGACCCCGAGCTCGCCCTCGAGTTCGTCGAGGCACTCGCTGACGACATGGACGATCAAGAACAGCCGATCAGGTCCGCTCCTTGGGCCGCACCCTCAAGCGCTGGCGACTCGAGATCACCGCCTGGCACGCCTGTCACCTCACTAACGGCCCGACCGAAGCGATGAACAATCTCGTCAAGCGGGTCAAGCGCGTGGCCTTCGGGTTCAGCAACTTTCGCAATTACCGGATCAGGGCACTGCTCCTTGCGGGCAAGCCCGACTGGTCGCTGCTCGCAAGCGTCACGCCGAGGTAGTCACCGCTCCGACGGATTGAACTCCTCGATGGGGTGGGGTTCGAACCAGCGTTTCGCCCCACAAGTCGGAGAAGGACACTCGAAGCGACGTCGATTCACAAGCAGCCGCGACGGCGTGCCCATGATCGGCAGGTCGACCATCTCTTCGACCCTCGTGCCAACGAGCACCGCCTCAGATCCGCATCGAGAACATCGAGCCCCGTCACGCGTCGATTCAAGCTCGATCCTGATGTGACGTGTCGTTGATTCCACGCCAAGGATGCGAACGTCAGGAATCCCCAACACCAGCTCGAGCATCTTGACCGGGTCTCGCTCCATCACAGTCTCGAGTCTCGCTCACGGCACCACCACCTTGCTCACTGGTCGGCGTCAATGCCCCCCGGAAATCCGAAGAGCCGGCAAACCCACGTGGGTCCGCCACGGTGCGGGATGGATGATTGTTAGCGATGATCACGCCTGCGGGTCAAGAGTCGAAGTGCCCACACCGAAATGCTCGTGGCAAACAGAATTCCAGCTGTGATCAAAGCAGTCGCGGCAGGTGAAAGTTCTCTCAAACCAGGCCATTCCGGAATTTTTGCTGCAAAGAGAGTGAGGAGTACGCCCGCCGGGACAAACACCATGGTTAAGGCCGTCACCGCAACTTGGAGGAGGTTGGCTCTGCGGTCCGACTCACGCTGGACGAGTGAACTGATGTAAAAGCGCAACGAACTCACCTCATCCTTTACTTCTTGGAAGAAGTCCTGAACTTGAATGAATGAGCGTAGTTTCGTGTAGTAACTGTGGTGGTGATGATGTTGTGTTACTTGGAGAAAATAGGAGCTACCGGTAAACTCCAGTAGTCGCCTATCAAGTTCCACGATATCATCGAGTTGGCTCGTGAGAGTTGGTCCTGTTTTTGTCGATGAGATGCGAGCGACGGCATCAAAAACTTGATCCGAAAGCACGGCGAGTGCAAGTCGTTGGGAATGAACAAAAAGAAAAAGCAGAAGGTAGATTTCTCTGAAATGTGCTGGAAGATTATTTGAAGTGAACTGAGATTCTGGCATCTGAAAACCAACAAATGTACTTGAAGTGAGGCTCATTTCAAATGATTGCCGGTCTTGATAAATTAATCGTGATTCTGTGTTTTCAAGATCAGACGAAGCACCCTTGGAAAACGTGTCTTGCTTAGAGTGAAAACCTGAACGAGCCCGCTCGCGAAGCTCCTCCTCATCTGTTGATTCAGCTCCATCAAGAAAGATACTTCCGTAATGCATGAGCTCCATGCTGCCGAAAGTTCTTACTGCCTCGGTACAAGTTGGGCTATCCGCTTCATCGGTCAATTCAAACTGGAGTGGTGTTACTCCTGGAACTTCCAATATTTCTGCGATGCTTCGCATCACTGTTCTCATCGTCGCGGTCAGGTTGAGTTCTTGGTGGGTTAGTGAACGTTCCCGACCAGGAATCATGAATCTCAGAAAATGCGTAAGGTCAAACCAATCACGGGGGTCATCTCGAACAGGCCGAACTTCTATCGAGACGAATGCAACGCCCGTTCGAAATAGGACAATCTGTGGTGAGCTAAACGAGAATGGAATTCCTGACTTTGATCGTTCATCTGAGCCGCGAATGCTGCATACCCAGCCGTCGAGGGGGAGCGTTTGCTCCATGAAGTTCAAGGCGGTGATTTCCCAGAAAGAACCGAGATTCCTGGTGGCGTCAAACGTTGATTCTCCAAGATCTAGGTGGCGCCTGATGTGCGGGAGGAGTCCTTCAGTAGCGAGACTTTGGTGGCGGAGTGGTCCGCCCTGAAGCACTTGTTCGTGAAGATGGTCCGTAATAGGGCCAAAGGCGGTATCGGGAAATTGGAGCGGAAGTATGAAGCGAATGAAATTCCCCTTGCCTTGTCGAAGCTGAAGTTGGTTCCAATTAATGGTCATCTAGATTCCCATCTTCTGTATCGATTGGTGCGTGAAGTTTGCACTTGAACTTCTCCGCAGAGTGCGGGGTTAGGCAAAGTAGCGTAGTGTGATTTAGTTGGCACTCGACGAAAGTTTGTACGCTCATGGATACGCTCGATACGGCTATAGAATTTGAGAGAGATGGCGAATGGGATCGCGCACTTGGAGTCTACCGCTCGATGCGAAAGGCATCCGCTAACCCTGATGAGAGTTATGGGTTGGACCTTCGGATTGGAATTTGCCTCTTTGAGTTAAGTGATTTTGACGCCGCAGAGGATCAGTTCGCAAATTTGGCGAAGTTGACGGATCGGTTAGATGATCAAGAGATCTCTGGCAACATCAAGCTCTACCAGGGGCTGATGCAGCTCGAGCTCGGACATCATCGGCGCGCATTAGATCGACTGGAGGCAGCACGTGTCGTCCTTGGAGATCAGCCACGAATTATCGCGGTGCTGGCAAAGGCCTACCGCGAGCGAGGCGAGATCGATCAGGCAATAGGTTTGCTCGAAGTCTATGAAATGGACTCATTGGATCCGGCGAACCGAATGGTTCTCCTCGTCGAACTCGGAGCGATCTACATTGACCGAGGTGACTACGTGATTGCGGAGGAAACGCTCCGTCAAGCACTTGATCTGCACCAGCTCGCTGACACCGCACACCTCACAGGTGCCTGTCGGTTGAAATTGGCTCAAGCCATCCTCAGTACTGGTGGGAGCCGAAGGACGCTGGCCCGCCGTTTGATTGAAGAAGCCGAGGAAGACTTCGAAGACTCAAGTCGCGGCCTCTCTGAGGTCTATGGGGTACTCGGACAATGGTATGAAGATGATGGTGATCTGAAGCAAGCCGCTCGGCAGTATCGAAGGGTGCGAGATCTCGACCGAGAATCAGATGATGTCGTTGGGCAAGCCAGAGCAGAGAGAAGGTTGGGTAGGATTTTTCGCCTACAAGGCGACCTTGACAGGAGCCGAGAGGCACTTGAGGCAGCCGCCAAACTCCTCTCTGGCGTAGACGATGACATTGAACTTGCCGAACTGTTCTCCGAAGAGGGGCACCTCGCGATCGCAGAGGTTGATTACGACACCGCGATGATCCGCTTCAGGAAAGCTGAAGATATTGCAAAGGGTGATGGGAATCAACGTTCCATGGCTCTTGCCAAGCGCGGTATTGCCATCGCACTGCGATACGACGGTCAAGTCGAAGATGCTGAGGCGCTACTACGTGAGGCGATCCCCGTTCTTCGTGAGATCGGGGATCTGAAGGAACTGAATGAGTTGCTGGATGATCTTGGACAAGTCTTGATCGATCGAAACCGCTATCACGAGGCAATTGAGGTGCTCGAGGAGAGTCTTCAAATTGACGAGCATCTCCAGGCGATTGCCAGCAAGGGTCGCTCACTCCTCCTACTTGGTCGGGCCCACTTGCGCCATGGCGATCGCAGGGTTGCCGGTGACTATCTGCGCCGTGCCCTTACTCTCTATATTGATGCCGAAGACGATGGTGGCAGAGCCGACGCACTGCTCTTGGTTGGCGATTGGGAGTCTGAAGAAGGTCAATTTACGGTGGCACTCGATCATTTTCGTGAAGCCCTCAGAATCCAGTCGAGGCACGAAAACGTCGTAGGAATCGCTCGTGCCCATCGTGGTATTGCGTCGATCTATCTGCAACGTGGAGACCTCGACCGAGCCGACGAATGTCTGAACTTGGCCCTTACTGAGTTGAGAGATCGAGACGATCCACGAGAAGACGCTCTCCTTGCTGTCGAATTCGCCAAGTTGGAGATCGAGAAGGCTCAATGGCGCGAGGCAGAGGTTCACCTCATGTCAGCGAGCCGCCAGTTCGATGATTTAAAGACTCCTACGGAAGTTGCGATCGTGCAACAGCTCCAAGCGAAGGTCTTCGCCGTGGATCCTAAAACGCGTCACCGTGCGCTTGAGTATCTCCATCGAGCCAAGGACGTCTTCCGCGAATTTCATAACTATCCAGAGCTCGATGACCTCTTCGATGACCTCGGAGTGCTCTACCTCGAACTTCGGCGACCTGTAGAAGCAGAAGAAGCAGTTCGAGAGAGCTTGAAAATCGGTGATGAAATGGGCTGGAGCCGAGGAAACGGGAGAAGTTACCTCATCCTCGCTCAAATCCAGTTGACGCAAGGGCGAGCTAAAGAGGCCTATCGGTCCATAAGTGAAGCCATCGATGCCTACGAGCGAGCAGGCGATGTCATTGGCCAAGCCAAGGGAAATATCCTTCTCGGCGATTGGCACGCTAGCCAAGGAAATCTCGACGAGGCCATCAAAGCCTTTAAGGATGCGCGTCAGATCGATCGTCGATTTGGGGACCTTCGGGGCATAGCACTGTCACTTCGAAAGCTCGGAGAGATCTACTTGAGGAGGAATGACTTCAGCCGAGCTGAGGAAGCGTTCGATCAAGCCGAGGACTACATGCGGTCCCTGCATTTCGTTGAGGATCGCTCTCACCTCGCGTTAGCTAGAGGTCGCCTGTTTGCTCAGCGTGGTGATCACGATCAAGCAATCGCTGAATTCCAGGAGGCGCTTTCAGGGTTTGATCGTCAGATGATGGAGGACGAGAAGGTTCGTACCTACAAAGAACTCGCGTCGTCCTACCACGCCATCGAGGAATTCGGCGCTGCTATGGACTGCATGCGGCAAATGGGTATTGAACAGGCAGCCATTTGGGGCTCGCTCTTCGACTCGTTTGATGAGCAGATTCGACTGGGAGTTCAAGCTCCGTATCTTCGAGGCGAATTTGCAAGCTCGGTATCAAATGGTTACAAAGTGCTTGAGTCTGCGTTGCAAGATCGAACTCGTGGACTCGTCAGGCAAGGCACTCGACCAGCCACGGCTAGTGAACTGATCGACCATTGGTTCACTCCTGAGGCACGCGGAAGTGCTGACCTTGGGGAGCGGCGGCTCGGACAGTTGCGGTCGCTTGCTCGGAGCGGGTTTGACCTCTTCAGAAATTCAGTCGCACACAGTACAAACCCAGTCAGCGGTCTCGACGCCTTTGTTGGGGTGGCACTTGCCCAATATGTCTTCGCCCATCTTGATCTTCCAAAACACTTCCAAGCCGAGCGTGAAGGTGATCTTGAACTGGGAGAGAGCAGCGATGAACATCGCGCACTCGAACATTGACGTCGTGGTTGGGGAAGTTGGCCTTTGAAATCGATGGTGAAGACACCGTTCCGACCAAAATTGATTGATGCAAGTTGGACCAGCTCGCACTCACGGAGCCTCGGTCACTTTCAGGCCAGATTTTGCCTAGCGACAGTTGAGGGGCGAAAACCAACGCCCCGACCAAGGGCTCTAGCGGCTTCTTCCTTGTACGCATCGTCAATTACATGACGGATATGAATCGGTCACCTCTAGCAGGAGCCGCTTGCTACAGCTAGGACGTGAGCCATCTCGGTCTCGCCACGGAGATAGGGCTGAATGTCCAAAAGAAACTTGCCGATCTCTGCCCAAGTCGACGGTTCGTTGATCAACCGTGGCGCTCACAGCTCAAACGATGAAGACCCCGGCGCAGGTGAAGCATCGGTCGGCACTTCTGCCCAGTCAGCCGGCAAGACAGCATTGAACGCTGTAGCGCCAGTTTTTCGCTTCATAGAAATTGAGAGCCAGATAAGACCCACAGGACCGAGAAGTGCTCCGATTACGAAACCCCTCACGCCTTCCGATCGGTCGACACGGGCAATCGCCGCCCCGGCAGTGCCAAACAGAATGATCCAAATTGCCGCCATGCTGAGAATGAGTATGAGGACGGAACTAAATACTGCGTTCACAGCGTGCCACCTTTTCGTCCAACTTTTGTGAGCAAGATCCCCGATGCTCCGAGAACTAAGCCTCCAAGCAGAGTGGCTTTGGCACCCAGATTTCCTGAGAGGACAAGTTCAGCATGGCTGACGAGTTTAGGCAACTTAACGTTTCCATTGCTTCCCCGGTATGCCTCGCTTGACCATTGAGCCAATAGGTGGCGAACCTCCAACGGAATGGAGACTCGCGCATGGAAGTTCACCGCACTCAAGATAACGATGAACGTCGCAGGAAGAGTGGTCAACCATCCCATGATGACGAGCAAACTCCCAGCCAGAGAAGACGGATGAACGACGGCAATCCCTGCTATGCCCACTGCTGCAAAAGCTATGAAGAGCGCTGAGATACCTATTAACGGGAGTGCGTATCCAGGAATATTGAGCGTTTGATCTGAGCCGTTGACCGCGGTGAGTTTCAGGCTAAACCACGGCTCATAGCGGGCAACGATGATGGTGATAATGCCAACGATGGCCGCACCCGCACCCAGCGACTGTCGCCGGAGCGAAACGAGCCCTACGGCGAGGGAGCGGCAGAGGTCCTTGAACCACTGACCTTTTTGCACGACCGCCACCAATAAGAGGCTCGCACCAACAATTGCAAGCCAAGTTCCCGCTGCCGGCGATACACCTATGAAAACCCGACGCCAAGTCTTTGGGAGGAACGCTGGGGACGTCCAAATAGCAAGAACATCTAAGAGGATGGTCGTAATGATGGGCGCGACGAAGAGAAGGCTTGCAGAGCCAGCGGCAACGTAGCGAATGCCTGCATGAGTTGAACGTCGGGATCGAGCAAACGCTCCGATGCAAAGAGCTACCAAGAATAGGATCACCCAGGGAACGATGGCGAGATACACTGCAGCTGGAGAACTTGTGGTCGAAGGGCCTCGTGTGGAGATCCAAGGAAGGAAAAGGCTGCCGAGCACGATGGCTCCACCGGTGAGCGCCACACCAAGATCACCTGACAGTGGTCGATCGTTCACCGGTGCATCTTGACTCGCATTTGGGAAGAGGGCAAACGAAATACTACAAATGCACTTGATTTTTTGATGCACTAACTAACATCAATGACACATACTTATTTGAATTTTTCTTGAACGACAAGCATCGACTGTGCGGAGGAAGTATGACAACGAACAACTCTCCAGGCTTGTACCTGACTCGTCAAGTACGAGTTTGCGCGTGGCGTTCTGTCATGTTTGGAGTCGTGTGCATCGGCCTAGCGTTCTTGCCGCTCGTGACTTCAACTGGTTTACCTAAGGCGGGCGCCGCAGTTGCCAGCAGCGGTTCGCAACCATTGGGCCCAAAAGGTGCCTCGTGGGGTGGGGTTTCATGTGTATCTGGGGCAAGTTGCACAGTGGTTGGATTTGCCAACGGCGCCGCTGCCGTAATCAGCAAGCATGCTGGACGATGGGGCGCTGTTCACGTGATTGCCGGAACAGCAGGGGGCACGTTCACGGCCGTCAGTTGTTTCGATGCGCTGAACTGCACGGCAGTTGGAGCAGTTGGTGTTGGGTCGCAAGCACCTCAGTCAGTTGGGCCGATGGTCGTGGAGGAACATCAAGGCAGTTGGGGTCGTCCGATCAGAATCCCTGGTGCATCGACAGACAATTTTGGAACGGCCTTCACCTCTGTGAGTTGCTGGTCTCGAGGTGAGTGTTTTGCGGTCCTCACTGAGCCACAAGGCGGCATGGTGGCTCGTGAGCAGAACGGGATCTGGGGGCCAGCCAAGCGCCTAGGGCCAGATGGCGGGTCGCTCAACGACGTGAGTTGCTCAACCCCTGGCATCTGCTACGTCGTTGGCGCAACGGCAAGCGGATCTGGGTTCACCGCAGTATTCAAACAACGCTGGCACCCCTTTTCGAATGGGCATCAGGCGCTCAGCGCGGTGTCGTGTGCTTCAGCAAATAATTGTATAACTGTAGGAAACGCGAGAACAGGAAGCCCGAACTACATCGTTGAAGTCAATGGAATATGGTCAGATTCCATTCGTATGCAACAAGGTCATGGCATTTCGTTTACGAAAGTAAATTGTGGAGGAACAGCTGCTCGATGTGTTGCAATCGGGACCGATTCCAAACATTCGTATAGCGTCAGTTTGGGTCTCAAGGGAGCAACAACGCCAAAGAATCTTGGGGAAAGGGGTCTCAGGTCACTGAGTTGTCCGACGTCAAATCTTTGTGTTGCTGTGGGCCAGCGCGATAACAAAGGTTTGGTGCAAGTGTTTCATCCGTAAGTACGAGTGCCCGGCCGTCGTTAATCCGAACATTCCACTTCGTCCAGGACTCCTTCGAAGAGGAAAGTCACTTTCAGGGGTCTGATGCAAGATGAGTTCGATCTAAATCGTCGTGTCGTAAAAATTTCTTCCTCGGTCCGTGTGATCGGTGAGTCCAATCCAGACTGAAGTCCAAAGGACCAATTTTCTTCATTGCTCCTAGCTAAAGTGGTTCTTCGGATTTGAGGGTGGCAGAGGGTCCCTCTTGACTGGAGTTGTGGCTGCCAACGTGGCCTGATGACCTTGAGACCGAACCTGCCAGACCACGTCGAGACCGATCCGGTGGCGATGAACCAGATGGTGGTCGGTCTCCCCGATGTGTCCGTGCTCGGCATGTCGGCGTTCGAGGGCGAGCTCCAGATCCACGTCATGCTCGACATCCCAAGAGCCGCCTGCACGTCCTGCGGCGTGCCCGCTCGTTTTGTCCTGACCCCCTTTAATCGGTCCATCTCTTATGACTAGAGAGCCCCAGATAAGACTGGGAATGGAGGTTGACCATGAAGAGAACCAGGCACACGCCCGAACAGATAGTTCGCAAACTCAGAGAAGCCGATCGA
>CAIXCS010000042.1 GCA_903918025.1 uncultured Actinomycetes bacterium
CGAGCCCAGTCATCGGGGTTGGTGGTGTTTGGCAGATCCTCGTTCTCGTGGTATTCGTCACGAATAGATGCGAGGAGGTCATTGAGATGGATACCCCGTCCCAGTCCTGCGATGTCACGTTTTACCGCGAGTTTCTTCGCACGACGGACGATGTTTTCAATCATCGCGCCCGAGGCAAAGTCTTTGAAGTACAACACTTCCTTGTCGCCGCCTTGGTAGGTCACCTCGAGGAATCGGTTGTCGTCGTCGATGCTGTACATGTTGGCAACTGTCTGTTCGATGAGCAGGCGAACGGCCTTCTCACGATCCCCGCCACCGTCAACCGTGACGAAACCTTCATCGAGTGGGAGGTCGGCGTGCAGGTAGCGCGAGAAAATCTGGGCCGCCGCTTCCTCGTGCGGTCGTTCAATCTTGATCTTGACGTCGAGTCGACCGGGTCGCAAGATAGCGGGGTCAATCAAGTCTTCGCGATTCGTGGCGCCAATGATGATGACATCCCGCAGCGACTCGACACCATCGATCTCGGCCAAGAGCTGGGGTACAACCGTTGATTCCATGTCGGAGGAGATGCCGGTGCCTCGCGTACGAAACAGCGAGTCCATTTCGTCGAAGAAGATGATGACGGGAACGCCCTCGGCGGCCTTCTCCCGGGCTCGCTGAAAAACGACGCGAATCTGACGCTCCGTCTCGCCGACGTATTTGTTGAGAAGTTCAGGTCCCTTGATATTTAGAAAATACGAACGCACGTTGTGGTTCCCCGTCAAGGCAGCTACCTTCTGGGAGAGCGAGCTCGCGACGGCTTTAGCGATCAAGGTCTTGCCACAGCCCGGCGGTCCGTAGAGACGAATGCCCTTCGGGGCCGGCAGTTCGTAGTCCAGAAACAGTCGACGGTGCAGGTAGGGCAATTCCACGGCGTCCGTAATGAGTTCGATTTGCGCGTCGAGACCACCGACGTCGGCGTAGGAGACGTTGGGCACCTCTTCCAAGATGAGGTCTTGGGATTCAGGCGTCGTGAGTTTCTCGACCACGAAATTGCTGCGCGTTTCGAGAAGTACGTGATCACCACTGCGTAGACCATCGCGCATCACGTCATCGGCAACGTCGACCACCCGCTCTTCTTCGTTGCGGCTGTAGACAATTACCCGACTGTCGCCGAGCAATTCTTTGACCGTCACAATGTCACCGTCGCGAACGCCCTCGCGAACGGCAATGACTGCGTAGGAGTCATTGAGGACAACCTCGTAGCCCCGTTTTACTTGTTCCGGATCGATGTTGGGATGGAGAGCCACGCGCATTTTTCGACCGGAAGTGCTGATGTCGACAGACCCGTCCTCGTTGAAGCCCAAGAGGGTGCCGTAGGCCGCAGGTGGCTGGGAGAGTTTGGCCACTTCGTGGCGCAAGGAGGCGAGGTGGTCACGGGTGAGTTGCAGGGCACTGGCGAGCTTTTCGTTTTGCTCTTTGCTCGATGACAAGGAGGTGCGCGATTCGACGAGACGTTGCTCAAGCGTTTCGATTCGGCGCCGAGCCTGATTGAAGTCGCTCAGGGCAAACGGGTTTGGCGTCAGAGGTTCGTCAGGACGTTCTGGTTCCACGTACGACACCCTAGGGGAAGAATCCGGACCGAGGAAAGGCGTTATCCGTAATGTCGAGCGACTAACCTTAACGCCGTACGTGGTACCAAGCAAAGGAAGTTTTTATGAAGGTGTGGATCGATCAAGACCTGTGCACTGGCGATGGTCTCTGTGAAGAGATTGCTCCCGCGGTGTTCACCCTTCTCGACGACGGTCTGGCCTACGTGAAGAACGACGGCGTTCCGCAGAACAACCCTGGTGGCGCTGCTGGACTGGCGAACGTCCCCGCCGAACTCGAAGACGCTGTGACCGAGGCCTCAGAAGAGTGCCCCGGCGAGTGCATTTTTATTGAGGCCTAGCGAGCCTCGCGCACCACGCGGCGAGCCGTCGTGAGGAAGCCAGTGTGACCTACCATACGGTGGTCCGGGCGAACTGAGCGGCCATCAATGTGCCACGTGCGTCGCAGTATTTCGACGGTCTCTTCGAAGCCGAACTGGTGCTGGCGCAGTGTTTCGCGCAGTTGGGCGGTCTGATTGATGGTTGGCAAATACGCCAGAAATATGCCGCCGGGACGAAGGGCCTTTTCGGCGTGAGCCACAACGGCGTGTGGTTCTGGCATGTCGAGCAAAATTCGGTCGAGGTCTCGTTCTTCGATGTTCTCCGTGACGTCGCGAATGTGGATGTCGTAGGGGACGTCGGTGCC
>CAIXCS010000043.1 GCA_903918025.1 uncultured Actinomycetes bacterium
AGTGTATGGATCGGATTAAGCAATTCCAAGCAGACGGCCGCACCATCATCTTTGTGAGTCAGAGCCCAGAACAGGTGCGGTCAATCTGTGATGAAGTTGTTGTGCTGCATCACGGCGAGATGGTCTTCCACGGCGAACCGAGTGAAGGCATTCGCATTTTCCGTGAACGTCTCAATGAGTCTGATGGTGGTCCAGTCGGTGCATCAGTCGTCGAAGGTGACGTGGTGCAGGAGACCGACGTCGTGGTGGCGCCACCGATGCGAATTACTCGGGTGACCGCTGGTGCTCCTGGCACTGCGGGACCAGTAGCCACCCACGGGGCAGCCGAATTCATTCTTGACATTGAGTCTGACGTCGAGATTCCCGAGGTGCTCGTGACGCTTGAACTCATCTCGCCAATGGGGATTGAACTCTCGAAGGTTCGAAGTGACGAATTGGGCTTGGCCTTCTCGCTTCATGAGGGACGGAACTCTTACATTTTTTCAATCGATGCCCTTCCCTTCCTCGATGGGCGACACCAGGTGAACGTCGGACTCTCCACTCCGGGAGAAGGAGGGCTCTACCTCTGGATGGAACAAGCTGCAGTCTTGGAAGTGACCTACGCCGGCAAATCGGAAGGCCTTCTTGACTTGGCAATCGAGGGGCGAAGCGCCTAGCCCCGCTCGGCAAGGGCAAGCGTCACCTGTGCGAGTTCCGGGTACCGCCGAAGGCGAGAGAGAACGCCGAGTTTGCCGCAGTTAATGCCAAGATCCGCAGCCCCCAACATCCGGGCATCGCCCCGAGAGTTGCCATAGGCAACGAGGAGTGGTGCGACGCCTTCTTGCTCAAGTCCTTGTGCGTGGATCCACGTAGTAAGGCGAGACAACTTCTCCTCACCCCGACAGTTCCGACCGTCGTAGTGCCCTGACATCGTTCTGGCTGGTGTCACGCCAAGTCGCGTTGACAACACCGCATCTGCTCGAAGCAACTCGCCAATTGGGCCGATGTAGGCCTCGACGCTTGCCGAGACGAGGACGACCTTGTGGCCGAGACTCCGGTGCCAATCAACCATCGCCTTCACGTCTGGACGAAGGCGCTTTCGGTAGTGACGGGCAGCAAATTCCGTCGAGACAACACGAACATGGTCTTCGGAGAGCCCATGGAGAATCGCCGTGAAGGTGCGCTCTTTGGTTTGGTCCGCCCGACTGCCTCCAAGAATGCCCGCCAGGAAGATCTGCGGGGAGAGCTTCACGCACGCAAGCAGCGTCCTCGAGCGACCTCCGACCGCTGCAAGCCATGGATACGTGGATCCGCCATCCGTGAGGGTTCCATCGACATCGAAGGCCGCAACAACTGACGAAGATCGGCTGACCTTGGTCAGGAGTTCTTGAAGCTCAGCGGATGCAGGTCGACGGCTGGAAGGGATCTTCACAGTCCCACTGTAGGGAGCCCAGCAACGTGCCCTTGACGGGAACTCCTATAAACCTGACCGAGCAAGTCGACAATTGCGCAATCACCCGCTACGCTGGCGAAAGCGAAGGCGCTGGAGGCATCGGTCTTCAGCCTGACAGAAGGAGCCCCGCTATGACAGTTCGACTCGGCGACGTTGCCCCCGACTTCACCGCTGACACAACGGATGGAAAGATTTCCTTCCACGAGTGGCTCGGTGACAGCTGGGGAATTTTGTTCTCCCACCCGAAGGACTTCACCCCGGTCTGCACGACTGAGCTTGGAGCGTTCTCAGCTCGCAAGGCTGACTTCGACAAGCGCAATACGAAGCTGATCGCGGTGTCAGTTGATGACGTTGCCTCCCACGCCGCGTGGGCAGGAGACATTCTCGAGACCCAAGGGACTGCGCTGGCCTTCCCGATCATTGGCGATGAGAGCCGCACCGTTGCAGACCTCTACGACATGATTCACCCGAACGCCAACGACACCTTGACGGTTCGCTCAGTGTTCATCGTCGGTCCCGACAAGAAGGTCAAGCTCATTTTGACCTACCCAGCCTCGACTGGACGCAACGTTGACGAGATCATTCGTGTGCTCGACTCGCTGCAGCTCACCGCTGAGTACAAGGTGGCCACGCCGGCCAACTGGAAGGATGGCGAGGATGTCATCATCACGCCAGCCGTGTCAGACGAAGAGGCAAAGGAGCGGTTCCCGAAGGGATTCACCGCACTGAAGCCGTATCTCCGAGTGACCCCGCAGCCAAACAAGTAGTTCTCCTGGGTACGTACCCAGACCAGATGAGTGCTGAGGGCCGGCCGTGAGGTCGGCCCTCAGTGCTTCTCGTCCGTCGAGTCCCAACGGATGCCGATCTTGAAGCCACCACCCTCGAGGTTTTCGGCAAAGGTCGTTCCGCCATGGCTTTCGGCAACCTTTGCCACGATGGAGAGCCCAAGTCCCGAGCCAGTGATGGATTTCGACGCCTCTGCGCGATAGAAGCGATCGAAGAT
>CAIXCS010000044.1 GCA_903918025.1 uncultured Actinomycetes bacterium
ATCAGGTGCGTGCGACCAATCTTGACGATTCCTTCAAATGCTTCGGTCTTCACCTGAAGTGCATCACGAAGTGCCTTGACGCTCGGCAGGAGACGATGGGTTACTTGTTCAACGGCAGCGATATGCATGGCAGTTGGGAAGGTGTCGTTGGACGACTGCGACATATTGACGTCGTCATTGGGATGAACGGGCGTCTTGCTTCCGAGCACGCCGCCAGCCATCTCAATCGCTCGATTGGAAATGACCTCATTGACATTCATGTTCGTCTGGGTGCCCGATCCGGTCTGCCAGATTCGAAGGGGAAACTCAGTTGGATGCAGGCCATCAGCGACTTCTTGAGCCGCCGCAATGATCAAGGCCGCCTTTTCTGGAGCCAACTTCCCGAGATCACGGTTGACCTGTGCAGAGGCAAGCTTCAAGAGCCCGAATGCTCGAATGAGCGAGCGAGGCATCGTGTCGTGGGCAATGGCAAAGTGATGGAGTGAACGCTCGGTCTGCGCTCCCCAATACTTCGTTGCGTCGACTTCGATTTCGCCCATCGTGTCGGATTCAGTCCGTGTGGCCACCGCCACCCCTTTCTTCGCAGAAGAACCGGCATTCCACCGCTGAGTGGTGACCTGCCGTGATCGACCCTAGCCAACCAAAGCGGTGCAACTGTTCGGTGATGTTGGCAATCACCTTGCATGCCATCAAGTTGACGTCGTTGTCAGCGCGCGGAGTGGCTCAGGCTCCGTCTGAAGAAGCAATGGATGCCGATCATCAAGCAGGACCTCGAAGCTGCATGATTCGTCAAACCGTCGATGGTTCCGCGATGTGCTCGCGAGATTGGTGACTGGAGTGATGTCAATTCGTTGACACGTCAGGTTGTTCAATGCGACCGAGGAAGGCCACACCAGTCGACGCAATTTCATCAGCGCTCAACTCTTCCATCGAACCTCCACGCCTGATCGCCCGCGCCATGTCGTCTGCGCGCTCAATGAAATCCAGGCGGATCCTTTCAATGGCCCACTCACCGAGGTCATGCGGTGCATCCGAGGTGAGATCCCTAGCGATCTCGAAACCCAGGTCACTGCTCGAGAGCAAACGATGCAAGTCCAGGTAGTCGTTCGCTGCCTTGTCAATACGAGTTCGTGGACGTCGCGGGGCGGATTGGAGCTTCATGGCGACGAGGCTCGCTGGTGAAGCCGCCGGGCAGGTGACCGTGGCAACCACCAACTCAGTCTCGACCGCGTTGATGACCACAGGAGTTGCGGAGTCAAGACCCCAACGGTGTGCCAGAACGAAGGCTCTATCCCACTCGTTCGTTGGCAGCTCCAGCGAAGAAATTTTCGAAGCTGGTACTTTCCCAACGTCGATGTGATCCACCTTGACCCCTCGTACGAGTCGACGTACCGCTGCTACTCCATCCTCACCGAGTACGACGGCGATGTCGGAAGGATCGTCGCCCAATTGCTCACTGACAGCGTCAATGTCGTCGGTGACACGATGCACGGTGGTGAGTCTCGTCATCACCGCAAGACCCCCGATGAGTGCGAACGTACCCGGTTTCACTTGTTCGACCAGACTGGCGAGGGCCGAGAGAAGACGAGTCGCTACTCCACCCTCGTCGCTCAGCCTGATGTCACCAGACACGGACGACCTCGTTTGGTCGCCACTGCTCAAGCGCTTCGCGACCGCGACCTTTGTCCAGCGCGAGATCAAGTGCTGCAATGACATGATTCACCACTGGGAATCCGAGGGCCTCTCCATGGGACTCGTCGAAGCCATAGGGCGATGGGCACACCGCCGCCTTTGCCAATGGCGAGAACGTGCTCTCGAGGCTCGGAGGGTATGACCGGACAAGCCGGCGAAGCGCAAATTCATCACGTACGTAGAACTCTTTGGGCGAGCCGGTCGAAAGCACCATCGAGACACCGTGCCGAACTGCTGCATACATGCCACCCAAGCGATGTGCGAGGTCCGGCGGTGGAATCTGACCGAGAGGAATCCACTGAGGAGCCCACGCGTCGGCAACACTCTCAAAGAGGTCCGGAGTGGCCGGTGTCCCGTCACGGTTCACCAGACCTAGCCGTCGTAGTTCACGAACCAACTCGGATACTCGACCGACTGAGGCCCCCGTCCGTCGGGAGATTTCTCGGACCCCAAGTGGCACAGTCGGATCGAGGAGCAGCGCAATCGCCACGTCGAGCCCCACGGTGGTGAATGGGTTGGTCGAGTGCCCGCGTCGGTTCTCGGTGAGGGGATTGATGTCCCGGTCGACAAATATCCCCGGTGGAAGGATAAGGCGCAGGTGTCCACGACGGTCGAGCCAGCCAATCCTCTGCTGTTCAAAGTGCACTTTGGCGCGCGGAGAGAGTCGATCCACCACCACGAGTGAATGCTCCGGCAGGCGCTCGGCTAGACGCTGGGCGTCAAGGTCACGTACGTCGCGCTTCACCTCAACGAGCAGTCGTCGATTGCCAATCCGCAGGACGGCATCTCCTGCGAGGTCCTTTGCAGTTCCTTGGACTTCGGTAGCGATGAGCCCGATTTCACTGAGAACCATGACGAGGTCCCTCACCCCTTCATTGGCCAGGCTTGCGTCCATGACACCAAGTGTAGCAACTGTTCAGTGTTCGAGGTACCGCGATCACTGAACAGTGCGATAGAACAAGGTCACACTGGCTGGATTAGGAACCTGGCACCCATCCAGTTGGAGGATGGTCGGCAGGACAATCAATCAATCCCCCGTGATACCGAGGGTCCTTGATCCACCTGCCCTCATACCAATTGCCGGTCGGTGCCTTCAGCCCAAAGAGCAGATGAAAATCAGCCATAATCGCTGCTGCTTCATTGACTGCACCGGGTTGGCAGATGTGGATCGTGTCGTTCGAACGAACCCTGACCCATTCGCTTGTTGGCGATGACCGCTGATTCGACGGCGCGAGCCAATTGGTGTAGTTGCCGCCGTAGAGGACCGATGGTGCCGTTGGAAGAAAGAGTGCTCTTCCTGGAGAATTAGCGACAACAGTCTTGGCGGCATTGGCGAATGCCTGTTCTCCTCCGGTGAGTCCAAGGACTTCTGCCGCAGCTGACGTCCCAAGGAATCCAAGGTCACCGGTCTTGGGGTATTCAATGAACCCAACTGCCGTGGCGGCATGCGGGCCCGTCGTTGCAACATCAACAAAGTGCTGAAGCAATGCTTGATACTCGGCTGGATGGTCGCGGGCGACCTTGTTGTCCCAGCCCCACGTCCCGATAACGAGGTCCGTCCGATGCTTCGCCAAGAGAGCCTGAAGGTCGCTCTCCCAAGTCTTCTTCGTCGTGAGACCCCAGCCGGGAAAGGCCTTCATTCTCGGGATCGCTTCTTGAGTCGAGAACAGCGCTCGATTGAGCGGAAGTTCCATTGAGAACATGACAGAGTCGCCAACGATTGTCACGGTGAGCGGGTGTTTTGCGTCAATCTTGTGTCGGAGGTGGACCGGCGCACCAATCACGCCGCCTTCACCCGGCACGGTGCCGTCGGCAAGTGGAAGCACTGGAGCGGTTCTTGGGCTTGTGTGCGCCCGATCGACGGCATAGGGGTTCGCAAACGACACCACCATTCCAGTGCCAATCATGGCGAGCACCACCAAGACAGGAAGCCAGTACTTCGGATACTTCATTCGTCGTAGTGGGCGCTCAAGGAGGTAGAAGCTCACCGTTGCGATGGCAAAGGTCGACGCAACTTTCAACACGTCGAGACCAAACCCGGACAAATGAGTCCTGGTGGGCGTGAGCAGCACAAAGAGCGGCCAGTGCCAGAGGTAGAGGCCGTAGGAGATCACGCCAATGAACGCCAATGGCCTCCAGCGCAGGAGCCTTCCCAAACCTGGAATTTGAGGGTCTCGGACGGCTGCAACCACGATGGTTGCGAGAAGTGCGCAGACGAGAAATCCACCATTGAACATGAACCCGCGAGGAAGTCCATCAATTCCCCCAAGCCCCGCCTTCCACCAGAACACGGCAAGTACCGCAAGCGAAATCGGTCCTGCCACTGCGAGAGGACGGCGAAGCGATGGCAAAACCGAAGGCTTACCCGCAACGGCGAAGGCGAGAGCCGCTCCTGCCCCGAGATCGAACAACCTCGCGAAGGTATTGAAGTAGATCGCCGAAATCGAAACACCGCTGTTGTAGAGCACCGCCATGAGCACGGCAGAGCCAATACCCATTGACGAAGCGACCCAGACACCGAGCCGACGCCAGTTTCTCTGTGCGCGGACAATTCCAAGAACGACAATCGGCCAGACAAGGTAGAACTGCTCTTCAATCGCAAGGCTCCACGTGTGTTTGAGCGGTGACGCAGCCAAGAACGCGGCGAAGTAGTTCTGATGAGCGAAGATCGAATGCCAGTTGGCAACGTAGAGCAGGGTTGCATACGCATCACCTTTGAACCCGAAGCGATCGAATGCCACGTCCGGCGGACTCGTCCAATACCGCCGAACGAACACAAATCCCACCGCGAGGATGCAGATGAGGGCAAGGACTGCAGGGAGCAGACGCTTTGCTCTTCTTCCCCAGAACGCTGCCAACCGAATTGCCCCATCGACAAAACGTTCCTCAACCAACAACGAGGTAATGAGGAATCCAGAGAGGACGAAGAAGAGGTCAACTCCGAGAAAGCCACCAGAGACCCAGTGAATTCCCAGGTGATACGCCATCACGCTCAGCACTGCGAGTGCCCGGAGTCCGTCGAGCGAACCGAGATGTCGTCCACGAACCGCGGTCTCGGTCGGAGCCATGGGTTGGGTGTCGACGGCGCTCACGACCCTGATCTTCCCCCACCGAAACGCTCACGTTCAGCCAGGAGCTCCGAAATTCCGGGATCATCCAACCAAATCCAGTGCTCACGCTGTCCTTCGGGCGAGGAACGAACACCAAGAAGTTCCACCCCATTTGCGGCTGCTTGCTGTTCGATCTCGGCAGTTGGCTCAGAAATCACGAACATGACCTTCAGCGCTCCGCGGTGAAGTGGCTGTGGGCGATTGGGGGCTTCATCAAGCCTCCAGTGGTCGCCATTCACCGTCGTCACCTCATGGTTCCACATCTGACGGAGCAGATGAACGGCCTCGAGGGTTCGTGAGAGGTCGCCCTCAAGTTGAAGGTCGAACAAGACGACGAGCTCGCCCTTTGCAAGGTGGTCAAGGGTGGTCAACTCTCGAACAGCGACAGGAAGTGGTCGGCCGCTGTCGAGGTCGAGCACGATGCCAATTGAGGGCAGGACACTCGTGAGTGAACCCGCCACGGTGAAGACGTCCCAGGCACTCCCCCGCTCACCAAAGATCCACCGGTCAATCACGCGTTCAGTGCCCCAAGAATGTCGCTGGGCGCTTTTGCATGAAGGCGCTCATCGCCTCGGCGGTATCGGCCGATCGAAAACTCGCGACCTGGGCCAACGATTCGGCCTCAAGCGCTTCGAGGAGCGACACGTCGAGCGACGCATCAAGGAGCGTCGTGATGCGCGAGTAGGCCAAGGTCGGACCGCTGCCGAGACG
>CAIXCS010000045.1 GCA_903918025.1 uncultured Actinomycetes bacterium
AGTAACGACGCGCCTATTTCGAAATTCGTACCTCGAGGCGGTGCTCCATGTCGTTAGTCTCCCAAGAAGTGAGGGCTCCTGTCAACGTGGGACCAGCTCCGGAGAATCACGTGGGTACCCACAACCTAGAATGAGGAATCGCAGCTCATTGAAGGAGCCCTATGGCGAACGAGCCACAAAAACTGACAAAGGTTACCTACGACCGCCTTTCCGAAGAGTTGGCCGACCTCACGACGCGTGGCCGAATCGACATTGCCAATGCCATCGAGGCTGCACGGGCACTCGGTGATTTGAAGGAGAACGGCGACTATCACGCCGCAAAGGACACTCAGGGCAAGATGGAAGCTCGAGTTCGCCAACTTCAATCAATGTTGAAGGATGCGATCATCGTCGAGGCAGAAGTTCCAAGTGATGGCACCATCACCGAGGGCGTGATCGTCGCAATTCGCTATCACGGCGACGACGAGGACGACATCTCTGAGTACTTCTTTGGTTCGATTGAAGAGCGGAGCGGAGATCTGCCTGTTCTCTCGCCAACAAGCCCGATGGGTAAGGCCGTGCACGGAAAAGCGAAGGGGCATGAAGTGTCCTATGTCGCTCCGGGCGGCGAACTCACCATCGTCATCGTGGATGTGCGGGCATGAGCGCCCGAACGATGGCTGAGAAGGTGTGGGAAGCCCACCTTGTCCACCGTGCCGAGGGTGAACCCGACTTGCTGTACATCGATCTCCACCTTGTTCACGAGGTGACGAGCCCACAGGCGTTTGACGGCATTCGACTGGCTGGACGCACCGTTCGTCGTCCTGACCTGACCATTGCGACTGCTGACCACAATGTCCCGACCACGTCGCTCGATCTCCCCATTGAAGACCCAATCTCGAAGAAACAACTCGAGGTCTTGACCGCCAACTGTGCGGAATTTGGCATTACGTGCTTCAACCGGGGTGACGCGAATCAAGGAATCGTTCACGTCATTGGACCAGAGCTCGGCCTCACGCAGCCTGGAATGACCATTGTCTGTGGTGACAGCCACACCTCAACGCACGGCGCGTTTGGTGCGCTCGCCTTTGGCATTGGCACGAGTGAGGTCGAACACGTTCTCGCTACTCAGTCACTCCCCCTGACCAAGCCCAAGACCATGGCCATCACCGTGACCGGGAGCTTGCAGCCAGGGGTAACGGCGAAGGACCTCGTCCTCGCCATCATTGGTGAGATCGGCACCGGAGGCGGGATGGGTTACGTCCTTGAGTACCGCGGTGAAGCCATTGAGGCTCTCTCCATGGAAGGCCGGATGACGGTCTGCAATATGTCGATCGAAGCTGGTGCTCGAGCCGGCATGATCGCACCAGACGACGTCACGATTGCCTACCTCGAAGGCAAAGAGCACGCTCCAAAGGGTGAGGCCTTGGCTGATGCCAAGGCTGCATGGCTCGCCTATCGAACCGATGAGGGTGCAACCTTTGATCGCGAAGTCTTCATCGACGCTTCGGCAATTTCGCCACAGGTCTCCTGGGGAACGAACCCTGCTCAAGTTGCCCCACTTTCCTCGACGGTGCCCTCACCTGACGACTTTGCCGATCCAGCAGAGCGTGAGGCAGCGATTCGCGCGCTGCAGTACATGGATCTCGTCCCAGGAACGCCGCTCAAAGACATTCGAGTCGAGACGGTCTTCATTGGTTCGTGCACAAACTCTCGCATTGAAGATCTTCGCCTCGCCGCGTCGATTTTCGAGGGAAGAAAAGTTGCGGAGGGACTTCGCGTCCTGATCGTTCCAGGATCCCACCGCGTGAAGGCACAGGCTCAAGCCGAAGGCCTCGACGTCATTTTCACTGCAGCCGGAGCGGAATGGCGCGAACCAGGGTGCTCAATGTGTTTGGCGATGAACCCCGACAAGCTCGCTCCTGGCGAGCGATCCGCTTCAACGTCGAACCGGAACTTCGAAGGTCGGCAAGGCCGCGGAGGACGCACGCACTTGGTCTCCCCCGCCGTTGCCGCAGCAACCGCAATCGCAGGACACCTTGCGTCACCAGGAGACCTCTCATGAAGCCAGTAACCGTCATCACCGGCCGAGCGATTCCGCTCAACCGAAGTGACGTCGACACGGATCAAATCATTCCTTCGGACTGGCTCAAGCGAGTCGAGCGAACGGGCTTTGGCGCAGGATTGTTCTCCGAGTGGCGTGACGACCGGGACTTCGTGCTCAATGACGAACGGTTCCAGGGTGCATCGATTCTCGTCGCTGGACCGAACTTTGGAACGGGTTCCTCACGTGAACACGCAGTGTGGGCACTCATGGACTACGGATTCGAAGCAGTGATCTCTTCACGATTTGCTGACATCTTCTTCTCCAACTGCACGAAGCAGGGACTCCTCCCGGTGACGATTGCTCCGGAGAAGGCTTCAGCGCTTCTTGAGGCAGTCACCGCAGACCCTTCCCTCGAGATCACCATTGATGTCGCGAGAGGAACGATCGAGGTGCCGGCCATTGGTATGTCGGCGACCTTCACGCTCGAGCCATTCACGACGGAGCGTTTCCTCAATGGTTGGGACGATATTGGCCTGACGCTTCGCAACGAGAAGGACCTCACGAACTTCGAAGGCGAGCGTCCGGCCTACCTTCCAACAACTGCCTGAACCGTCCCTATCGGGCGCTCAGGCGGGCACGCCACCGAGCCAGCACTTCTTGCGTGTGGTGATGTCGACGCGCGGCCATCGCGGTGATGAGGAGATTCATCACGATGGTCACCACCATTGAAAGCGCCGCACCACTGTCGCCTTTGTCGACGTAGTAGTAGAGCCACATCCCAAGGTTGACGGAACTGAGCAGCCACGACATCACCGAAACGCCTTCGACTGACGGCAGTCGAATGAGATCAATGAGTTGAGGGAAGCGCGTCACCACCATCACGACGCCAATCGCACCGGCTCCTGCATTCCAACCCCACAGGGCCGTTGGCAGCAAGATGGAGAACACCACGATCCCGAGCGATCCGAGTACCGATCGCCAAATGTGCTTCCAGCCAATGGCGGAGAGAATTGCTGCTTGAACTGGAGCAACGAGGACGGTTCCTGCAACCATGCAAGCCGATCGTTGCTGGATGCCATAGGCCAACCAGAAAATTCCCATCATGAGGAACAAGGACCAGGTGAGCGGTGAAATACCTTCAATCCCCACTCTGCGAGCGCGGAGGTACTGAATTGCGGTCATGAACCCACCCGTGAGGGCGCCAGTCCAACCAAGAACATCCGCGGTCGACACTGTTAGGGCTTCGGCGCTCGATTAGCCGCCGAGAGAACCGCCCGAAGTGACGCGTCGAGAATGGACGCATCCATGCCAACGCCCCACCAGGTCTCCCCTGCCTCATTCTTTGCTTCGACATAGGCAACTGCGGTCGCCGTTGCGCCGGCGGACAGTGCATGTTCTGAGTAGTTGTTCACCTGGAACTTGATGCCAAGTCCTTCATCAATGGCACTGATGAACGCGGAGATTGGACCGTTTCCCTCACCTCGAACGGTTTGGTGGACGCCGTCAACGAGCAATTGAGCAACGACCACTGTTCCTTCAGTTCGGGTCGTGAGTTCCGACGACAACAGTTGAAGCCGAGCTTCTTCGTCTAAGTATTCGGCAGTGAACATCGTCCAAAGCGCATCGGGCGTTACTTCGGTTCCGGTCGCGTCCGCTTCGGTTTGGACGACTCGCTGGAACTCGACTTGAAGGGCTCGAGGAAGATCTAACCCATGCTCTGCATCCATCAGGTAGGCAACGCCGCCTTTTCCTGACTGAGAGTTGACTCGGATGATCGCTTCATAGGTTCTGCCCGTGTGTTTTGGGTCAATGGGCAAATAGGGAACTTCCCA
>CAIXCS010000046.1 GCA_903918025.1 uncultured Actinomycetes bacterium
CTATGGCTTGACCGAGACCTCACCACTCTTGACCGTCAACCGAACCCGGTCGGAGTGGGACGGGCTCTCGGGGAGTGACCGGGCAAAGTTGCTCAGCCGCGCGGGCGTTCCTGCCGTTGGCGTTGAGATCGCCATTGACGAAGATGGTGAGGTACTCGCTCGTTCCAACCACGTGTTTCGGAGTTACTGGAATCAGCCCGAGGCAACGAGCGACGCCTTGGCCGGTGGTTGGTTCCACACGGGCGATGGTGGTTACCTCGATGGCCCAACGACGGTCATCACCGACCGAAAGAAGGACGTCATCATCACCGGTGGCGAGAACGTCTCCTCCATTGAGGTCGAAGACTGTCTCTTCCAGCATGAGTCCGTAGCTGAAGCTGCGGTCATTGGGGTGCCTAATGAGCACTGGGGTGAAATGGTCACTGCCCTCGTGGTCTTGCGACCAGGAGCCGCAACAACGCCAGATGAGCTCATTGCGTTCTGCAAAGAGCACCTCGCGCACTTCAAGGCGCCAAAACAGGTGCTGCTGCGAGACGCACTCGCTCGAACCGCAACTGGCAAGTTGCAGAAGTACAAACTCCGCCAAGAGTTTTGGCGAGATGAACAACGTCAGGTGCATTGATGGCGAGCCCAGTCACCGTCAAGATTCCCATCGCAGGTTCGAGTGGCTCCCTGCACGTAGAACGTGAAGGAATCGGCCCAACGGTGCTGTTCATCAATGGATCGGGGACAACCCTTGAGGGATCTCGACTCCTGCTCAAGAACCTCGCTCCCCACTTCGATCTCATCTCGTTCGACCATCGAGGCATGGGCCACTCCGACATGGTGAGCGGTCCGTGGGCCATGGCGGACTACGCCGCCGATGTTCGAGCGATCCTCGATCACTTCGAACTCGAGACCTGTTCCGTCTTGGGCGTGAGCTTCGGCGGCATGGTTGCACTCGAGTTCGCCGTGTCCTCTCCAGAGCGGATAGAGCGGCTAGGTCTCTGGTGCACCTCTGCCGGAGGAGCTGCAGGTTCGTCGTATCCATTGGAATTGCTCGATCTGCTGAGTGGAGAAGAGGAAGAGGACTACCGACGGTTGGTGCTTGACCGCAGATTCACGAAGGCTCATCTCGACGCAAATCCCATTGACCAGTTGCTTGCCGGACACATGCTCGCTGGAGCAGCAGAACGCCGACAACAGGGCAATGACCTCCCCTACCAAGAGCAGATGCGGGCTCGCCGCCGCCATGACGTGGCGGATCGACTCTCCAACCTCACTGCCCCGACGCTGGTTCAAATGGGTCGCTTTGACGGGATTGCTCCTTTGGCCAATGGAGAGGCACTGGTCGCTCGCGCTCCCAATGCGGAGCTTCGTTCCTACGATGGAGGGCATGGCTTCTTCGCCCAAGATTCTCGAGCCATCCCCGACGCCATCTCATTCCTCACTTCCTAAGCAGAAGGTTTCGACCGTTCCTTCGTGGACGGAGCTCCCCCAACTACTGGTCGAGGCCTCTCGCCTCCGCATTGCCTTACTCACCACCCCTGCTCGAGATCTCGCCGGCCGAGAGGTCCGACGAGCCATTGGCCTCAACGGTGACCCGGTCGCTCCGTGCGTTGATCCCGATCTTGCGTACTTGCGTCCCGGAGGTCCGGCCAGGACGCTCCATAGTGACCTCCCGGCAATGATCATCGGCGGCGTCGCGTCGCTACTCCTCCAGAGTCTCCATCCACTGGCGATGGCTGGGGTGGCGGACCATTCGAATTACCGCGAAGATCCCCTTGGTCGGTTGGAGCGGACTGCTCGCTACGTCGGAACGGTGACCTTCTCGAGCACGGTTGACGCAGAGGCGGCAATTGCTCGAGTCCGCAAGGTGCACCTGCACGTGAACGGCACTGCCCCTGATGGCCGGCCCTACTCCGCCCTTGATCCTGATCTTGTGACGTGGGTGCACGTGAGCGAGGTGTCGATGTTTGCGAGCGCCGCTCGTGTTTTCGGTCGGACGAGTTTCACCAGTGACGACCTCGACGCCTACGTTGCGGAACTGGTTCCCCAGGCTCTGGCACTTGGTGCCGTGTCCGTGCCACGCAGCATGGAGGAGATCACCTCCTACTTCGCTGCCATTCGACCGGAACTCAGTTTTGGCGCCCAGGCGAAAGATGTGAGGTCGTTCCTGTTGGCTGGCGTGGCCAAGCGACCGCTTGACCGACTTGCCTATGGAGTGGTTGTTGCTGCGGCGATTTCCGTCTTGCCTTCGTGGGCTCGGGCCATGCTGCGACTTCCTTTACTCCCGCTCACGAGACCGCTGCTCATTCGACCGTCTGCGCAGGCCTTCGCCAAAACCATCCGTCTCGCTCTGCCCATTCCTGCTGGCATCTGAGGTCGAGTCGACCTCAGGTGACGATGGACAATCCTCCGTCAACGACGAGGACCTGACCAGTGATGTAGTCCGAGGTCGCGAGGTCAATGGTGGCCTTCGCCACGTCTTCTGGAGTTGCGGAGCGCTTCATTGGGGCAACCGCTGCGACGAGTGCGTGAAGCGAACCCCAATCCTCGGTCCACGGTGTGGCAACGAGACCTGGGGCAATGGCATTCACGCGAATATCCGGGCCAACCACCTTGGCCAAGAGCACCGTGAGGTGATTGAGTGCCGCTTTCGATGCGGCATAGGGGATGGAACTCCCCGTTGGTCGAACACCAGCGACCGACGTCATGTTGATAATGGCGCCATGGTGGAGACGAAGTGACGGAACCGCAGCCATCGTCATTGCCCACGTGCCGAAGACATTGACCTCAAAGATCTCTCGAAAAACGTCAACGCTCGCCGCGTCCAAGTCCTTGTGGTCAATCAGTTTCGTGACTCCGGCATTGTTCACGAGGACATCAAGACGCCCGAATCGTTCAAGCGTTGCCGCCACCATTCGTTGACAGTCCGCCTCAATCGCTACATCACCCTGGACGTAGATGGCATCTCGGAGGCTCGCCGCAATGGCAGTTCCCGCCTCGACGGAGCGAACGGAGTTGACAACAACGGAGGCCCCAAGGGCATCTGCTCGTCGAACAACTGCCTCACCAATGCCACTGGAGGAACCAGTGACGAGCACCACCTTGCC
>CAIXCS010000047.1 GCA_903918025.1 uncultured Actinomycetes bacterium
ATTTAATCGTGCGATATCTTTTTGTAGAGTTGGAAAATGTGGAACTTCTCCTTCTTTTACCGACGAAGCCAACTGTCAGAGTTCTGCGCCTCGACCAGGACTTACCCCTGCCTCAGGCCGCCAAACATGGTGATGCGGGAGTGGATCTGAGAGCAGCATCTGACGCCATCGTTCCTCCGCTAGGGCGAGTAACGATTCCGACTGGAATTGCCATTGCGCTGCCCGAAGGCTTTGCCGGGTTTGTGGTGCCGAGGAGTGGGCTTGCGAAGACCCATGGCATCACCTGTCTCAATGCACCGGGACTCATTGACTCTGGATATCGCGGTGAGATCGCCTGCATCTTGCACAATGCGGATCCTGAGTCTGCGTTTGGGGTCAAGCGCGGTGACCGAATTGCACAGTTAGTAATCATGGCCGTCGAGTCGACGTCGTGGCTCGAGGTAGATGACCTTGAGACCACCGAACGAGGCGATGGCGGCTTCGGACATACGGGGAAGATGTAATGCAACCACTCAGTCCACTTGACGCCGCGTTCGTTGCTTTTGAAACAGAGGGCGCGCCACTTCATGTAGCCGCCGTGTTGGTTCTCGAAGATCCCTCTCCAGTACCTCGAAGCGCTGAAGAGGCCTATGCAGCAATTCGAGCGATGATTGAACGTCGCATTCACCTCGTACCGGTCATGCGCCAGCGGGTGATTCAAGGGCCACTCGGCGCAGCCCCACCCGTTCGTGCCGATGACCCGGACTTTGACCTCAATAATCACCTAGGACGTGCCGCTCTGCCGAGTCCAGGAGGAGTGAAAGAGCTCGAGGCGTACGTCGGTCGCATCATGTCTCGACCCATGTTCCTTGATCGACCCCTCTGGGAGATGCTGTTCATTGAGGGTCTTGAAGACGGCAAGTTCGCGTTGATGGCGCGCTTTCACCATGCAGTTCTCGATGGGATTTCTGGAGCGCACATTTTGGCCGAGTTCTTCGACCTGACCATGGAACCGCGTGAGGTCGAGCCATCTGGACCGTGGCTGCCTGAACCTGTCCCAACCCAACAAGAACTCTTGAATGGTGCAGGTGCGGCCTGGGTGAAGCAGCCCTTCATCGTCGCAGAAGCAGTTGCGCGGACTGCAACGTCGCTCCTGCGAGCGATTGACCATAACCACGCACTTGGCGAAGGAAAGACTCGCCCAACCTCTCTGCTGGCGGCTCCAAAGACCTCCATCAATGGGACGATCTCAGGGCAACGAAGTTATGCGTGTGTCAATCTCAACTTCGATGAGGTGAAACGAGTCGGCAAAGCACTTGGTGCCACCGTGACGGACGTCGTCATGGCCCTGACTGCGGGGGCACTCAATCGATTGATGGAGGCGAGAGGTGAGGTCTATGAGCAAGACCTCGTCGCGATGGTGCCGGTTTCGACCCGACCAGAAAGTGAGATTGGATCGCTCGGCAATCAAATTTCCACGATGCTTGTAGGTCTCGCCACGACGATGGCTGATCCAAGAGCACGTATTGCCTCCATTCGTTTGAGTGCCCAGGCTGCGAAGGAACAAGATCGGGTCCTCGGTAGCCAATTGGTCGTCGACCTGACACAACTCCTTCCGCCGTTCCTCGCGAACTTGCTGACTCGCGGTGCTCACAACATGAAGATTTTTGATCACCTTCCTCCGGTTGGAAACGTGCTGGTTTCCTCAGTACCCGGACCCGATTTCCCTCTCTGGTGTGGTGGGCTTCGAATCGCCACCCTGTATCCCGTTGGCCCCATTGCTGCCACCATTGGGCTCAACGTCACTGCAATGCGTTACCTCGATCACATCTCACTGGGCTTCCTCGCCTGTCACAAGTTGGTCCCCGACTTGCAAGAGTTTGCTGTCATGGCGGAGGAGGCATTTGTCGAGTTACGAGATGCGGCGGACAGTCTTTCTGCGTCGGCGACTGCTTGACGACGCGGTAGGATGCTCGGGAAGTCATGCGGACGTGGCTCAGTGGTAGAGCACAACCTTGCCAAGGTTGGGGTCGCGGGTTCGAATCCCGTCGTCCGCTCCATTTGGGCTGATCCCCGTTGAGGGAGGGCAAGCCCCTCGTTCCAAGTAACCGCTCGAGGAGGGGTTACTGGAGTGGCTGCGTGGCGTAGTGGGAACTTCGATTCACGTAGACATACCGCACTGCTTGCGAACCATTCCTCAAGGGATAGGTGAATGAGGTGACGAGGCCGTAGTTGGCTCTGAAGTAGGCAACGAGTGGCTTAGTCCACGCGATGTAGCTCGTGAATGGAACGGACATCACCACGTAATCCGTTGCTTGGAGGTAGCCAAACCACCGTTCCCCAAAGGCGGGCGGAATTGGGTGTGCTGGAACACCGACATGTGGCTGATTGCCATGATCTTCGGTAAGGAACATTCCGAACGGATCAACCACCGGTGGGCACCCAGGAGACGACGACAGGTAACGGTCTGCCGCAATGAGATCCGACGGAAAGTCGGAAAGCGTGCACGCGCCTGCTGGGATCGACGCTTTCAAGTCAGAGGATGGATCGAAGGCCGATGAGTTCTCGAGTTTCGTTACCGAACGAACCGTTGGGAGGAAGGCGACAACAGCGACGAGCGCGAACAACAGTGCAACGCAAGCACACACAACATCAAGTCCTACGGATCCGAGTCGCTCACTTCTCGTAGCCCGAGCACCCGCTCTGGTCAACGCCCCGACGAGAATTCCAAGAAGGGGAGCGAGGAGTGCCGCAGGCAGATAGGCGTAGTGGCTCGTGTAGTTCGGAGCGTCCATCGTGATCATGCCGATGAACGTGATGACACCAACGGCGACGCAACACCACTCTGTCTCGGTGCGCCCCTTTCTCCACCAGCCAAAGAGCGCTATCAGTCCGATGGCGAGCGCCCCGAAGGTCACGAGAACCAGTCCCTTGGAAGTGGAGAGGGTTGAGCCGTAGAAGATGTCGGCAAAGCCTGAAATCGACAGGAAACGCTCAATGAAGGCAGTTTGCGGAGTGCCGATATACCCCTTGCGTTGCAGTTGCGAGACCACAACATCGTGGAGAAATGGCCGACCGCAGGCAAGGAGAAATGGTCCCCAGAACACAACGAATACCGCCCCGATTCCCGCGAGGTAGTTCCATAGGAAGCGACGCCGCCGAACGAGAACGAAGCCCGTAAGCGCGAGAGCTGGGTAGAAGCCCCAAACCTTCACCGTGCAGGCAGCAGCGATCAGTACCCCAACAATGAAGAGTCCTCGTGGCGTGGTTCCTCGTCGGTCTGAAGTCAAGACGACCATGGCTAACAAGATGAAGAGGAGTAAATAGGGCTCGAGTTCGACCAGCGCGTTCACATGAACGGCGAAGGGCCAGAGTGCAAGCGACATGCTGGCGACGAGCGCCGCTGATCGACCCGACGCTCTGACGAGGTAGCCAACGAGGAAGCAGTTGAGGGCAACGACGAGAACAGTTGCCATCTGTGCGGTAACGAGACCGACTCCAGTGCCCGCAATCCTCCCGACGAGCGCCCAGGGCTGGAGAAGGAAGAGAACCCCAGGCGGATGGACGAGGACGAAGTCTCGATAGGGAACTTGACCCATCGTGAGCCGAAGCGCGGCTCCGTAGTACACGCCCTGGTCATAGGTGACGTTGAAACCTGGCTCGCCATGAAGTGCCCCTGGCATCAGGAGTTGATCAATTCCGAGGACAAGGCTTACGAACCCGCCGAGCAAACTGGCGTGAATTGCGTTAATTGCGTCGAAGGTCCGAGTTCGAGCCCCACGCGGCCGAGAGACGCTGTCCTCGACCACCGCACTGTCCATGACGACAACCTAGCGATTCCAGCCCGGGCACGGCGGGGAGTTGAACAGTCATCTTGCTGAGCCTTGGGTAGGGCATGGAAGAATGACACGGTGCAAACTTCCAACCGAGATCAACTTCTACGCCTCGCACGCGCGCTCGAAGGGGCGACGCTTGCGTGGAACGTGGCAGGGGTTGTCGTGCTGGTGCTTGCAGCGCTCAAAGCACACTCGGTGGCCCTTGGTGGGTTTGGTATTGATTCCGCCATTGAGATTGTCGCGAGCGCCGTGGTGCTCTATGAGTTGGGAGGAGTCGACAG
>CAIXCS010000048.1 GCA_903918025.1 uncultured Actinomycetes bacterium
CTCATCATCGAATCGCTCGACGTCAATCTGCGTTGGGTCGATGCTCGGACCCTCTGGAAGGCGAAGCACTGCTCCAACCTCACGCCCAAGCGCAGCTGGTTCAGTTTCTTGCCTCGGGAAGAGTTCCTGGGAACCTTCAGAGGTTTCTTCGGTCGGCCACAGCGGACGCGAGACGGTCGTGATCTGCTCGTCGTTCTCCATTACCTACCTCGGTCCTGGTGTCGACTTGAACTGCACAGGAACTCGACCAATGCCGTAGTCCTTGCGCAGTGGGTGGCCTTCCCACTCTTCGGGAAGGAGAATTCGAGAGAGATCAGGGTGTCCGGCGAAACGAATCCCAACGAGGTCAAACGCCTCACGCTCCATGGCTTCGACGCCGGCGTAGTGCTCGAAGAGGGAGTCAACGACTGGGTCGGACTCTGGAACCTGAACACGGAGCCGGACGCGTAGCCGCCGGGACATCGACAGCATGTTGCAAACCACTTCGAAGCGAGCAGGTTGCACGGCATCTGGGAGGGTGCGGGCATCTGCGACCAAATAGTCGACCGCACACACATCCGACACCATCTCGAAGCCATCGGCCTTCAGCTGGCCTACGACGGCCTTGTAGTCACTGCGAGGCACGAAGGCAATGGCAGCGACACCTGGACCAGCAACGGTCGGATACGCCTCGAGGGCGCTCAATTCTGCAACAGGGGCGGTCATCCTGGACGAGAAACTCGGACGGCGCCAGGAACTTCAGGGACCCAAGGGGCAGCGTCCAGCGCAAGCGCTGGCTCGACACCTCGGCGTCGGGTGATTTCTCCGCTGCGGACCTTCTCGTGCAGCGTGAGGATGGCATGCATCAAGGTTTCCGGCGTTGGGGGGCAGCCCGGAGCGTAGACATCCACGGGAACAATCTGGTCCACACCTTGGACGACCGCATAGTTATTGAACATTCCGCCCGATGAAGCACAGACGCCCATGGCGATGACCCACTTCGGTTCCATCATCTGGTCGTAGACCTGACGAAGAACGGGAGCCATCTTCTGGCTGACTCGACCAGCCACAATCATGAGGTCGGCCTGTCGAGGAGAGTTTCGGAACACTTCCATGCCGAAACGGGCAAGGTCGAAGTCCGCTGCACCTGAAGACATCATTTCAATCGCACAGCAGGCAAGTCCGAAGGTGGCGGGCCACATCGACGACTTTCTGGCCCACTTCACCATGTCTTCAAGTTGTCCAGTGAGGAAATTGTGTGGGAGATCTTCGAGGCCCATGGACTATGCAGCCTGCCCGTCAGTTGAACGCTTCCCGGAAATTCGCGTGATGGTTGACTCGCTGGTTCTCGACGGCATGCCCTTCGTGAGGGTCTTCGCTGGCCCCCAACTGAGCGCACCATTAGAGACAAGGAAGAGCAACGCAACAAAGAGGACCACGCTGAAGGCAATGACTTCCAAGAGACCAAACAGCGCGAGTTGGCGAAACACAATGGCGAAGGGGTACATGAACACGATTTCAATGTCGAAGACAATGAAGATCATGGCCACCAAGTAGAAGCGGACTGGAAAGCGCTGTGGTGGCTCGCGGTCAGGAACAATCCCACATTCATACGGCGCCAACTTCGCCGCCGTGGGCTTTTTCCGAGGGGCTAGCAGCCCGGACGCGACGAATGACAGTGCGGCAAACAAGATGCCAACGATCATGAGGATGAGAACCGGCAGGTAGGCGTCCACGGCCCTTAGTTCTACCACTTCTGCGGACCTACTCCGGTTGACCGATTTGTTCAACCGAGCGTTCTCAGCAACCTCTCCGCTCTCAGGAAACTCACCAGATTGAGACCAACGAGGTTCAACTCCTCAACATAAGTTGCGTTCATCGGAACCAACGTGTTCTGTTAGGTCAAAGGGGATTACATGTCACGAAACCGCAACACACTCAGGAAGGTTGCAGCAGTAACCGCACTCGTTGGCGCATCGGTCTCGGTCGCCGGACTCGCCGCACCACTCGCTGGCGCTTCAACCCACGCGAAGCCCAATGCACCCGTCAATCCTGTCGCCACCATCACCCCCACCACGTTGCCAGGCGCAACCGTTGGGGTTGCCTACTCTGCGACACTCACCCAAACCGGAGCAACCGGCACGGTGATCTGGATTGTTCGTGAGCACGAACAGCTTCCGGGTGGCCTCAAGTTGAACCCGCTGACGGGAGAACTCGCCGGCACGCCTCGTGCAGCTGGAACCTCCACCTTCCATGTGGTCGTTCGAGGCAATGGCAATAAGGGAACTGGCACCGCACAGATTTCCCTCACGGTCAATGGAGGACCGGCACCGTCGGCCACCTCTGCTGCACTGCCGAACGGGACGGTCGGGACGTTCTACTCAACCACCGTGCAAGTCACCGGCGGAACGGCGCCGTATCACCTGAACGTGCTTTCGGGCAGCCTGCCAAAGGGCATTCACCTCGGTGAGCAGAGTGGCACCTTGAGTGGCACGCCGAGAGAGGCCGGGAGCTTTGCCTTCACGGTTTCCATCACCGACCACTGGCACGCCACCGCACAGGCTTCGTTCACGATGGTTGTTGTTGGCGGCAATGCCCCAGCAATCACCACGGTTGCACTACCTGTTGGCACCCAAGGCGTTCCCTACACCGCAACCTTGACCGCTGCTGGCGGAACCGCTCCATTCACGTGGGTGATTCGCCGTGGCGAACTTCCTAAGGGCCTGAGTCTCGACTCGAGCACCGGAGTGATCTCAGGGACGCCAGCCAAGGCAGGCATCATGAAGACGGTCCACGTCATGGTGACGGACTCGAAGTCAGTGGTTGGTGTGATCATCCTTTCGATCACGATCGCTCCGGCTGCTGCTCCGGTCATCAACACGACCCAGCTCCCTTCAGGAGTTGTTGGAACGGCGTACTCAACCAAGCTCACCGCATCAGGTGGAGCCGGTGACTATCACTGGACGATTGCTGCAGGTGCACTTCCAGCTGGTCTCACCCTCAACCATGACACCGGCGTGATTTCCGGCACACCAACAAGTGCCGTCATCGCCTCGTTCACCGTTTCAATCCACGATCACCACAATGTCCTCGCCATCCAGGCGGAGGCCTTGACGGTGCTCACGGCGTAGTTCCTTCCTCCGCCAATGACTGAACGGGGCCTTCGGGCCCCGTTCGTCGCGTCGAGGCACCTCTCGCACGTCGATTCGTCCACCCGATCACGACGCTGCGCTTCGCCCCCTACGCTCAACGCCGTGGCTCAGCTCTCCCTTCTCGATGCAGCAACTCACTCCTACGACGTCGTCATTGTTGGCGGTGGACCAAGCGGATCTTCCTGTGCGTACTGGCTGGCGAAGGCCGGGTGGGACGTCCTGGTGCTCGAAAAGAAGGTGCTTCCCCGGGAGAAGACCTGTGGTGACGGGCTGACGCCTCGTTCGGTCCGACAGCTTGCCGACATGGGACTCGAAGACGCGGTGGCCGCCACGGGCCACAAATACGTTGGTCTCCGTGCCAATGGCTTTGGCCAGAAGCTCGAACTCGAATGGCCTGCAACTGGAGCCTTCCCGTCCTATGGCTACTGCATCACGCGTCTTGACTTGGACGACCTCGTCGCAACGAATGCGGCCAATGCCGGAGCGACCCTCTGCACGGGTGCAGAGGTGCTTTCGGTTGATGACCTCGGACCAGTTGTGCCTGGGCATGGACTTTCGAGCTGCGGAGCACTCACGGTCAAGGACAAGGCATCAGGCCAAACCGTGCAGGTCAAGGCCCGCTACTTCGTCGTTGCCGACGGCGCGAACTCCCGCATTGGACGATCACTTGGCGCAGCACGCAACCGCCAGTGGCCGTCTGGTCTCGCACTGCGGGGCTACTTCAACTCACCTCGCCACGACGATCCGTTCATTGAGTCCTACTTGGACATTCGTGACCACGATGGCTCAATTGTTCCTGGCTATGGATGGATCTTCCCGCTCGGCGATGGTCGGATCAATGTGGGCGTTGGCTTGTTGTCAACCGACAAGCGCTGGAAGGGTGTCAACACGACGAAGCTCATGGAGACCTTCTGCGCGTATGCAGATCCTTCATGGGGCATTTCACCCGAGACCGCTACTGGACCGGCGACTGGCGGCAAGTTGCCAATGGGACTTGCCATTGGACCTCGCACGGGTTCGAATGTCGTCGTCATTGGTGACGCAGCCGGCACGGTCAATCCCTTCAATGGGGAAGGCATCTCCTATGGCTACGAGACCGGCCGAATGGCAGCTGCCGCAGTTGCTGACGCACTCCTTGGTGCTGGCAGTTCAGCGCTGGTGGACTTTGATAAAGAACTCGATGCGGCCTATGGCGACTACTACCGAGTGGCGAGAGTCTTCGTGCGGGTCATCTCTGACCCGAAGGTGATGGCCCTCTGTGTCGGCGCAGGGATGCGTTCACAGTGGCTCATGGAAGAAATTCTCCGGCTCATGTCGAATCTTTTTCGACCTGACCACCGGGGAGCTGCAGAGCTTGGCTACGACGCCCTCGAAGCCCTCACTCGCACGTTGCCGCAAGGCCTCGCGGAACGGTTGTTGGCTGCCTCGTAAAGCTCGGCTCGTTGCTCAGTGCACCAGAGCGGCGATAACGACGGCAATGAGCATGGCAAGCAAGGAAAGTCGAACGACGCGTCGATTTCGATCAAGCGGTGAAGCGTTCTTCTCCGTCATGAGGTCGACGATTTCCCTGCACGCGCCCAGGCATCAATCGCACTGACGGTGACCTCGGTCCCAAGTGGGATGAGCCAGCGGACATATTTGCCATGAAGTGCGGAGGTAAGCGCCACCTTGCCGTCATGTCCACGAGGTGACGCAATCACCTCGAGCGCCCCCAAGGTCGACAGTGGAATTTCGAATGCCGTTGGTGGCGTGCCTTCCCATTCGGTCACCGACTCCGGACCAAGCCACAGCGTGAGGTTGAGGCGTCGTCCAGTCGCATACTCGGCAGTGACGCCATCGAGGCGCAGCACACTCACTGCCGGACTCATTGGTTCACCACGAATCGCGCAGCCTCGGTCGCAACCTCGAGTGTTCGAGCGAAGTCTTCGTCACTGTGGGCAAAGGAGGGAAAGAGCACTTCATACGCGCCAGGTGCAAGCGCAACTCCTCGTTCCAACAAGGCATGGAACAACTTGGCATACATCGGCCCACCACAAATGGCTTTCGCCTCTGCGTAGTTGGTTGGAGCCACAGGGTTCGTCTCGCCTACGTAGAGCCCGAGCAGGGGCCCGGCCGAGAGAACGGTGGCACCAAGGCCACCCGAGCGAAGTGCCGCTTCGAGTGACTGACCAAATTGTTGGACCCGCACGATGAGGCCATCAAGTGCTGGTTGGTCAACCACGGACAAGACCTTCAAGCCTGCGGCGGTTGCCAAGGGGTTTCCCGAGAGTGTTCCGGCTTGGTAGACGGGTCCATTGGGCGCCAGGCAAGCGAGCACCGAACGTCGACCCCCGAATGCGCCAATCGGCAGTCCCCCGCCAATGACCTTGCCAAAGGTCCAGAGATCGGGCGTGACGCCAGTGACTGCTTCAGCACCACCGAGATGCAGCCGGAACCCGGTGATGACCTCATCGAAGATCAGCAACGCGCCGACGCGGTCGCACTCAGCTCGGAGGCCCTCAAGAAAGCCTGGTGCCGGTGCCACCAAATTCATGTTGGCGGCAACGGGTTCGACAATGACCGCGGCGAAGGTTTCGTCGAGCGTTGGCACGACGTTGTAGGGAGCGACGATGGTGTCCGCAACTGCTCCATTCGGCACGCCGGCCGAACCAGGAAGACCAAGCTGGGCAACGCCACTACCACCGGCAACGAGGACCGAATCCGCATGGCCGTGGTAGCAACCGTCGAACTTCAGGATTCGGTCTCTTCCCGTTGCGCCTCGAGCAACCCTGAGGGCACTCATGACCGCTTCGGTGCCAGAGGACACGAAGCGGACTTGCTCCATCCCCGCCACCAGTTCGCAGAGTCGTTCTGCCAGGAGGACTTCACCAGGCGTCGGGGCACCAAAGGTCGACCCATTGAGTGCTGCTCTCGTGACCGCGGCAACAACTCGAGAATCGGCGTGGCCGAGGAGGCTCGCGCCATAGGACTGGACATAGTCGAGGTAGGTGTTTCCCTCGACGTCGGTCAGTGTCGATCCGCTTCCGGACGCAACCGTGAATGGACGACCTCCAACGGAAGCAAAGGAGCGAACTGGTGAGTCAACGCCACCGGGGATGACGGAAAGCGCCCGGTCAAACCACTCGTCGTTGTTGGGACTCATGACAAGGCCGCGGCGAGCTCAGCGGCAAAGTACGTGCAAATGAGGTCTGCTCCAGCGCGCTTAATGGCCAAGGTCTGTTCCATGGCAACGGCAAGTTCATCAAGGTAACCAGCTGCAGCCGCTGCTTTGACCATCGAGTACTCGCCACTCACGTGATACGCCACGATCGGCACGGTGGTTCTCGCTCGAGCTGCAGCGATGATGTCCAGGTACGTGAGCGCCGGCTTCACCATCACGAGATCCGCTCCTTCGGCAACATCGAGATCAATCTCGGTGAGCGCCTCACGCATATTTGCCGGGTCTTGTTGATAGGCCCGTCGGTTGCCACCACCAACAATCTCGACATCGACGGCATCGCGGAATGGTCCATAGAGGGCGGACGCATATTTGGCCGAGTAGGCAAGGATCGGGATCATGGAAAACCCGGCGTCATCAAGCGCTTCCCGAATGGCGGCCACCTGGCCATCCATCATTCCCGACGGCGCAACCACGTGTGCTCCCGCCATTGCTTGAGCAATGGCGACTTCCCCATAACGAACAAGGGTCGAGTCATTGTCAACGGTTCCATCCATGTTGAGCAGGCCACAGTGGCCATGGTCGGTGAACTCATCCAGGCAACAGTCGGCCATCACC
>CAIXCS010000049.1 GCA_903918025.1 uncultured Actinomycetes bacterium
CCCCACGAAGGTCCACTCCGGAGAACCTGGTGTTGTCCCAAGCGCGGTGAACAGGGCTCCCCAGAGCTTCTCAATCTCAGCAGTCGAGGCTGCTGCATCCGGAGAGAACGAGGACGGGACGACACCGCTCACACCAATCGCTCGGGACTGAGGAAGGTCGGAGAAGGTCGGCAACATGACGTTGACGGTACCTGGCTGGTGCTCTTCCTTCAGCTTCTGGGTGCTGCAAGCCCTTGCCTCAAGCATCGAGAGCGTGGGTGTACGTGGAACCCACCTCAGGTCGATCTTGCCGCTTAACGTGACGTGGAGCGCTGTTCCGCATCGGCCACGATGCCGCGCATGAGGCCCGGAAAGACCAAGGCGTGAAAGGGAAGGACGCCATACCAATAGATCCGTCCCCAGAGACCTCGCGGTTTGAAGCGTGCACGTTGCACAATGGTGCTTCCTGTTGGAGTCGGCTCAATGCTCCACTCGAGCCATGCATTACCTGGGAGGAGCATCTCCGCGTGGAGCTGCAAAAACTCCGGGACCAACATCTCTTCGACACGCCAGAAGTCGACGTAATCGCCAATGACCAGTTCGCGGTCGTGACGTCGTCCTCGTCGAAGTCCTGGGCCGCCCCACAGCACATCAATGAAGCCTCGGATCCGCCAAAGCCATTCCCCAGAATGCCAACCCTTGTCGCCACCGAGCGTGCAAAGGGTGGCGAACACTGCTTCGGGGGTGGCGAACGACGTTGCGGTCCGTTCGTCAATGAGTTCCGTGCCACCGGCCCAACTCGGGTCGGTCTCATAGGACCTGAATGGTTGGAGATCAGCAGCCGTGAAGGCGGTTGGCACGGTGCCATCTCGAGTCCGCCCAAGTGCCAAGCGGATGGCATCACGAAGACTTCGCTCGGGTGGGCCCAGCGCTTTGATCGTGCGATCGTCGTGCACCACGACTTCATTAACGAGGCTGTCGACGAGTGGGCGGGCAAGCGACGCTGGCACTGGGGTGACGAGGCCCACCCAATGGCTTGACAGACGAGGAGTAAGCACCGGCACGGGAATCAGTCTGCGACGAGAGAGCCCAGCCTCTTCGGCGTAGATGGCCATCATCTCCGCGTAGGAAACGACGTCAGGGCCACCAATCTCAAAGACACCGGGAAGTGGCTCTGCTCGATCAATGCTTCGAAGAAGGTAATTGAGTACGTCCGAGATCGCAATGGGTTGCGACTTCGTCGACACCCATTTGGGGGTCACCATGATGGGGAGTACCTCAACGAGGTAGCGAAGCATTTCAAAGCTGGCGGAGCCAGAACCAATGATGACCGCAGCACGGAGCTCGGTCACTGGAATCGATCCGGCCGCCAACGTGCGTCCGACCGCATGACGGCTGGAGAGATGCTCACTCAGCGCTGCATCATCATCGCCCATGCCGCCGAGGTAGATGATCCGACCAACACCTGCGGCCTCTGCCGCTTGACGAAAGTGCTCTGCGTCGTGAATTTCCTTCGCAATCCAGTCCGGTCCTTCACCAATGCTGTGGACGAGGTAGACGGCGACGTCGATGTCCTCCATTGCGAGCGGTGGCAAGTTGCCCACTTCGCCCTTCACAATGGTCACGTGCTCTCGCCACGACACGTGGTTGAGCTTTCCTGGAGTGCGGACAAGACAGCGAACCGAATGGCCGTCGGTTATTAGTCGCGGAACAAGTCGCCCACCGACATAGCCAGTTGCACCGGTAACGAGAACCCGACTCATGGAGAATCCTCTATCGATGTCGTTTTCATGGCTAGTGCGGTGCTGCCGTTGCTGCGAGCGTTGAAGCGAAGATTTGCCAAGCCAAGAGCGACTTCGCCGCGAGCGAGAGGACAAGGTAGGTCTTCTCGCCAACGAGATAGTCGGCGAATCGGCCCACCTTCTTGTATTGGAGGTATTGGACGATGGCGAAGCAGTTGAAGGCAAGGAACAGCGAGACATAGATCCCGTAGACAAAGCCCGGAGCGTGTGCATGGGCACCCGGGCCGATCAGATAGAAGCCAATAGCGACCCACGGCAGCGCACCGGCTCCACAGCCCAACCAGAACGGCAACAGGCTTCCGCCTGGTGACTCATAGCGCTCTTGAAGCCAACCGAAGCCGATCATTGCAGCGTTGAGTCCAACCAGCGCGATGAGAGCGGCAACGTCGGAGATCCCCGTCAATTGAGCAATAGCGAGGATCATGAGTGACGACGAAATCGAGTACTCAAGCCAACGGTAGGGATTTCGATGGAGCTCAAGGTTGGCTTCGTAGCGCGAGCGGAGCGGTCCGGCAAGCAAGAAATGTGCGAGCGAAGACAGCGCAAAGAATGCACCGATGAGCCACGCCATACGGATGTCGGCCAGGTGAACAAACTGGCGCTTCGTCGTTCCTGGGGGACCTGCCATGTAGTGCGCAGTAACTGGCAAGGCGAAGCTGTTCGCGAGCAGAAGGATCAGCAATGCGGAGAGTGCATGCAAACTTCCTGCTGCAAGGTTCAGTCGATGAAGACGGCGAAGTGGTGTCATGTTCTGAACCTTCGATCTGTGGAAGTACTTCCGACCGTACCCGTTGACGGTGGGTGATCGACCGGAAAGCAGCGACGCCTTCAGGTTCCTCAGTCGGGCGCAACGACGGTGTTGTGAATCGACCCAAGTTCTCCAATGGTGCTTCGAACGACGTCTCCAACCTGGAGGAAGCGAGGCGGCTGGGCGGTAATGCCGACTCCAGCCGGTGTTCCCGTGAAGATGAGATCTCCGGGCCACATGGGGGTTACTGCCGACAACTGGGCGATGAGCGAGGGGATGGAAAAGACCATGTCGGTTGAAGGGGCATCTTGGACCTTGTCGTCGTTGATCCAGCATTCCAACTGCAAGTTGTCGCGGTTCGCAACTTCGTCAAGGGTGGTGAGCCAAGGGCCGACTGGACCAAACCCTGGGTACGACTTACCGAGTGAGAACTGCGAACCGGCCGCAAACTGCATGGTGCGCTCCGAGTAGTCCTGACCAACTGCCAACCCGGCGACGTAGTCCCAAGCATCGACTTCAGCGACACGGTAGGCCCGACGACTGATGACGGCAACGATCTCGACCTCCCAATCGAGGGTCTCGCCCATTCTGGGCACAGGTTCAAATGGTCCGCCAAGGCTCGAGGGAAACTTCGTAAACGCGGCAGGAACCGTGGGAACCGCCATGCCGGCCTCTGCCGCATGAGCGTGATAGTTGAGGCCAATAGCGAACACCTGGCGAGGTTCTGGCGCCGGTGAGCCCAATTCGTTCAG
>CAIXCS010000050.1 GCA_903918025.1 uncultured Actinomycetes bacterium
CAACGGCTGCGAGCCACTCGTTGTAGCCCTGGCGACCGAGCTCGGCACTTGTTGTTGGTTCGAATCGCTCGGCGCAATGCCAGCGGTCAGCAATCGTTGCGACGTCTTGAACGACACCTTCGGTGAGCCCTGCTAACAGCGCCGCACCGAGCGCTGTTGTTTCGACGGAAACCGGACGTTCAACGGGAACTTGGAGTTGATTGGCTTGGAGCTGACACAAGAGGTCCATTGAGGATGCTCCACCGTCGACTCGAAGGGTGGTGATTGGTTGACCACCTGCATCGACCATGGCGTCGACCATGGCGGTGACTTGAAAGGCAAGCGCTTCAATCGTGGCACGGGCAATCTGTGCTTTCCCTGCTCCCCTTGTCAGACCGGTCAGGGTGCCTCGGGCCCTTGGATCGAACCACGGACTTCCCAAGCCAGTGAATGCTGGGACCAAGAGCACCCCATCTGACGAGTCGACCGATCGTGCGAGTGGTTCTAAGTCTTCTGACTCCGCAAAGAGGCGAAGATCATCTCGAAGCCACTGGATCGCAGCGCCGGCGACGAAGGCTGATCCTTCGAGGGCGAACGTCAACGGAGCATCATCGCCGAGTTGCCAAGCAACCGAGGTCGTGAGGCCACTTGGCGGATCCGGAATGGTCTGACCAATGTTTTGGAGGACGAAGGAGCCTGTGCCGTAGGTCGACTTTGCCATGCCGGGATTGGTGCACGCCTGGCCGAAGAGCGCACCTTGCTGATCGCCAATGATGGAAGAAATCGGAACACCATGAAGTTCGGCAATCGCACTCCGGGCGACGTTGCCGAAGTGAGAAGCCGTTGGACGAATGGCCGCCAATGCGTCGAGTGGGATACCGAAGTGCTCGGCCAATGCGTGCGACCAGTTGCCAGTTCCTAGGTCGAACAACATTGTTCTCGACGCATTGGACGGGTCGGTTGCAAAGACTCCACCATTGGTGCCACCGGTGAGGTGCCACAGGATCCAGCTATCAATGGTCGACAACGCCAAGGACTTCGCTTGAGTGGCAACTCCTGCTTCAAGTAGCCAAGTCATCTTCGTTGCGCTGAAGTACGGATCGAGGACGAGTCCAGTCGTTGCACGAACTTCCCCTTCTAATCCCGCTGCGCGGAGTACGTCACAGCGAGCTGCGGTGCGACGGTCTTGCCACACAATGGCAGGGGCAAGCGATCGTCCGGTCGCTCGGTCGAAGGCAATGGTGGTTTCTCGCTGGTTCGTGATGCCGATGGCAGCAACATGGTCGTTTTGCCGCACCACGTCATTGGCAACGTCGTTCAGAGTCTCAATGACGAGACGGAGAATCTCTTCGCCATCGTGTTCGACCCAGCCTGGCTCGGGAAAGGATTGCGTAAGGGGCCGGTAGGAGAGGGCGGTGACCTGTCCGTTGAGGTCGAAGGCAAGGGTTCGGACACCTGTCGTTCCAGCGTCAATGGCGAGCAGTTGCGGCACGGAGGTCACGCTACCGGTGGCGATTGCCGTTTGTCGGCAACGATCCCGAAACTGCAGAATTTTTAGGGGAAACCCCCCTTGACACGCTGGTAGTTACAGTGTTGTAATACTCCTCCATCTTGTGGTGGGGCAGAACATCAACCACTACATGTTGTGGTTGAGGCAAGATGCAGTTGGACGGGGAGTGGTCGGGAAACCGACGGATTCAGCTCCAAGGCTGAGGCAAGAACTAGGGGAGACGCAATGGCAATCGCACCACAGCGACAGGGCATCGGAATCAAGCGGCATTTCACGACCGCAGGGGTTGATCCATTCGACACGGTGGTGTGGGAGTTGCGAGATTCGCGCATTACGAACTATCGCGATGGAGCGGTCGCCTTCGAGCAGCTCGGCGTCGAAGTGCCGTCTACGTGGAGCGTGAACGCCACCAACATCCTCGCTCAGAAGTACTTCCGAGGAACGCTTGGGACTGACGAGCGCGAGACCTCCCTCAAACAGGTTGCCAATCGTGTGGTCGACACCATCACTGAGTGGGGGATGAAGGACGGCTACTTCGTTTCGAGCGAAGAGGCAGAGATCTTTAGAGCCGAACTCAAGTACCTCATCATTCACCAAAAGGCCGCATTTAACTCTCCTGTGTGGTTCAACATTGGGGTGAAGGATGTACCGCAGCAAGCCTCAGCGTGCTTCATCCTCGCCGTTGAAGACTCCATGGATTCGATCCTCAACTGGTACACCGAAGAGGGTGTCATCTTCAAGGGCGGCTCAGGAGCGGGCGTCAACTTGAGCAAGATCCGCTCGTCGCGGGAGCTCCTCAAGGGTGGAGGAACCGCCTCTGGACCGGTCTCGTTCATGCGAGGAGCCGACTCGTCTGCTGGAACCATCAAGTCAGGCGGCAAGACTCGTCGCGCTGCCAAGATGGTGATGCTCGATGTTGATCACCCAGACCTTCGAGACTTTGTGTGGTGCAAGGCTATTGAAGAGCGCAAGGCGCGGGTCCTCCGTGATGCTGGTTTCGACATGGACCTTGACGGAGCCGACAGTTTCTCGGTGCAGTATCAGAACGCCAACAACTCGGTCAGAGTGACCGACGAATTCATGCAGGCGGTCCTCGACGACAAGCCTTGGTCGTTCCTCAGTCGCACCGGTGAGGTTCTCGACACCGTGTCGGCGAAGCAACTCTTCCGTGAAATTGCCCAAGCTGCATGGGAGTGTGCGGACCCGGGTCTGCAGTACGACACGACCATCAATGATTGGCACACGACGCCAAATGCCGGAAAGATCAATGGATCAAATCCATGTTCTGAGTACATGCACCTCGACAACTCGGCGTGCAACCTTGCCAGTCTCAATCTCATGACCTACCTCCGCGACGATGACTCGTTCGACGTCGAGAGTTTCAAGGCAGCGGTCGAGATTGTCTTCACCGGCCAAGAAATTCTCGTTGGCAACGCGGACTACCCAACCAAGGCGATCGGCGAGAACACCATTAAGTACCGTGAACTCGGTATTGGCTACGCCAACCTTGGCGCCCTGTTGATGGCCGAAGGCCTTCCCTACGACTCCGACGCAGGTCGGGCATGGGCGGCGGCGTTGACGGCGCTCATGACGGGACACGCGTATGCGACGTCAGCCAAGACGGCTGCTCGCATGGGACCATTCGCCGGCTACAAGAACGATGAGGCTGGTGTGCTCCGAGTCCTTCGCAAGCACCAAGCAGCGGCTTCGACGATTGATGAAGACGCCGTCCCTGAAGAGTTGCTCTCCGCAGCGCAAGAAGCGTGGGACCAGGCAGTTGAATTGGCTGAACTGCACGGCGTGCGGAACTCCCAGGCTTCAGTGCTGGCACCGACGGGGACCATTGGTCTCCTCATGGACTGCGACACGACCGGTATTGAGCCTGACCTCGGCCTCGTCAAGACCAAGAAGTTGGTTGGCGGCGGAACGATGTCCATCGTGAACCAGACCATTCCTCGTGCCTTGGCGAAACTTGGCTACTCGAAGGAGGCGATTGACTCGATCATTGCCTATATCGACCTCAACAAGACCATCGTTGGAGCCCCTGGCCTCGCGGCCGAGCACCTCCCGGTGTTCGCCTGTTCAATGGGTGACAACACGATTCACTATTCCGGTCACGTTCGGATGATGGGCGCAGCCCAGCCATTCCTCTCCGGTGCAATTAGCAAGACCGTGAACATGCCTGAGGACGCAACCGTCGAAGAGGTCGAGCAGTTGCACATTGACGCCTGGAGGCTCGGCGTCAAGGCAGTTGCGATCTACCGCGACAACTGCAAGGTCGGCCAGCCGCTTTCAACCACCAAGAAAGACAGCGAACTCGACGACGAGTCAGTGCCAGCGCATCATGCCCATGAACTCGACGCGAAGATTGCTGAGCTTGAGTCTGCACTCGCCAATGAGCGAGTTCGTGCCAACACTGTCGTCGTCGGAGCTGTGCGCGAGCGCCTCCCACGTCGTCGCCACTCGAGCACCTTTGCGTTCCGAGTTGCCGATTGCGAGGGCTACGTCACCGTTGGTGAGTATGACGATGGTCGTCCAGGTGAAGTCTTCATCAAGGTTTCCAAGCAAGGTTCGACCTTGGCTGGAATCATGGACGCCTTCTCGATTTCGTTGAGTCTTGGTCTTCAGCACGGCGTGCCCCTCATGACCTACGTGCGCAAGTACGTCTCGATGAAGTTCGAGCCTGCGGGCATTACCGATGACGCGGAACTCCGGATCGCTACGTCGCTCGTTGACTACATCTTCCGTCGTCTGGCGCTCGACTACCTGAACCCGGCAGAGCGTGAAGAGCTCGGTGTGCAGTCAACAGAAGAGCGGATGCAGCCAACACTTCCAGGCGTTGAAGAAGAGGCAACCAAGTCCACCGGCATCACTGGTTCGACGGTTGCACCTCAAACCTTGGCTCGGGCAGAACAGCGCGATGCTCCGTATTGCTACAGCTGTGGCAATTCCATGCAGCGTGCCGGCTCTTGCTACGTCTGCTCAAGTTGTGGGACGACCAGCGGCTGCTCGTAATGTCGAGTGACTCCGAGACTCCAGCGCGAATGGCACGTTGACCTCAGCGGAGTGACACCGAGGTTGCAGAAGTGGCGAACCGTTTCACACAGAGGAAGCCGCTCGGTATCGAGCACGATGCCCGAGAGCGTCAGATTCTCGCGTAGGACTTGATGTCGTGCTCGAAGGCGGCGGTATCCTCAGTGCTCACCGAAGCGCGTGTGTTTGCCAACGCGTCGTGGAAGTCCTTTTCCGTAACGGCCCCCGGGAGTTCGCCACGGAGATCGCGCTCAAAGGCGGCTTGGGAGACGGTGCGCACGAGGTGGTCGATGTCGGCCATCGTGTAGCCCTCGGTCATGCGGGCCAGTTCGTCCACGTCGAGTGGGTCGCAGAAGATCCGCTCGACCGCGGCGCTGAGGGCCTCGACGCGAGCCTCGAGATCTGGCGGACCCACCGGAATGATGTAGTCGAAGCGTCCGGTGCGCAAGAACGCAGCGTCGAGACGGCTCACGTTGTTGGTGGCGCAGATGAGCAGGCGTCCTGAGGAGTTGACGAACTCGGGGATGATCTTCAGCAACTCGTTGGTGATCGCCTGTCCCGCGCTGGCCTCACGGCGGTGACTCGCGACTTCGTCAACTTCGTCGATGAAGACCACGGCGTGGTCGACCGAGCGCAGTGCATTGAAGGTGTCTCGGATGCCGGTGGCGATCTCTGATGCGGTCACGCCGAGCTGCGCGGGGAAGACCTCGACGAAAGGCCAGCCGAGCCGGCCCGCCACGGCCCGAGCCAACGAGGTCTTGCCGGTGCCGGGAGGGCCGAACAGGATTGCTGCTCCGGGTAGGCGCAGACCATGCTGCTCGGCCAAGCGAGGGTTCGACAGGGGGAGCACCAGCACACGCTCGATCAAGGACTTGGTGACCTCACCGCCCGACAGGCGCGTCCACGCGTTGGGCGCAATCACTCGACCACCAAGATCATGGAGCGTTTGAGCGACGTTGGCCTCGTAAGACTGCTGGCGGTCAAAGAGGCGCAAGGTTGATGGCCCGATGTAGTGCTGGTTTGCAAAGGCGACGTCACCCACTTCGTTGTCGTGCAGCAAGGCGGTGAATCGAGTCACCCCCGCAGCGGTGAGACGCTGTTCAATGGCCATCAGTAGCGCCGAACCAATGCCTTGACCGCGCCATTGCGTGGCGATGGCCAACCGGCAAATCCAAGCTCGGTGCTCGTCGAGGACACTGCAGACGGTGCCGACGATCTCCCCAGACACCTCGGCGATGTACGCGGGATCACCGTGGCTGACGGCGTGCGCCACATCGGCGACCGTGAAGACCGGCTCGAGTTGATTGACCCCGGACTCGGACCACACCCGCAACGCACCGTCAAGGTCGGCGTTGACCATTTCGCGAACTGTCCACTTGACCATAAAGACAGTCAACCACTCAGGCGAGCGTTGTACCCGAGCTCAACCTTCGATGGGCCGGTCGAGTCGTGCGATTTCTCTCTTCGTCAGAAGGCTGTCGCTTTCGCAGCCTTTGGCGATCTTGACTTTTGCACCGGAGACGGAGCACAAACCTAGGAATTCGTGCTTGCGACCTCTACGCGCCTCGAAGTGCCGCTCACCTCGCGTCACGCAAGTGAAGGAGCGATTATCCGTGCTGCCAGATTCGATTCTGGAAGCTTCTGATTCCCCCAAGCGCCGCAGCATCGAGACGCGCGACATCGTCGCCATCAAGGGTCCAGCCGAGTGCCCCAGCATTCTCCTGCGCTTGGTGGAGGTTCTTTGCTCCCGGAATCGGAATGACACCCTTGGCAATGATCCAATTGAGCGCAACTTGGCTGGGGAGTTTGCCCCCATGCTTTTCGCCAACTGCTCTGAGCTCGTTCACTACCTTGTCGACAAGTTCCATGGGATGGTCGCTGAATGATCGCTTGCCCGGCGGTGGGGTGGCGACGGAATACTTCCCCGTGAGTCGGCCTTGGCCGATTGGAGAGTAGGCGAGGGGAGTCACGCCGAGTTCCGCGCACGTAGCCAACAGCCCTCCAGTCTCTGGTGAACGGCGCAACAGTGAGAATTCGATCTGATTGGTCGCAAGACGCAAGCCACGCTTCTCGAGTTCCTTGGCGATGCTGCGAGTCTCTTTGGCTGAGTAGTTCGACACGCCAACTGCATCGACAAGGTCAGCCTGATGAGCGGTCGCGAGTGCCTCGGCGAGTGCTGCGTGACTTCGGAGGCTGATGGGTCCATGGATTTGGTAGAGCGCCACCTTCTCAACGCCGAGGCGACCTAACGATGCCCGAAGCGAGGACATGAGCGCACCCTTGACGTTCAGTTTCCACGGCGACGGCATGAACTTCGTTGCCAGGACGGCCTTCGAAGCTCGTTCGGGGTCGGCGGCGAGGAGTCGGCCAATGATCCGCTCAGACTCGCCCGATCCGTAGATCTCGGCGGTGTCGAACAGGGTTGCCCCTGCATCAATTGATGCATTCCACGCTTCGGTGATGGTCTCCTCAGTCAGCGAGGTGTCGTAGGAGCCCATTCCCCAGGTCGAAGAGTCGCCCCATGCCCACGTGCCGACTCCAAGGAGTGGGAGTGTCATGTCCGTTCCGGCAAGTGCGTGGTGTTGGAGGCTCATGGCGCTGACGCTACTAGCGGTCCTCGGTCACCCCTCACTCGAGCAAGCCCAAGTCCTCAATTGGGAGCCCCCCTTCTCAACGAAATTCGGTACTGCAATCGAGGACGGATCGAGCCTGCGCTGGTCGGCGTTCTCTGGAAGCACTCAGGCTTGGAGGAGGTTGAACAGCAAGGCTGACGACTGCACCAGCAAGAGAGGGAACAGGACGAATTAGGCAGCATCCGCGTCGCCACCTCGAAGATGCTCGGCCTGGAGGTGCCTATGTGCATGGGCAATTGCGGCATCAAGGTCATCGAAGAGGTGCCCTCTCCTCTCGAGATCGCCGAGGATTCCCGCCGCCTCCATCATGCGACCATGTTCGAGGGACGCTCCTTTGACGAGGAGGGTCACCCCTCGACGTTTGAACGCCTCGCTGATTCTCGCGAGCGCTGCGGCCCCCGAAGCATCGAGGTGCGAGAGGCCTTTGCAACGAAGGATGACCACCCTCGCCTCACCAGTTCTTGCCATATCTGCCTCGAAGCGAGGAACCGCGCCAAAAAAGAGCGCTCCATCGAGGCGATAAATCGCAATGTGCTCAGCGAGGAGCGCGGTCTCATCAACTGGGCCATCGTGATGGTCGGCGAGGTCTTCCTTGGTTGCTCCTGACTCGGCAGCGATAGACCTCAACGCCAAGATCCCCGCGGCAAGGATTCCAACTTCAACTGCAGTGACCAGGTTGACCGCGACCGTGATCAGCGCAGTTACCCCAAAAACGAGCCGCTCGGAGGTGTGGACGCTGAGAACTGCGGCAATTCTCGCTCGATGCACCATTGAAGCGGCCGTCACGATGAGTACCCCACCGAGGACGGCAAGTGGAATGTTCGCCACGACGGTCGCGGCAGTCAGCAAGACAACCACAATGACCAAGGAATGGGTCACCGCCGCCACTCTCGTCTTCGCACCTGAGCGAACATTGACTGCTGTTCGGGCAATTGCCCCCGTGGCTGGCATGCCGCCAAAAAGGCCCGCCGCGACATTGGCGAGCCCTTGTCCGAAGAGTTCGCGCTGGTCGCTACTCGTCGTGCCGCTCATGCCATCGGCTACGCGCGCGGACAGCAAGCTCTCAAGCGCAGCCAACGTTGCGACGGCGAACGCCGGCCCGAAGAGTTGACGAACAAGCGTGACATGCAACGCCGGAAAAGATGGCATGGGAAGGTGTGAAGGAAGGCTGCCAATTGTCGGGACCTTTGCATTGAGCAGCCAAGCGGTGACCGAGACGAGCGCCACCGCCACGATGGAACTGGGTAACGCCGTGGTGAAGGTTGACCATGTCACCATGATGAGTACGACGGAGCCCGCGAGCAGCAACGAGATCGCCCATGGCCCAGCGCTCGCATGAGCGAGGGCAAACCAAGCCCCGCGAAGCACGCCACCACCACTAGGGCCTGGCTCGCCAAGGATGAGTGGCATCTGCTGGAGGGCAATGGTGATCGCAATGCCCAAGGTGAAGCCCTCAAGCACCGACCAAGGAACGAACTGGATGAGGCGACCCGCTCCAGCTGCGCTCATCGCGAGGAGGATGATCCCTGCCATGAGTGCTACGAGCGCAACCGAACCACGTCCATGGGCGAGCACGATAGGAGCGAGTACTACGGCCATTGCGCCAGTTGGCCCCGAAACCTGCGAAGAGGAGCCGCCGAACACCGCAGCGACAAGTCCCGCCACAATGGCGGTGATGAGTCCTGCTCGAGCGCCTACCCCTGAAGCAACGCCGAATCCAAGTGCAAGTGGAAGGGCAATCACCCCAACGGTGAGACCAGCAATGAGGTCGCCCTTCCACGATCTCGGGATACCGATGTAGTCAGTTCGTGATGGGAGCACTGCTCGAAGCGCTCTCCAACGGCGACCAGCCCTCCATTCGCGAGTCATCGCGTGTTTTCGATCTCCTCGAGTGCTTCGCGGGATCGTTCCAGAGTGGTCGTGAGGACCGCACGCGCGGCGAGAAGGAATGAACCAACGGCTGGCCCAGCCAAGGTATAGGTCACCGAATTTCCGGAACGGTTCGAGGTGATCATTCCCGTCCTTCGCAGTACTGCCAAGTGCTGGGAGAGTGACGATGGTTCGAGTCCAAGTTCCAGTCCAAGTGCGCTGACTGGTTGAGCGCTCTCTACGAGCAACTCGAGAATTCTGATTCGAACGGGGCTTCCTAGCGATCGAAAGAGGTCAGCCTTCGCGGCGTAGATCGGCTTATCGAGATCAGTGGAGGGCATGAGTCGATGATACCATGATTTTAGCAATATACTTAAATCATGAAAACCTGACCCCGGACCTCCTCGGTTGTTGTTGTTCAGGAGCCATACCTGAAGTCCCATTGAAATTGGCGACTCTTTCGTGATGGTCTCGACTGCTACCTTGCAGCGGTCCAGGTCCTTCATCTTGAGAGAGGCACTGCGTTGGAAATACTCAAGTCTCGAGTCGCTCTTGCTTGGTTGTCTGCTGCCTTGATGAGCTCACTTCTTCTGAGCTCCCCAGTTGGGGCCGGCATCTTGGTGGAGCCTGGATCCTCGAGCCAGGTGGCGGCAGCGGTGGCTGATGCCGACTCGGTGACGAAGTTGTCAAAGGCAACGCTGGCCGAACTTCCGACCGCCTCAGCTGATCAATTCATTCAATTGGGATTCCGAAGTCAGTGTCGTGTGGTTCTTTCTTGTACGTATGGCAATGCGTCATCGAAGAAAGCTGCGGTGGTGTTTGGCGATAGCCACGCGGTGATGTGGATGCCCGCACTCTTGCCTCGTCTCTTGAGCGGCGGGTATCGCGTCTCGCTGGTTTGGATGGGTGCTTGCCCGGCGGCGCAAGTTGATGTCTATCTCCCAAAATGGAAATTCCCGGCTGTCTGCAACGCAGCCCGAACTTCAGAGATCTCGAGCATCGTCGCCCTGCACCCTTCGCTCGTGCTTGTGGCGGAGCGTGACCACAATGTGCCGAGCGGTCCCGGTAGGTCATTTACTGCATCGGCATGGACCCCGGCACTTGAAACCACCATTCGGACCCTGCAGGGTGCTGGAAGCAAGGTTGGCGTGATCGAAGATGGTCCCTGGTTTCCATGGAATATTCCAACCTGTCTCGCGCAGTTGCCCTCCTTTGTCACCGCGTGCGGCGCTCCAACGACTTCTGGTCAACCGAGCACACTGCACGCAGCCGAGAGAGCAGCAGCAGCGCACACTGGAGCATTCTTTCTTCCAACGCAACGGTGGTTATGCGCGACCTCATGCAGCCCAGTGATTCATTCAATGGTGGTCTACACCGACAACGATCACTTAACGAAGACCTATGCGAGTTACCTCAGTGGCGTGATGGGTGCTTCGCTCGGGAAATTCATCCACTGATGACCTCGGCGAGGTGGCGGGCGCTCTGAGCGCCCCAATGGTGTCGAGATCGCGGTGGGTGGATTTCCTTCTCTGACAGCGAAACTTGGCGCACGAGTGTCTTGAGGAGCAATGGAAGATCCTGATGATGATTGCCCTGATTCCTCGAAGTCCCTTGCCAGTACGGTGGGCACGGTGCCAGATGAACGCAGGAAACGAGTAGGCGAACCGGCAAATGGTCAACGCCATTGCCTACCGTCCAGCGGGAACGTTGTGGTGAGGTGACGACACCGTTCACCACCCTTCGCACGACCCTCAAGGTTGAACTTCGGTTGCTCTCACCAGTCGTTGGACTGTTCACGGCTCTGCCGGTCGTTTTGGTGTTCGCGTTTGGCTTGATGTTCGGCAGCATCCAGGGCGCGGTCGCCATGGCAATCGGGGCAAACCTCATCGCCGTCGTCTCCCTCATTGGGGCCCCACGGGTTTCGCTCCGCCTCGTCCTCATCGATGCGGCGCTGATGGCACTTTCGGTGATCGTCGGTTCCGCGACGATGACCACGCTGTGGCTTCATGTTCCGCTGCTCATTTGCTGGTGCTTCGGCGCCGGTCTCCTTGTTGGATTCGGTCTCCCGCAAGGAATCGTTGGCACCCAAGCGGTGATTGCGTTTGTGGTTCTCGGACGATTTGCCGAACAGCCTCACCGAGCAATGGAACTCGGTCTTGCCGTGCTGCTTGGATCAGTGATTGAGATTGGTGGGCTCTTGCTTCTGAGGTTGCCACCGAGCCTGCGCCACCAGCGACAACACATTGCCCGAGGACTCGACGCAGTTGCCGACCAAGCCATGCGACCTGCAACCGACGCTGTCGTCGACGTTCTGCAGATACTGGACAGCGCAGAAGGCACCCTTCGGGCTCCTTCGCTTTACGGACGAAGTGATGTTCGTGATCTTCGAGCATTGCTCGACCAGGTGAGGCGGATTCGACTTCAATTGACCGCTCTCTCCGGGTTGCGGGTACGACTCGAACAAGGGTCGTCCATCCGAGTGGGTGCAACACTCGAGGCGGTCCTCGCGGAAGTCAATCTTGTGCTCACCGATCTCGCGCAAATGGTTCGGCAATCAGCGATCGACCAGACATCTCGCCGATCGCTTGGAGCGTTTGAAGACGCTCTTGGTCGGCTTGAGGCGCTTCAGTCGGAAGCTTCCCCTGAGCAGCAGCTCCTCATCGCGCACTGTGCCTCGAATCTTCGCTCTCTTGGCGGCCAACTCCGAGCCGCTGGTGGACTCGTTGATCGCCTGAATGAAGGAGTGGACCGCCAGGGGGCATTCGACCTTCGCAGAAGACGGAGGCTCACTCTTGGCCGCCGTTCCTCGAGTCGACTCTTCGCAACGCGCCCATGGTCGAATCCTCAAGTGAGGCGTCACGCGCTTCGGCTGGCAGTCGCCGTGCCGATTTCGTTGCTCCTCGCTTCGTGGCTCAATATGCCGAGGCCCTATTGGGTTCCCTTTGCCGTCGTCACTATTTTGAAGCCCGACTACGGGAGTCTCCTTCGGAGAGGGATTGGACGCGTGGTTGGCAACCTTCTTGGGGCGTTGTTTGCCGCGGTTCTCGTCACGACACTCCATCCAAACGAAGCGCTCACGGTTGTGCTTGTGGCGTTCGTTGCGTGGGCCGCCTATACGACGTGGGCTGCAAATTTCGCTGTTGGCATTGGCTTTGTCACCGCCTTGATCCTGATTGTCCTCAGCACGTCAGTCCGTGATTCGGCCGGAACGGCATTCGACCGTGCACTCGATGTTGCTGTTGGGGCAGGAATCGCCCTCCTTTCCTATCTGGTCTGGCCCCCTCCCCCAAGAGCGGGAGTCGACTCGACGCTTGCCGCACTCTTTGATGGCCTTGCTCGATACGTCCACTCCGTTGGTGATCTCGTGACGTCAGCTGGGGCACCGGCAACCTCCTTAGGAGAGAGGGCCCGATCCACTCGGTTGGCGTGGGCTGCAGCTGACGCAGCTGTTGGCCGAGTGACCCTCGAGCCAAAGGTCTCCGCCTCAGTTGTCGTTGTCGATCGAGGGCTCCTCGCCGCCGGACTCCGGATCATTCGAGCGAGTCATGCACTACGACTGGATGCAGAGCGTGGAGAGCGAGCGCTCGGGCAGCAGTCGCTCAATCATCTCTTCGACCTTCTCGGGAGCGAGCTCGTTCAGGTGGCAACGAGGCTGCGTGGTGACACTGCGCCGAGAAAGGCAGCGCAACTTCGCGACGTCTTTCAACGTGTTTCGTCAGATCTCCATGAAACCAGAGCACCGAGTTCCATTGCGCTCCATCTGGATGAGCTGGTCAATGCC
>CAIXCS010000051.1 GCA_903918025.1 uncultured Actinomycetes bacterium
AGGCAGACCGTGCTGTTCTCTGCCACCCTTCCGAAGCGCATTGACGCGATCGCCCGGAAACACCTCACCGATCCTCGACGTATTCAGATTGTCGACGAAGTGCACGCGGACGAAGCGTCAAAGCGCGTGCGGCACTCGGCATACATTGTCCAGCGCTCCCACAAAGCTGCTGCGCTCGGGCGAATTCTTGATGTCGAGGCGCCAACTGCTGCCCTCGTCTTCTGCCGAACTCGTGAGGCCGTCGATAGCCTGACCGAAACGCTCAATGGTCGTGGCTATCGCTCTGAAGCGCTCCATGGTGGGATGAGTCAAGATCAGCGCGACCGGGTCATGGCTCGGCTCCGCGGCGGAACAGCCGACCTGCTCATTGCCACCGATGTCGCTGCTCGAGGACTCGACATTGATCACCTCACCCACGTCATCAACTATGACGTGCCGTCCTCGGTTGACACCTATGTCCACCGCATGGGCAGAGTTGGACGTGCCGGGAGAGATGGTGTCGCCATCACCTTGGCCGAACCTCGTGAGCACCGCATGCTCAAAACGATCGAGCACGTCACCAAGAAGAAGATCTCCGTTGAGAAGATCCCGACCGTGGCTGACCTCAAGGAGCGCCGCCTCGATCTCACTCGCGCAGCGCTTCGCGAGAGCATCCTCGAAGAAGATCTGGATGGGTTTCGAGTCGTCGTTGAGTCGCTCTCCGAAGAGTTTGACCTCATGGAGATCGCACTCGCTGCAGTTCGCCTTGCCCACACTGCAATTGGTGGCCCAGACGACGAGGAAGATATTCCCGAAGCATTTGTTTCGTCGGCGCCGAAGAGTCAGTCGCGTGAGGCTCGACCAAGTCGAAATAAGCGTGCAACCTCTGGAAGCAGCGCTGGCATGGCTCGACTCTTCATCAACCTCGGTCGTGAAGCAGGTCTACGTCCTCAAGACCTCGTTGGCGCGATTACCGGAGAAACGAGCCTCAGCGGCAGAGACGTTGGCTCCATTGAGATCTCGGGGCGCTTCTCGCTCATCGACGTGCCTGATGGAGCAGCAGAAGAAGTCATCAGTGCGCTTCGCAATACCAAGATCCGGGGACGGCGCGCCACCGTGCGACGCGAGAGATTCTGAGCAGTTGAACCCAAGCCCCTGCCCCTCGAGATTCGTTTCGAAGTACCTCATCCATCGTTTCTCCTAACCAGTGAATGACCCGGTCGCTGGGACGTCCTTCGAGGCGCTGAACGTTCGAGTTGGGCATTGCGACCTACAAGAACCGGAGCGGGGCCGAGCCCTCGGGACCGTGGTGTCGGAGTACCGTATTTTTGCAGCGGCTTCGGGAGAGTGATGGTGATCCGTCGATTGTCGATCGGTCTTACAGTGATCCTCGGCAGCTCGCTGTTGTCGTTCGGTGCCTCTGGTTCGGTTGTAGAACGCACGTCAGCACTTCATCAAGATTTGTTCGTCCACGTACCGAAGGTCACGTCGAGCACGTTCAAGGGTCGTGGCCCGTACTCCGTGGGAGAAGTCACCCTCGCGGTACCGGTGCCGAGCGAAGGGTACGCAACCTCGGCCGAAATTTGGTACCCGGCCAAGGCGATTCGCTCTCGGTCATCCACCTACAACATGGGCAGTTGGTTTCCTTCTCCCCTCCTCACCCTCTTGAAGTCCAAGCCAGCACTCATGTCGATCGCGACGTTCCCCTCAAGTGCCGTGCGCAACGCTGCTTCCGCTCCTGGACGATTCCCGCTGGTGCTGTTCAGTCACGGTTGGGCAGGTTTCCGAGACCAGTCCACGTTCTTGACGTCCCAACTCGCGAGCTGGGGGTTCATCGTTGCGGCACCAGATCATCCATCTCGAGACCTCACCGAAGTCGTCGGGTCCTACATCGGCATTGCCTCGCCAACGAACGATCCCTACGCCGACGTCCAAGATCTCCTCGCCACCGTTCGCCTCTTGCAGGGATCGGTTTCTGGACCGCTCTCTCACGCCGTCGACGCTTCTCGCTTCGTCGTCATCGGCCACTCTGCTGGAGGAGTCACTGCAGAGGAGCTTTCGTCGCTAGAGACTGCACAGAGCACTACCTCAGGGGAGAATCCCGATCTCGGCTTCATTGCGATGGCGGGCGCATCGACAGCTGGAATTGCACCGCCCCTACCTGCACCGTTCAACGTCCTCCCGAGTGAACCAAGCATCTTCGTCACGGCCCAGCAGGACGCTGTAGTGCCCGGGTTCTTCATGAGGGCCACCTACAACGTGATGTCGGGTCAGCATCGGATGATCACACTTGCGAAGTCCGGGCACCTCGTCTTCTCCGACACCTGTGCCACCGTTCCAGGGACAGGAGTTCTTGTGGCATTACTCAAAGGCCTTGCAATCTCACTGCCCGCTGCCTTTCGTCTCACAGCGAGTGACGGATGTCATTCTCCTGATCTCAAGGTCACGAAGGAGTGGCCCGTCATCAACCAACTAACGGTCGCTGGCGTCCGCTGGATGTTCGGCATTGACCAGACAACCGCAGGACTCGATGGGTTGCGTTCGTCATTTGGGTCCCTCGTGACCGTCGATACAACCGGCCCAGCCAAGTGAGGAAGGGCGCTATGCGGTTGGCCAGCTCTGGTGATGACCCGCTTCCGGCGACGAACTGAATCTGTCTACGCGCGATCACGCTGAAGACTCCGGCTCGAGCGTTGAGACGGTGAACCTGTTGTGAGAACCGACATGTTCACCCGTGGAACAGTGCACCCATACAGTCTCTCGAGAAACGTAGGGATTTTTTGCAAGCAAGGAGAAGGTATGCGACTCGACGAGACTGGCCGCCTCGAAGCATTTAGCGATGGTGTCATGGCGGTGATCATCACGATCATGGCGTTCGACGTGAAACCGCCTTCTGCACCATCGTTGTCGTCGCTCCATGAAGTCGTTCCGAAACTTCTCGTCTACGTCCTCAGTTTCACGATGGTCGGGATCTACTGGAACAACCACCATCACCTCCTCAGGGCGACCAGGAGGATGGACAGCGGCGTCATGTGGTCAAACCTGTTCTTGCTGCTGTGGCTCTCTCTCCTTCCCGCCGTCACCGCGTGGATGGGAGAGTTTCCTGGTCATGCACTTCCTGCATCGTGTTACGGAGTTATTGCCCTCGGTGCAGGATTCTCCTACTCACTGTTGACCAAGAGAATCATTCGAGCCAATGGAACCGATTCGGAGGTAGCTCGGGCGATCGGAAGAGATCGAAAGGGATATGTCTCGCTGGGGCTCTACTTTGCCGGCGTCTTCTTGGCCTTCGTGTCGCCAATCATTTCCTACGTTGCCTACGCCACAGTCGCGGTGATGTGGTTCATTCCGGACCGTCGACTCAACTTGGTCGAACAAGCAAATGACGGAAACCTTTCGTAGGAACCACGGCCCTTTGAGAGATCTCAGCGAGTACTAAATGGGTGGCTGGGGGTCATACTGAATGCCACGCCGAACTTGCCGTGCGCGTTCAGTTCCCGCCAACCGGTCAACCAAGTGGAGCGCCATATCAATTCCGGCTGAAACTCCAGCCGAGGTAATGACGTCTCCGTCGTCAACGAACCGCTCATCTTCTCTTCGGACGTCAATGGTTGGGTCGAGCGACTGAAGCAGATCGAGTGAGGCCCAGTGGGTGGTTGCGGGACGGTTTGCAAGCAGGCCAGCTGCGGCGAACACGAGGGAACCCGTGCAGACGCTGGTCATGAGCGGAACGGTCGTTCGTTGCGCCTGAACCCATGCCAATTGTTCAGGATTTTTGAGGTGCGGCCGCGTGCCTTGCCCGCCCGGGTAGAGAAGCACCTCGAGGCGAGGCATCGAGGCAAAGGACCAATCTGGCGTGATTCGGAGCCCCTTCGCACAGGAAACCATTTCGCCATCAGGAGAAAAGGTGGAGACGGCGTAGCCGTCGTCCGGGAAATTGCGGGTCCAATATGACAGCACTTCCCAAGGACCTACCGCATCGAGTTCCTCAACATCAGGAAACAAGAAGATGCCAATCTGTCGAATCTCGTCGCTCATCTTGTCGAGTTTCGCGCGAACGATTTCACGCTGCCTGGATCATCAAGCGACCTCGTTCTCGAATCCTCTGCAAACGTTGGACTGCTCGTTACCAACGCTGCCGAGCTTCTTCAGCAAAGCCTTCAATTCCATGCAAACTCAGTACGAGACCGTCATCAGTAACCAGTGAACCTGACCACGTCCCGAATACCTGATGCGTCTCACTTCCAAGATCCTCCGAGACCTCGAGTGCAGAGTGCTTGTCGAAGCGCGGAAGGAGGGTCACGTCGAGCTGACCTCCTGGATCAACAATTCTCCATGGCTCGAGCGGGTTCTCCCAGTCGTAGGTCCACTCAAGATCCCTCCCAATCTTCGACAACTTGCCGTCAACCAAGATTCCGTTCTCGGTGAAACCAGATCCGTCGGTCCACTTTGCTCCGAACTGCAAAGCGACGATGTGGTTGCCAACACGACCCGCTCCACCACCCCAATTCCAGTTGAGTTTCGCTGGCCAACGTCCGCGACCTACATCAAGCACACCCCAAGCTTCCTCACCGCCAGGTTGACCGAACTCAATGGACTCACTTTTGAGCGTGAGCGTTCCCTGTGCTGGTCGAGCCCAATGTTTTGAGGTGAAATTGAAGAGTTCGTCGTGCCATGGAATGACCACGTTGAGTGACTCGAGCCCCATAGGTCGCTGAATCGTTGCATCGAGCGACGACTTTGTCCCATCTGCTTCAGTCCAACTCACGGCGAAGGTTGTTTCACGTTCTTTGTCAGCGACCTCAAGGTTCAGTCCCTCAAGTTCAATGGAGATCGTGGTGGTGCTCGGAAGATCTGGCATGGAAATCGCCCCTTGAGGAGCTAAAGCCGAGTGCCCACCGGTTCGACCAGTCGAGATCTCCGCCCAGTACACGTCGGCAAGGCAAAACGAATCAAGATCAGCCAACGTCACCGATATGAGGAGATCGCCAGCAAGAATTCCCCAGTAGTCCCATCGCTTGTTGCGACCGAAGTAGCCACCCAAGTTCGTGCGATGGAGCGTTCGGCGCGACCAACCCATCGCGTCGTGATTGAGTGAGAGGCCATCGGGGGTACAGAGATCAACCGGATCGAGAAGTTCCCGCTCGTGGGTCGACATGGGTCAGTCCTCCTGAAGGCAGATCGTCAATTAGAAGGTGGCAACGTCAATGACGAACC
>CAIXCS010000052.1 GCA_903918025.1 uncultured Actinomycetes bacterium
AGGTCGGGCGCAGACCTCATCCTCAGCGATACGTTGGGGAGGCGACGACAGGAGAGCCCAGATGGCAAAGCAGAGTGACGTCCGACTCGACGACGTATTCACCGCCACTTCAGGCAGCGTGCTCATGTCGGGTATTCAGGCCATCGTTCGTGCCGCCCTCGAGCAGATGTGGCTCGATCATGGACGCTCACTCAACACGGCCTCGTTCATTTCTGGGTACCCGGGCTCGCCACTTGGTGGTGTTGACATGGAACTCGATCGAGCAAAACGTTTCCTCGATCCGGCCAACGTCATTTTCCAGCATGGATTGAACGAAGAGTTGGCGGCGACTGCAGTCGTTGGTAGTCAGCTACTCGACCAGGTCCCTGGCGCCCTCTATGACGGCGTTGTTGGCTACTGGTTCGGGAAGAATCCCGGCCTTGACCGGGCCGCGGATGCACTTCGTCATGGGAACTATGCCGGCACCATGCCGCTCGGAGGGATGGTCGCCATCATTGGCGATGACCCTTCATCGAAATCCTCGACCTTGCCGTCAGCGAGTGCGGAAATGTGCGAGTCGCTCCTCATTCCAGCGTTTAACCCCTCAACCGTCGGTGAGATGGTTGCCTATCAACTCCATGCGGTGGCAATGTCTCGAGAAGCAGGAACCTTGACGGCGCTTCGCGTGGTGACGGACCTGGCGGATGCTGCTGCGGTGGTTGACCTCGTCGACCCAGCGACCTTCATCCCCGTCCCCGATCGCGATCGACCAATTTTCAGGGCGACGCTTCTTGGAGCGAGGGCAGTCGAGGCCGAGCAGCACCTCTTTGAAACTCGAATCCCAAGAGCGACTGCCTATGCCAAACGCCATCACTTGAATGCCGTGACGTTTGAAGCGTCGAAGCCCACGCTTGGGATCATTGCTTCCGGGGTGACCTACGCGAGCCTGCTCCGAGCATTTGAGATTTTGGAGATTGATGACGCAGCACTCGAGCAGATGGGAATTCGCCTGATCAAGATCGGTCTCATTTGGCCGCTCGACCATCAAGAGTTTCGCGACTTCACCGAAGGGCTCGAGACGGTCTTCGTCGTCGAGGACAAGCGGCCATTTCTTGAACTGCATATTCGCGATGCGCTCTACGGCGCCGCAAACCTTCCTCGCATTCTCGGCAAGGAGGACGTCGACGGAAGTCCACTTGTCCCGCGCTGGGGGTCAATGGACATCGACGGCCTCATTGCCGTCTTGGCGAAGGTGCTCGTTCGCCACGACCCACCAGAACGGGTGCTGCAAGAGATCGCTCGTGTCCAGCGCCCAAAGACCAAGTTGGCGGTGACGGCACTGCCAGTGCGCCAGCCGTACTTCTGCTCAGGCTGTCCGCATAATCGTTCGACCAAGGCCGATGATGACCAGTTGGTTGGTGTGGGTATTGGTTGCCATGTCATGGTCGCCTTCCAAGACGAAGCTCGTGGCCACAAGGTGGGCTTGACGCAGATGGGTGGAGAAGGGGCGCAATGGATTGGCCTCTCTCCGTTCACGAGCGACTCGCACTACATCCAGAACCTCGGCGATGGGACGTTCTTTCACTCCGGCTCCTTGGCGATTCGAGCGGCCGTCGTCGCTGGCGTTCCGATCACGTACAAACTGCTCTACAACCGGGCAGTTGCCATGACCGGGGGGCAAACGCCAACAGGTGGGCTGGAAGTTCCCCAGTTGACGGCGTGGTTGGCGCTTGAGGGCGTCAAGCAGGTCATTGTGACCACTCCAGAACCTGACCTCTACAACGGCGTCGTGCTCGATCCAATTGCCTCGGTCCGCCATCGAGATGATCTCCCTGACGTTCAAGAGGAATTGGCCAAGGTTTCAGGCGTCACCGTGCTCATCCACGACGATCGCTGTGCAGCGGAGGAACGACGCCTTCGCAAACGCGGCACCGTGACCACACCGAAACATCGAATCGCGATCAATGCTCGCGTCTGTGAGGGTTGCGGCGATTGTCAGGTCAAGTCAACGTGTCTTTCCGTCGAACCTGTTGCGACGGAATTTGGCGACAAGACCCAAATCCATCAGAGTTCCTGCAACTTCGATTTCTCCTGCATGGAGGGCGACTGCCCTTCGTTTCTGAAGGTCATCCCAGGTCGTCATGTCGATCACGTCATTCCACCGCTTCCCCTCACCCTGACCGCACCGGTTGCGCTTGTTGGCGACGATGTCTCGATTCGGATGACCGGTGTTGGTGGCACCGGCGTGGTGACGGTTTCGCGCATTCTGCAGATGGCGGCACGGCTTGAAGGGCAGTTTGCCTCTGGTCTCGACCAGACCGGATTGGCGCAGAAGGGCGGACCGGTAATTTCCGATGTGCGTATCGCGCGACACGAGCTGCATACCGCTCCGAAGGCCTCAGAGCACACGATTGACCTCATCCTTGGGTTCGACCTCTTGGGGGTCCTCCATCCAACGGTTGCCGACAAGTTGTCGAATGATCGAACGATCGCCATCTTGAACACGTCAACGTCACCTACTCATGAGCAACTCATGCGGAAGGGCCCGAAGACTCCAGATAATGCTGCCGTTCATGCCCTCGTTGAACCACTCACCCGGAGCGAACACAATGTGTATCTCGACGCGCTTGGTGTTGCCGAAGCCGTCGTTGGCGACCACTTGGCGGCGAACCTCGTGCTGTTGGGCGCAGCATTCCAGGCTGGTTGCTTGCCGCTCACCGCGGCATCGATTGAAGAAGCAATAGCGATGAATGGCACGTCCGTCGAACCAAATCTTGCGGCGTTTGCCTGGGGACGAGCGGCCGTGCTCGACAGAGCGGCGGTCGAAGCCGCCATCGCTCCTACTGGAGCGACACGTGCAGCACACGTTCCTGACGTGCACGTTGTCGCTGCAGTGGATGCCTTGAAGTATTCCGAAGAACCGCGTGCGCTCTTGCTCGGTCGAGCGGATGATCTGGTTGCGTATCAGTCCCGGTCGGTCGCGCTCGAGTACGTCAATGCCGCATCCAAGGTGGCGGAGCGGCTCGAGGACCTCGACACCGGACACCTGCTCCTGATGGCCTATCTTCGCAATGCCTACAAACTCCGTGCCTACAAGGATGAGTACGAAGTTGCCCGGCTCCATCTCTTGGATGATCAGCGCGACTGGATCGAGCGGTCCTTCGGCAAGGGGGCAAAGGTCGCGGTGTTGCTCCATCCCCCGATGCTCCGGTCGCTCGGGATGAAGCGAAAGCTCGCACTTCGCCGAACTGTGCGACCGACCTTCACGTTGCTTCGAGCCATGCGCAAACTCCGTGGAACCTTCTTCGACCCGTTTGGGCACACCGTGGTGCGTCGGACGGAACGTCGGCTCATCACCGAGTACGACCAGTTGGTTTTCGAAGCGCTGACCCTCGCGACGAGTGGGTCGATCGACCTACTCCTCGAGGTCTTGGAGCTTCCCGACCTCATTCGAGGCTACGAGGGGATCAAGTTGGAGAATGTGGTCCGATTCCACGAACAAGCCGAGAAACTCTTGGAGGCGCTTCGCCCAGAAGCCCTCGTCGAGAGTTCAATGATGAACTCTTAGTCCTGCGCTACCGTCCCTCAAGACGGATTGACCCGTCGACGTCGAGAAGGAGAAGTACATGGAGAACCGAGCCGATCCCATTGTTGCGGTTGTGGAGAAGTGGCACGACCATGTGCGCGGCCGCCTCGATGGTGGTCTCGACGTGCTCTTGGCCGATGACTGTGTCTTTCTCTCACCAATCGTTTTCAGCCCGCAGGTAGGGAAGGAGATCACCAAGCTCTACTTGACGGCGGCGTCAAAGACCTTTCCCGGCGATGGTTCGAGTGACGGGCAAGGAAGCGCTCCATCATCAGGTGGCTCGTTTACCTATGTGAAAGAGATCCTCTCTGGCCATCATGCGGTGCTCGAATTTGAGACAACCATTGGAGGCAAGTACGTCAACGGTATTGACATGATCACCTGTAACGATGCTGGGCAAATCTCAGAATTCAAGGTGATGATTCGTCCGCTTCAGGCCGTCAACCTCATTCACGAGCAAATGAAGGCCATGCTCGAGCGCTTGGCCTAGACCTTCGACGCTTAAGCGTGCTTGCCGGTGATGGTGAAGACGGTGGCAATCGGCGGAGCAGGTTTGGGCTTCTCGGGAGTTGGAGCCCCAAAGTGCAGGAAGTAGCTCGGCCAATTCGTTGAATGGGTGAGTAGTTGACGAGTGGTGTAGCTGCCACTGAAGTTGTCATCAGTGATGATGACGCCACGGGGTGAAACCGATTCGACATAGGCAACATGTCCGGACATCCATTGCGCCACCGAGCCCGGAGTAGGCGTGTGGTTGACGAGCGCCCCATGGGAACCAGCGAGCTGCGCCCACTGGTTGCCGTTGCCGTGCCAGGACAGGGTGATACCCGCATGAGCGAGGCGATAGGCCACATACAAGGTGCAGTTGTGTGGGCCATAGGCGTTGTAGCTCGGCCAGGTTCCTCCATAGAACCGCCATGCCCACCCCGCGTGGGACGCTGACGTAGGGCCGTAACCCCCGAGTGTGCAGGCATAGGCAGCGCTCTTACACAGATACGTCGTCGTAGACGCCCCGGCTGTTGGTGAGGGAAGCGTCGTTGCCGCAAGCGGAACGGAGAGGGCGATTGAGGCTGCCACAGGGGCGAGAAATCGCATCTGTGAATGTTACTCGCTGGTAATGAAGAGGTGGTTCCAACGGCAAGTCCTACTTGCTAAGTGAGCGTACTTCCGCGCCGACCGGCTTCTTGGACAATGCGAACGACATCATCTGCGGACGTTCCAGGCCCGAGAACGGCGGCAACCCCGGCTGCGGTCATGGCCGGAAGATCTCGATCAGGAACGATGCCCCCAACAATTACCGGCGTGTCCAACCCCTCATTGCGAAGTGCAATCAGCACATATGGAGCGAGGGTTAAGTGGGCGCCATTGTGCATGGAGAGCCCAACGACATCGACATCTTCTTGGATAACGGTCGCTGCGATCATTGCTGGCGTCTGGCGGAGTCCGGCGTAAATCACTTCGCATCCACCATCACGCAAGATCCGAGCAATGAGCCGAAGACCCCGGTCATGGCCATCGAGGCCAACCTTGGCCAAGAGCACGCGGACCGGAACCTCGTTCACGACAGTGATGGTTCGCTCCACGTGCCGAAGACGGACTCCATTGCATCCATTTGCTCACCAACCGTGCAGCGAGCATTGGCAGCGTTGAGGAGCGCCGGCATGAGGTTGATGGACGGGTCTGCCGCGACTGCAGCAATGTCGCGAAGAGCTCGTGCCACGTCTCGGTCATTCCGGCTTCGCTTTACCTCGGCCAAACGACCGAGCTGCTCATCTTCAACTGCTTCATCGATGTACAAGATGGGGGTTTCGCTGTCGTCTCCGTCAACGTAGGCATCAACGCCAACCGTGACGAAATCTCCAGCAGCTACCGACTTTTGGAACGCGTAGGCAGCGTCCGCGATCTCGTTTTGGAACCACCCGTCTTCGATTGCTTCGAGAACGCCCTCAAGCATCGAGCCAGAACCTCTTGCATTTAGTTGCGCAAACACCACTTCTGCTTCGGCTTCAAGGGCACTCGTGAGTGCTTCGACGAAGTAACTCCCTCCGAGCGGGTCGGCAACGTGGGCGATGCCTGTCTCTTCGGCAATCACCTGTTGTGTTCGCAGCGCAAGTCTCGCTGCCTTCTCCGTTGGCAGTGCCAAGGCTTCGTCGAAGGCATCGGTGTGGAGCGACTGCGTGCCACCGAGGACTCCAGCCAAGGCCTCAATGGCAACCCGAGCCAGATTGACTTCCGGTTGTTGCGCGGTGAGCGAGACACCAGCGGTCTGGGTGTGGAACTTCAGCGTGAGGGATTTCTCAGCCCGAGCGCCGTAGCGATCTCGCATCCACGTCGCCCAAAGGCGGCGAGCCGCTCGGTACTTTGCGATTTCTTCGAAGAAGTCAATGTGTGCATTGAAGAAGAACGAGAGGCGAGGAGCGAAACTGTCGACCGGAAGCCCCGCCGCTATGGCCGCTTCGACGTAGGCAAATCCATTGGCGAGGGTGAAGGCCAACTCTTGCGCGGCCGTCGAACCTGCTTCACGGATGTGATAGCCCGAAACCGAAACTGCATGCCATTTGGGCATCTCTTCCGTCGTAAAGGCCATGAGGTCCGTGACGAGGCGAACGGAAGGTCGCGGAGGAAAGACGTACTCCTTTTGGGCTTGGTACTCCTTCAAGATGTCGTTCTGGAGCGTTCCGCCAAGTTGCGCTCGAGCGGTTCCGGAAGCTTCTGCCACGTTGATGTACATCGCCATGATGACCGCAGCGGCAGAGTTGATCGTCATTGAGGTGGTGACGGCTCCGAGGTCAATGCCGTTGAACAGCACCGCCATATCCTCGACAGTGTCAATGGCAACACCGGCCCTGCCCACCTCTCCTCTTGAGAGCGGGTGGTCAGAGTCTTTTCCGAGCAAGGTCGGCATGTCGAAGGCGGTCGAGAGCCCGGTCCCTCCCGAAGCGAGCAATTGATGGAAGCGTGCATTGGTGTCTGCGGCAGAGCCAAATCCAGCGAACTGGCGCATCGTCCAGAGCTTTGAGCGGTACATCGAGGCGAACGGGCCTCTCGTATAGGGAAATTGTCCTGGAAGTTCCGCTCCGCTTGGTCCATAGACCGGCTCGAGAGGAATCCCTGACATGGTCGTGAATCGCTCCCGGCGGAGTGATGCCGCTTGGTAGGCCGAGTCGAAGGTGGATTGATCTGCCATCATGCCCCCTTGGTCATCTCGGCCAAATGGTAGACCCGGGAACGCCCCCCTGGGCCGCCGATCGCTAGATCCTGTTTTGAGCGAGGGTCACGAGGAGCGACTGAAGCGCAAGGAGCTCATTGGGGTTATGGCGGAAGGTTGCGATGCTCGCCGTGATTGCGTCAATTGATGCGCCAGCGTGACGGGCTTCTGCGACCCGTTCTGGGCCTCCAGAAACAGCCTCAGCCAAAAGATCTGCGTAGGTCCGTTGGAGCGCGCCGAGTCCAGCCCTCAGTTCCTCCGAGCGATATCGGCGCTCTAGCCGAGCTTGTTTCTCGGTGAGTTCTTTCCGGCCTGGAAGGGAACGTTCCCCCATCGCTTCTGATTCGGCGATTCGAGCAGCGAGATCAGCAGCGTGTTTCTCCTTCAATGGGGCAAGTGCTGCTTCGGTAACTTCAATGAGGTCCTTGGCAAGGATGGCAATTTCGCCTCCTCCGGATCCAATTCGTTGGGGAGCAGATGCCCAGAGTGAGAGACGAACACTGAAGGCACTGTCCTCGGCAAGAAGGCGGGCTCGGTCAAGATTCCCGCCGCTCGCTCGAGCAATGGTCCGAGCCGTTTCAGGGTCACAGCCTCCACCAGCCAGTGCAGAGGCGATGGTTCGCATTGGCAATGGGGGAAAGGCGACCTCCACACACCTCGACGCAATGGTGACGAGTTCGGGCGGGAGATCGTCAGCGAGGAGGATGAAGATCGTTGAGGGAGGTGGTTCTTCGAGCGTCTTGAGCAGTGCCGGAGCAGACTTGGTTGCGAGGTGCACGTCATCGACAATCAACACCTGACGGGCTGCTTCGAGCGGTCTGCGCTGCGCAAGTGCAGCAAGAGAACGAAGGTCCTCCACCGACACCGTTGCCCCAGTTCGTGAGGTCTCAATGATGTCCGGATGGCGTCGAGCCGCTGCAAGTTGACAGTTTCGACAGGTCCCACAGCCTCGGTCCGGACAGACGAGCGCTGCGGCGAATGCTTCAGCCGCGAGCTCTTTCCCCGAACCCGAAGGGCCAACGAGCAGGTAGGCGTGCACAGGACTCACCAGCGCTTGAGTGAGGGTTGCAATGGCAGCTTCTTGGCCAACGACCTCATCAAACAGAGGAGTCACGACCTCACCTCCAACTTGAGGTGCTGAGCAATTGCTGCATTGGTTGCCGCGGCGACCTCATCAAGGTTCTGCCCCCCATCAATGACCACCCACGAGGGTGTGGAATCGGCCAGTTGAAGGAACCCTTCTCGGACCCGAGCATGAAATGACGGGTCCAACTGTTCTAACCGGTCCGCCTTTGCTCCGGATGACCGTGCCCTCGCTGTTTCAAGATCACAGTCGACCACGATGGTGAGATCTGGCTCCAGTCCCCCAGTCGCAAATCCAAGAACCTCTCTGAGAACGGCGAGATCAAGTCCTCTTCCAAAACCTTGATAGGCGAGCGTCGAGCCATTGAACCGGTCGGTCACGACATGACGGCCTGCTTGAAGCTCAGGGACGATGACGGTCTCGACATGCTGAGCCCGGTCAGCAGCCATAAGGAGTGCCTCAGCAACAGAGGTTGGATTGGAAGTGAAGTCGTGGAGCAAGAGTTCTCGCAGCGCCGCGCCGAGCACAGTGTCTCCGGGCTCGAAGGTCAGCCGTGCACCGAGCCCTTTCGCCACCCGTGCTGCCTGGGTGGACTTGCCCGAGCCATCGATGCCTTCAAACGCGAGGAATCGACCGGTCGGCATCAGAACGGTTGGTCGTCCGAGTTCGTCGGCTGAAGAGCGGCGCCAATCGCCTTTCCGGCGGTGGTTGTCCTCTTGGTGGCGGTCTTGGTCGCTCCTGCTGCCTTCTTGGCAGTCGTCTTCTTCGCGACCTTCTTCGCCGTCGACGTCTTCGTTGTCTTCTTGGCCGTTGTCTTCTTCGCTGCAGCCTTCTTGCGAGTAGAGGGACCAGCGTCTCGTCGATCTTGGAGGAGCTCTTGGGCTCGATCGACGGTCAAGGTCTCAAGGTCGTCACCCTTCCTCAAGCTCGCGTTGGTTGTGCCGTCGGTGACGTAGATCCCGAATCGGCCGTCTTTGGCAACAATCGGGGCACCGCTCACGGGGTCAGGTCCGAATTCCTTCAATGGAGCAGCAGCAACTCGACCACGGCGTTGTTTTGGTTGGGCAAAGATCGCTTCTGCCTCGTCCAAGGTGAGCGTGAAGATTTGTCCCTCAGTCTCGAGGCTTCGCGAGTCGGTTCCCTTCTTGACATAGGGGCCATAGCGGCCATTGAAGGTCTCAATAGGTGTCGAGGTCTCTGGGTCGAGGCCAACGAGACGGGGAATCGTGAGGAGTTGCAAGGCTTCATCCAAGGAGAGGGTTGCAAGGTCCATGTCCTTGAACAGCGAGGCAGTCTTTGGTTTCTCCTTGCCGACCATCTCACCAAGTTGAACGTAGGGTCCAAATCTGCCTGCCTTGGCAAAGACCGGAAGGTTCGAACTTGGGTCCGTTCCGAGTTCTCGATCATTCGACGGTGCCAGAAGGAGTTCAATTGCTCGTTCGATCGTGAGTTCATCAGGAAGCGTGTCGTCAGGAATTGATGCCCGTTCCTCACCTCGCATGAGGTAGGGCCCATACTTTCCCGACCGCACGACGACCAGTTCGCCGTTCTCATCAGCACCGAGCACGAGGGTATTGACTGCCCTCGGGTCAATCTCGTCGATGTGACTGGTTACTGCAGCCTTGAGGCCAATGTTGGCAACGTGAGCAGTTGCAGACGCATCGCCGAAGTAGAACCGACTGAGCCATGGAAGTGACTCCTCTTGACCGCCAGCAATTCGGTCGAGGTCATCTTCCATTGAAGCGGTGAAGTTGTAGTCAACGAGATCGCTGAAATGTTGCTCTAAGAGCCCCGTGACCGAGAACGCAATGAAGGAAGGAACGAGTGCTGGTCCCTTCTTCCACACATACCCACGATCTTCAATGGTTGAAATCACGCTCGCGTAGGTCGAAGGCCGGCCAATCCCAAGCTCTTCCATCTTCTTGACGAGGCTCGCATCGGTGTAGCGCGCAGGAGGCTGCGAGTGGTGGTCAACGGGCTCGAAGTTCTCTCCGGTGAGGGGTTGTCCCTCAACAAGTGCGGGAAGGACTTTCTCTTGGTCGGCAAGGTCACCATCAGGATCGTCTGATCCTTCGACGTAGGCCCTCCGGTAACCAGGGAAGGCAATGACCCGGCCATTGGCCTGGAACTGAACCGTTTCTCCTGCTGCTGCCTGCGACTGCTCAGGGACGATTGCGGTAATTCGAACCTGAGCGCTCGTTCCGCGAGCATCCATCATCTGCGAGGCGACCGTCCGCATCCAGATGAGTTCGTACAGTCGCAATTCATCGCCCGAGAGCGATCGAGCGGCTTCATCTGGAGTTCGGAATGAATCGCCGGCTGGGCGAATTGCTTCGTGGGCTTCCTGCGCGTTCTTGACTTTTCTCTCGTAGCGACGAGGTTCGTTCGGGACGTACTCGGGTCCGTAGAGCGATCGAGCCTGTGCACGCGCTGCTTCAATGGCTTGGCTCGACAGCGTCGTCGAGTCGGTGCGCATGTAGGTAATCCAGCCTTGTTCGTACAAACGCTGGGCGGCCTGCATTGCTCGCTTCGCCGTCATCCGGAGTTTCCTTCCAGCCTCTTGCTGAAGGGTTGACGTCATGAAGGGTGGCTGAGGCTTCGAGGTGAATGGTTTCTCAACAACGGAACCAACGGTGAAGGCTGCCGTTAGGAGTGAGGACGCAAGTGCGCTTGCGTCGGCCTCGCTGAGTGCGAGTCGATCTGAGGTCATCTCACCGAGGGAGGAGAAGTCCTTGGACGACGCCAGCTCTCGACCACCAACACTGACGAGCGTTGCGTTCACTGGAGAGCTCGCGCCGGTGAACGTTGCCGTGACGTCGAACCACGTTGCCGAATGGAAGGCCATTCGCTCTCGTTCCCGCTCGACAACGAGACGAGTCGCAACCGATTGGACTCTTCCCGCCGACAGGCGTGGGAGAACCTTCTTCCACAAGACAGGGGAAACTTCGTAGCCATAGAGGCGATCGAGAATTCGTCGGGCCTCTTGAGCATCAACGAGGCGCCGGTCAAGGTCTCTTGACTCAACGACGGCTCGTTCAATGGCCGCCTTCGTAATTTCATGGAAGACCATGCGCTTGACCTCAACCGACTTCCCGGGGTTGAGGACTTCTAAGAGATGCCAAGCAATGGATTCACCTTCGCGGTCTTCATCGGTCGCGAGGAAGAGCGTGTCGACTTTCTTCAACTGGGTCTTCAGGTTCTTGACGACGTCTTTCTTATTGCGAGAGACGACGTAGAGCGGCTTGAAGCCGTCATCCACATTGACCCCAAGCCGAGACCATGGTTCGGCTTTGTAGGCTGCCGGGACCTCATCGGCCCCATTTGGCAAGTCTCGGATGTGACCAATGGACGACTCGACGATGTAGTCGCTGCCGAGCATGGCGCCAATGGTCTTTGCCTTCGCGGGTGATTCGACGATGACGAGCGCCTTAGCCATGTCGTAGTCCTAGCGGGTTTGAGAAGAAAGAGAGCATCGAGCGGATTACCTTACGCGTCCGGGCGCCAAATTGAGCGATGGTCGTTAGGCGTCGTGGCCACCAACGAGTTCATAGTCAGGGTTCGTCATGGTGAGTATCCCGCTCTTTTCGGCAACCATTGACTCGGCAACGAGGCGAGCTCCGGGTTGGATTCCCGGAATACTTGGACGGCCCAAGAAGACAATGGTCATGTCGCCGGTGTCATCGGTAAGGACGATTTCAAGATTTGAGGTGTCGCGAGCAGGCTGGACTCTGATGGACCGAACTCGTCCGGCAACCTTTGCCCGCTTGCGGCCGATGACCTCTCCAATGTGCACGGTGCCATCTGACCGGTTTGCCAGAGCCAAGTCGAGCTCGGTGAGCTTTGTTGGACGTTCCATCCATGTCTCGGGAGTCTCTGCGGCAACCTCTAGATCAATGGACCCGAGGTCCACTTCTGAGCCTCTTCGATTGAGGTTGAAGGGAACAATGGTGGCAGCAACGTGGGGAACCGTCGAGAGAGCATCTGCGATCTTGTCGGCAGTTCGATCATGGAGAATTCGACTAATTCTGGAATTGAACACACGTCGAGGGAGAAGCACGGTGCACTCGGTGGCGCCGTCAGCAACGATGTCGGCGACGAGTTCAATGGACGCGCGATCAAGTCGCCGGTCCCGGCATTCAATGACATCGAGCGGGAAACGATTGATGCCAAGCCTGCTCCAGTCGTCCGCCAACTCGCTCGTGACCATTGGGTCGAGGTTGAAGTGGACCGCTCGAAGATCATCAGGGTGGAGCGTCTTCGCATACTGAATGGCCCGAGCGGTCGCCATGTCCAGGCGATCGACGAGAACGACAACCATGTGTCGCCGCAGCACTGGCGCCTCGATGGTTGCAATGGCGCCTTCAGAGAGTTGTGCCTCTTCTTTGTCATGTTCTTTCCGGAGGTGGAGGAGCCCAAAGAACATTGGCGGAGCGACGGCAAAGACCAGCCATGCGCCCTCGCCGAACTTGGTGATCATGAGGACGACCACGACCACAAGGCTTAAGACCCCGGAAAAGCCGTTGACGACAAGGCCAAGTCGCCACTTTGGTTCGCGCTTCTTCCAGTGACGCGCCGACATTCCGGCGCCAGCAATGGTGAAACCGGTGAAGACCCCGATTGCGTAGAGCGAAACCAATCCGTTGACGCTTGCGTCAAAGGCAATGACTAAGAGAATCGCTACCGACGTCAGGACGATGATGCCGTTCGAGAACGCGAGACGGTGGCCGCGCTTGCCGAGTTGCCGAGGCAGGTAGTGGTCACTCGAAACGAAGGATGCAAGATACGGGAACCCGTTGAAACTTGTGTTGGCACCGGTGTAGAGGATGGCAACGGTTGCGAACTGCACCACCAAGAACATGAGGTGACCAATACCGGTCGATCCAAGAACTGCTTGAACTTCTTGGGAGACCACCGATGGCGAGCCCTTCGCGAAGGGAATCGCATGGGTCCAGTGTGCGAGCAGTGACGTGCCGATGACGAGGAAGCCAAGAATGATGCACATGGTGACGAGCACCTGACGCCCATTGCGAGACCGAGGGTGTCGGAACATCCCAATGGAGTCTGAAACAGCCTCAAGGCCCGTGAGTGACGCGCCACCGTTGGCGAATGCCTTCAAGAGGTAGAAGATCCCAAGACCCATAAGGAAACTATTCTGGTGACTTTGACCGGGTTGATAGCCCAAGTCTTGGGAGCTCGGGATGGGGAGCATGGTGAGGCTTCCCGTGAACTCCTTGATGAAACCAATGATGATGACCGAACCCAGCGCCAAGATGAAGAAGTAGACGGGAAGTGCGAACCATGCTCCCGCCTCTTTGATCCCCCGCAAGTTGCCTAAGAGGAGGAGCAAAATCACGCCGAGCGTGATGGGAACTCGATAGGGAAGCAGTGCAGGGAACGCTGAGTCGAGCGCGACGGTTCCCGCAGAGGTTTGGACGGCGA
>CAIXCS010000053.1 GCA_903918025.1 uncultured Actinomycetes bacterium
AATTTCGATCGGGAACGCACAATCGATTCATTGATCTTTGCAGTGTCATTCTGCAAGTCGCCAACGACCTGATCGAAATGCGTCATCGAGGTCCACTGGATCAGCGCATTTGATGCTTCAGTTGCAGGAGTGGTTGACGCAGCGCTTCCACAACCTGCGGCAACTACTGCCGCCACGCACAGCGTGGCCAGGAGCGCGCTCTTTGAGTTCATGGTCACTGAACAATGACCACGTGGTATTGCCGTCGTCCTTTTCGGAGCACCACGTAGGAATCGTGCAGAAGGTCCTTCAACGAAAGCGCTGCCTCAGCATCAATCACTCGCTCATCATTGACGTACAAGCCACCTTGCTCAATGCTTCGTCGCGCCTCTGCCTTTGAGCGAACGAGTCCCGCGTCGACCATGAACGAAATGACATCGACCGTCGCCTCAAGCTCATTTCGATGAAGACTTGAGGTCGGCACATCGGCAACGACTGCCTCAAGCGTTGCTCGGTCGAGTTGAGCAAGGGTGCCGGAGAAGAGCGCCGTGGATGCAGCCTCAGCTCGAGTTGCATCTTCTCGGCTATGGACGAGCGACGTCACTTCGAACGCCAAGGCACGCTGGGCCTCTCTGCGTTCAGGGTGTTGCTCGGTTGCTTCGTCCAAGCGCGCGATTTCTTCGAGATCTAAGAAGGTGAAGTAGCGAAGGTACGCGCCAACCATTTGGTCATCTGCTCCAACAAAAAACTGGAACAACTGATACGGCGACGTGCGACTGCGATCGAGCCAAACGGCTCCATCGACGGACTTCCCAAACTTGGTTCCGTCAGCCTTCGTAACCAAGGGCATCGTGACCCCTGCGCTCAACCCACCCGTGACCTTGCGAATGAGCGAGGTGCCCATGGTGATGTTGCCCCACTGGTCGGACCCGCCAATTTGAACCGTGCAACCTTCGTTCTCATAGAGATGCAAGAAATCAGCGGCCTGAAGGAGCATGTAGGAAAACTCGGTGTACGAGATTCCATGATCAGGGCGCTCAAATCGACTCTTGACCGAGTCCTTGGCCACCATTTCATTGACGGTGAAGTGTTTGCCGACATCTCGGAGGAACGTCAAAATTGACATGCCTCCAAGCCACGCTGCATTGTCGAGTTGCACTGCTTTGGCAGTCCCTGCAGCGTCGGAGAAGTCGAGAAACTTCGCCAGTTGCACGTTGATGCCAGAGAGATTGGCTGAGAGTTGCTCCGCATTCAGGAGGTTTCGCTCTTCACTCCTTCCGCCGGGATCTCCGACCATTCCGGTTGCACCTCCCGCAAGTGCAATCGGACGGTGTCCCGCCATCTGAAAGCGACGAAGGGTGCAGAGCATGAGCAAGTTGCCGACGTGAAGTGAATCTGCCGTTGGATCAAAGCCGCAATAGACCGACGTTGGTTGAGCCTCAAGTCGAGTGAAGAGTTCATCATCGGTCTGTTGAAACACGAGCCCACGAGCGGTGAGATCGGCTTCCAAATTGAAGGTGGCCACCGCCAAAGCCTACGCGAGACCTCGGCCTATTCAGCGGTGCCCGATAAGGTCAGCACCATGGCAAAGCCCGATCCGTACTTGTCGACCATTCCTCCTCTCGCCGGCACAAATCCCTACTTGATGGAGAATTTCCGATCCGTCACCGAAGAGACCGAACGATCCGGACCATTCGAGATCGAAGGAGCAATTCCACCTGGCCTTGATGGAATCTTGTTCCGCAATGGCCCGAATCCTTCAGTCGTTCCTGATCCAGCTTCGTACCACTGGTTTTCTGGAGATGGAATGCTCCACCGGATCGTGCTTCGAGATGGCGAAGTCTTGTCCTACAAGAACCGATACGTTCGGACTCGAGTCCTTGCAACTACGAGCGGAACAAAGGCGCCTCGCGGTCCAAGAGAAGCCATTGACGGTCCGGCGAATACCAACATTGTTCGCTATGCAGGGCGAATGCTTGCGTTGGTCGAATCTGGCCTGCCGCATCGGATGACGATCGATCTCGACACCGTTTGTGTCGAGGACTTCGAAGGGCTCTTGGCCTCACCCATGACTGCTCATCCAAAATTCGATCCAGCGACTGGACGCATGACGGCATTTGGCTACGACCCGTTTGGACCTCCCTACCTCCGCTATCACGAGTTTGATGATCTCGGCAATCTGCTCACGACAACGTCCATTGACCTTCCTCGCTGCGTGATGGTGCACGACTTCGCTGTTTCGGCGACCAAGGTTGCGTTCTTTGACCTGCCAGTCGCGTTTGATCTTGAACTTGCCCTGGAGGGCAACCGTCTCCCCTTCGCGTTTGATGACCAGATTCAGGCTCGAGTTGGTGTGTTGGGTCGTGGAGAACCAGGAACTCGCATTCGTTGGTATGAGATCGAGCCCTGCTACGTCTTCCACGTTGCCAATGCCTTTGACGATGGCGACGACATGATCGCCGACGTCGTCGTCTACAACCGGACCTTCGATCTCGGTGTCGGTGGTCTTCTTGGTTCTGACCTACCTCGCCTTGAGCGATGGAAGTTCCCTGCCGACGGCAAGAGGGTCATCCGCACGCCGATTGATGATCGTGCACTCGAATTTCCGGTCATTGACCGCCATGTTGCGGGGTCTTCCTACAACCACACCTACGGAGCGCTCTTTGGTCGCCGAGATGGCCTTGACCGCTTCCCCGGATACGTGAAGTACAACGTGAACACCGGGGGGTCAGCCCGAATTGAACTTCCGGACCACCTCCAAGGCAATGAACCGCTCTTTGTCCGGGCACAGGACGGCAAGGCCGACGATGAAGGTTGGCTTGTCTGCGTCGAATATGACCGGAGTCGTGACGCCTCAGACCTCGTGATCTACGACGCACATGCCATGTCGACCAAACCTGAAGCGCGAGTGCATCTTCCGGTTCGCATTCCCTTCGGGTTCCATGGCACCTTCGTGACTCGCGAGCAACTCAGCTAAGGATTGGGCGAACTGCAGCGGCAATGGCACCGTTGAGTACCTCGTGAAGCGCCACGTTCGTGGCTGGAGGTCCAACCTTGGCCACAATGAACGAGAGCCCACTTGAGCCAACGGTCGCTTCGATTGCTTGGGCAAATGCCTCGTGTGTCGTGACGACCGTGGTGTCGTAGCCAAGCCCTTGAAGCAGGAGCTTCTGGTCGACGGCACGAGTTGTGGTGAAGAGTCGGTCGAAGATCACCGGTTCAACCGAGGTCGCTTGAGGCAGAAACGAAAAGATGCCTCCTCCTCCATTGTCAATCACCACAACCACTAGGGAGCCGGAAACGGTTCCAAGGCCATCAACGAGCGCCGAGAGGTCATGGAGGAACGCCAGATCTCCGACGACACAAAGTCCCGTTCCGCCAGCGAGCGCTGCACCAATTGCTGACGACACCACCCCATCAATGCCATTGACCCCGCGGTTTGCAACGACGTTCTCTGCGAGAACTTCCTTCGCGAACCATTCAAACTCTCGAATAGGCATCGAGGAAGAAATCGTGAGCGTGTCAATCTCAGCAACCGTTCCAAGAACCTTCGCGATACCCGGTTCACTCAGGGTGCCACCGCGTTCGAGCGCGGTGTCGAGTGCCGAAGCTGCAGCTGCTTCGCAGTGCGTCCAAATGTCTCGATACGTCGACGTGCTGCTCGAAGGGAGCGCGTGAAGTGTCGCCCGAAGCGTCGCCGAACTACCAACAAACTGTTGGTTCACAATGTGGTTCGGATCCTGTAGCTGCTGCCGATTGCTCAGGTGAAGGATCTCCGCGCCCTCACTCGACCAACGAGCAATGGCGGTTGCCAAGACCTTTGAGGCCCAAGGTTCACCGATCAAGAGCACCACATCGGGCCTGAGTGCTTGTTCTGCTCCATCGGTCCTCAAGATTGGATCAGCCAGCGTCACGACAGCGGGCAGTGAACGAAGTCCGGATCTCGGATCACCGAGGAGTGCCCATGAATGTGTGGCGGCAATCTCGGGGAGATGTTGTGGCGCGCCGGCTCCGGCGATCACGAGAACTGACTCCCACGTTCCGATTCGTCCGCCAACGGCAAACGAGCCGTCGAGCGAAGGAGCCGCTGTCCTCCAGGCTCCAGTGCGTGCGGGGGGAAGTTCGCCTGGAAGCCCATCTAATGGGTCTCGGAACGCAAGGTTGAGTTGCACGGGACCAGGTGTGCCGTTCGCTCCACGTGCTGCATCGAGCGCTCGGCAAGCAAGTGAACGCCACGTCCCTGCTGCTCCGGCGAACGGAACACCCGGGTCGAGGCTGGCACGGACCATTGATCCAAAAAGATCACGCTGCACGATGGTCTGTGGCGCACCAATACCAATGAGTTCAGGAGGTCGATCAGCGGTAACAACGAGCAGGGGGATGCCTGAAAGATCGGCTTCAGCTACGGCCGCGTGGAGCTCAGTCGCAGCGGTCCCACTCGTCACAATGATGGGAACGACTTCGCCAAGTGCACGAGCTAGACCAAGTGCGACAAATCCCGCCGAACGCTCGTCGAGTCGCATGTGGAGTTCCAATTCGTCTCGATTGGCAACGGCCAAGACCATTGGCGTCGATCGTGAACCGGGACAGCACACCACGTGGCGAAGTCCAGCTCGAACCCACTCGTCAACGAGCGTCGCGCAGAAGGTTGCCTGAGAGTTGTCTTCGCTCACTACGCTCGCCTTCATGAACCCCGTCCTTGCTTCCACCACTACCGGTGGCGGCCAAATGCTGACGCTCCTCCACGGTTTCACCAATACGAGTGAGACCTGGGGACCTTTCGCTGACCTTCTTGCCCCAGCCTACGGAATTCAGCGGGTGGACTTGCCAGGTCACGGTGATTCGTCACACATCGTTGCCAATCTGCCTGAGTCGGCGCGACTCGTTGAAGAAGTGCTCACTGAGCCCACCATCGCCATTGGTTACTCAATGGGCGGGCGAGTTGCGCTCCATGTTGCGTTGGACCAGCCACCCCTACTCCGTGGCCTCGTCCTCATTGGAGCGACTGCCGGAATTGACAATGACCACGAACGACTCGCTCGTCGAACTACTGATGAGGAACTTGCCAAGCAACTTCGTACATCAGGCGACCTTGTGCAATTCCTCGAGCGGTGGCTCGAGGGCCCACTGTTCACGTCATTGACTCGTGAGCAGCAGTATCTGGAAGGACGCCTCAAGAACTCCGTCGAGGGGCTCGCCTCCAGTCTTGAGAGATGCGGAACTGGAACGCAGGAGCCACTGTGGTTGCAACTCACTGATATTCAGGTCCCGACCCTCGTACTCGCTGGAACAAGGGATCAGAAGTTCACCGAGCTCGGAAAGAAGATGGCGACAGCAATCCCCTCAGCCCGATTTGAAGCCATTGAAGATGCTGGCCATGCCGTCCATCTCGAACGCCCGAAAGAAACCGCCGAGGCAGTCCTTCGCTTTGCCGCACGAACCTTCGCCTAGGCCGTTAATGGCCCAGACGAGGAAACCTCGTATCGAGTAGCTGCTGGAAGCGCCAAGAGGCATTCCCGCAGGATCGAAGAGAACGCCGAAGAATGTGGCATGGCGAAGTGTGCCTTGAGTGACGCCTCGTCTTCCCATTCCTCCGTCAAGTACACCGTTGTTGGATTGTTGAGGTCTTGGCCAAAGCGGTAGCGATTGCAGCCTGGTTCAGCTTCTGAGGCCATCTCCATGATCGACATTGCTCGGAGCGCCTCTTCGAGGCGATCTTCTGCGAGGGTAAACGTGGCACTAATGACGAGCATGGCTGATGGATCTCCTCATGGGTTGAGTCTTCATTTGGTTAGTGGGCAAGCGTCAAACAGATGCCAAGCGCAAAGAGCAACCCGGTTCGCAGTTGGGCCTTACCAGTCGCTCCAAGCAGTGGAAGGAGTGCTCGACCTTCGGCTGGCGATCGAACCAATTTGATGACCGAACGCAGGCCAATCATCCCGAGCAGACCGAGGAGTGACCACCAAGAGAACGCCTGCCGAGCATGCGTCTGGGACGACTCAATCATGGCGGTCCCAAGAATGCCTGTTGCGACCAAGGCCCACGAACAGAGGTACAGCCATGAGCCGCGTGCTCGTCCAAGGCGAACCGCAAGCGTCTTCTTGCCAGCAGCTGTGTCGCCAGTGACATCTCGAAGGTTGTTGGCCTCAAGGAGCGCCACTGAAGAGAAGCCAACTGCAACGGCCGCCATCCATGAGACGCCTGGAAGTGCTCCAACTTGGATGTAGACCGTCCCAACTGTTGCCACGAGTCCGAAGAAAATGAAGACGAAGAGCTCGCCAAGTCCAAGGTAACCGTAGGGTTTTGGCCCGCCGGTGTACCCCCATGCAGCAACGATCGCTGCTGCTCCGATCGCGAGCAGCCACCATGAGGTCTGTGCTGCAAGCGTGAAACCCGCAGCCGCAGCAATCAAGAATGAAAGCCATGCTGCTCGTTTCACCGTTCCCGCTGGAACGAGACCAGAGCCAACGAGCCGAAGTGGACCGACGCGATTCTCGTCAGTTCCCTTGACGCCATCGGAGTAATCGTTGGCATAGTTCACGCCCACTTGTAGCGCGAGGGCGACGACGGCAGTGAGCAAGAGTCGAATCCAATTGACCTGAGTGAATTCGTCCTGTAGCCAGCGGGGCATTCGGAGGCCGCAAGTGGTCGAGGGGTACTCATGACCAATTCGTCTGTTGGAGGCACTGGTCATGGTGAGCGCTGCACCGACGACAACCGGAACGAGCGCTGCGGGAAGTGTCTTTGGTCGCGCCCCTTCCACCCACCGCTTTACTGGCCCGGGAATGGGCGAAGCCTCGGGACTCACGGACGCTTCGGAAACTTCGAGAAGTCAGGCTTCCTGTGCTCCACGAAGGCATTTCGACCTTCTTGGCCCTCTTCGGTCATGTAGAAGAGCATCGTTGCGTCACCGGCCAACTGCTGCACGCCGGCGAGGCCATCGTCTGCCGCGTTGAACGATGCCTTGAGCATGCGCAGCGCCAAGGGCGAGAGCGTCAACATCTGACGACACCACGCAACCGTTTCGGCTTCAAGATCTGCGAGGGGCACCACGGTGTTGACAAGGCCCCATTCGTGGGCCTGAGCAGCGTCATACTGACGACAGAGGAACCAGACTTCTTTGGCTCGCTTCAGTCCAATCGTGCGAGCCAAAATCGATGAGCCATACCCTCCATCAAAGGACCCAACCTTGGGACCAGTCTGACCAAATCGGGCATTATCGGCTGCGATCGAAAGGTCGCAGACGAGGTGAAGAATGTGGCCACCGCCAATGGCATACCCAGCAACCATCGCCACAATCGGCTTTGGAATGCGACGAATGAGAATCTGCAGATCGAGCACATTGAGTCGACCAACGCCACCTTGGGCGACGTGGTCATCACCGATGTAGCCATCATCTCCACGAATGGCCTGATCTCCACCTGAGCAAAACGCATCGGGGCCTTGGCCCGTCAGCACAATGACGCCGACTGACAGATCGTCTCGAGCACGGGTGAACGCGTCAGTGAGTTCGAACAACGTCTGCGGACGAAACGCGTTGCGCTTTTCTGGACGACAGATGGTGATCTTGGCGATTCCCTCGGCCACGTCGTAGGTGATGTCGTGGAAGTCCCCACTTCGTTCCCATGCGGGGAGGGCAAGGCCACGGAAGTCGTCAACTGGGTCATGAGGGGCGCCAGAAATGACGGTTGGTTGGGAGGTGAGATCCATGGGCCTACGCTACCGGTCGATGCCCCAACTCGTGGCCTTCGATCAACCACCCTCTTCGTCGCTTGCGGCGCAAATTGCCGAGGTCCTCGACCGCGGCGAGGCGTTGTGCATTCTTGATCATCGGCTCTCGCAAGCTCAGCGTGATGAGCAACTGAGGATCTTGCGGCCAACCGCCCTCGTAAACGCCTCAGGCGCAAGAACGGCACTGGACGGTGGGCTCGAAGTCGAAGAGGGCGACGCCCTTTGCTGCCTCACGTCTGGGTCCTCTGGTGTTCCGAAAGTGGCGGTACTCACCCTCCAAGCACTGGAAGCCTCTGCACGTGCCACAAGCGCCGCACTCGACGTTGATACCCAAACCGATGTTTGGTTGTCCTGTCTCCCATGGGCGCATATCGGTGGCTTGAGCGTGGCGCTTCGTTCCATCATCACCGGGACCAAACTCGACGTTCTGCCGGCTTTTGATGCCTCTGCCGTGACTGAATTCGCTACCTCGGGGAAGGCGACGCTGACGTCTCTTGTGGCCACAACGCTCAAGCGCATTGACCCGGCGCTCTTTCGATCGATTCTCCTTGGCGGTGCAGCACCTCCGGAGAATCGCCCGGAGAATGTCATCGCCACCTACGGAATGACCGAGACCGGTTCAGGAGTTGTCTACAACGGCTTGCCCCTTGATGGGGTGTCGATAGGCGTCGACCAGTCAACTGGCGGACTGCTCATCAAGAGCCCGACGCAACTGCGTGCCTACCGAAATGCTCCGGACCCCTTCACGACCGGTCCAGATGGAACCCCCGGGTGGCTCGTGACTGGCGATGCTGGTGACATCAATGAGGCAGGGATGGTGTCGGTTCGAGGGCGTCTTGACGAGGTCATCGTGACTGGCGGCGAGAAGGTGCATCCCATAACGGTTGAGCGTGCACTCGCCAATGCGGAAGGAATTGACGAGCTCTGCATTTGGAAGCGACCAGATGAGGAGTGGGGTGAGCGAGTCGTCGCCTTCGTTGTTCCCCTGCCGGGAGCCGAGGTGAGCCTTGAAGGTTGGTCAGCTGAACTCGAGGCCCTCAAGCCCTGGGAACGCCCAAAGGAACTTGTGCTGCTCACGGCACTCCCCCGCCTTGATTCAGGCAAGGTTGCCCGCCGTCAACTCAACTAACGCCACCGGTTGGTTGGTTGGTCGTGCCACCGTCGATCACGATGGTTTGCCCCGTGATCCACGATGACGCATCCGTGGAGAGGAACAGTGCCATTGCGGCAATGTCATCAACCTCGCCGAGACGCCGCAGGGGGATGTGCTTAGCAATCTGTTCCTCTCGGCCTTCCCAGAGCGCCCGAGCAAGGTCAGTCTTGACGAGTCCCGGTGCGATGGCATTGACGCGAACGGTCGGGCTCAACTCGAATGCCAGTTGCGTGGTTGTGTGAATAACGGCGGCTTTCGTCACGTTGTACCAACCAATGTTTGGCTCTGGGCCAAGACCACCAATGGAGGCAATGTTGAGAATCGAGCCGCCACGATCCTTCATGGATTGGTGCCAGGCTGCTTGGGAGAACGTCAGGATCGATGCCTGGTTGATCTCGTAGGTCTTTCGCATGAGTTCTGGGCTGATGTCCATCATTGGTCCGAAATACGGATTCGTACCGGCGTTGTTGACCAAGATATCAACGCCTCCGAACGCTTCAACCGTTGCTCCAACCGCTCGATCGGCGTCTTCGGGTCGACCAACGTGAGCAACCACGGTGCTGACAGCACCGGGAAGTCCAACAAGCGTCGCTGCTGCTGACTCCAAACCCTCGGCCTTCCTCGAGGAGAGCATTACATTGGCGCCAGCTTCGGCCATCCGGTAGGCAATCGCCAAGCCAATGCCGCGAGATCCACCCGTGATGAGTGCGGTCTTTCCATCGAGTCGAAGTTCCATGTGCCCAATCTACGGCGCGAGGAGATCCTCCCAATGTCTCGACCCCCTGAACTCCTCGGCGCGGATTCCTCGCCAATGGCTCGGTACGCTGACCGAGTGACGACCAACCATTTGAGCGACGCCACGTCGCCCTACCTTCGCCAACATGCCCACCAGCCAGTCGAGTGGTATCCCTTCGGCCCTGAGGCACTCGAGCGGGCAGCTCGAGAAGACAAGCCGCTGTTCATCTCCATTGGCTATGCCTCCTGCCATTGGTGTCACGTCATGGCCCATGAGAGCTTTGACGACCCCCACGTTGCGGCATTGCTCAATCAGTCCTTCATCTCCGTCAAGGTTGATCGGGAAGAACGTCCCGATCTCGACGCGACCTATATGTCGGCCACCCAGGCTCAGCATGGCCACGGTGGATGGCCAAACAGCATCTTTGCCACCCCAGATGGTCGTCCCTTCTATACCGGCACCTACTTTCCTCCTCAGGATCGACCGGGATCTCCCTCATTTACTCGGATCGTGACGTCACTGGCGGAGGCTTGGGCAACACAACGAGAAGAAGTCGAACAACGTGCCGACAGCTTCTATGAGGCAGTCGCAACCGAAGCACGGTTCTCCGAAGATCTTGCAGCGAAGGCTTCAGAATCGGAACTTCCAAAGGGGAACGCGCTGCTGCATGCCGCTCTCGTTGAACTCGAGGAGCGGTTTGATCCAACCTGGGGAGGCTTCTCCCCTGCGCCAAAGTTCCCGAGGCCGAGCCTTGTTGAGCTCTGTCTCGTTGCCGGTTGGATTGGCTCAAGCGACAAGGCAAAAGAAATGGCGACGGTCACCCTTGATGCAATGGCGGCTGGTGGGATGTATGACCACTTGGCCGGTGGATTTGCTCGGTATGCAACCGATGAAGAGTGGCTCGTTCCGCACTTCGAAAAGATGCTCACCGACCAGGCAATGCTCGCCAAGGTTTACCTCCATGCCTTCCAACTGACCGGCAAGGCTGACTATGCCCAAGTCGTTCGTGAGACCCTCAACTATGTGCTGGACGAACTTTGGGCTGATGAGGGCGCCTGTTACTCCTCTCACGATGCAGATGCGGATGGCGTAGAGGGCTCACACGCGGTGTTCACACCCGTGACGGTCAAGGCCGCACTTGCAGCCGGCGGAGCAGAGAAGTTGCTGCAGCAGGCCCTCGTCTTCTACCGACTCGACGGCCCGCCAACCTTCGAGGGACAGTCCATCCCCCACCGTCCCCTTGGGGCGCCACTCGCTCGGAGCGAGGAGATGGAGGTAGCCCGCTCCTTGCTGCTCGACGCTCGTCGCCGTCGGGTCCAGCCAGCGATTGATACAAAGATCTTGCTCGAATGGAATGCCATGGTGGCTTCGACCTTTGCCGAAGCCGCAATGGTCCTCGGCGATGACCGCTTTGCCGAAGCCGCGGAACGCATCATCTCGACCTGCCTCCGGCTCCACACTCGGGCGGATGGTCGACTGCTGCGTTCTTATGCCGAAGGTCGAGCCGAGGGCCTCGCCGGATCTGCTGACTATGCCTGGATGGTTGATGCCTGCACCCGGCTCTACGAGCTCACTGGCAAGCACGAGTGGTTGGGCCAGGCCGTAGAAGTTGGCGACGCCCTGCTTCGAGGCTTCTGGGACGGAGCTGTCGATGCAACAACGATTGACTGCTCAGTTGGAGGACTCTTCTCAACTGGCCACGATGCCCCGACCGTCCTCGTTCGCACCAAGGATGTCTTTGATTCAGCCACGCCGTCGGCCAACTCCGTCGCCGTTGTTGCGTTCACTCGACTCGCTGCCCTCAGTGAGGACCGGAGATTCGAAGACGCAGCGGCCACGATTGTTTCGCGTTCGCGGGCGATTCTCGCCGCTCAACCGAGTGCTGTTGCGGACCTCGCTCTTGCGGTCATCTCGGCAGAACTTGGCGGTGAGGTGGTGCTGCCTGGCCCTCATGGCCCACTCCTTGACGCCGTGAGAAAGCGTTACCTTCCCGGAACCGTTGTGGCCTTTGGTGAACCAACGCCAACAAGCCTCTTTGACGGCCGTGCAGAAGGTTCGGCCTATATCTGCAAGAACTCGACCTGCTCACTTCCCTTGACCGAAGTTGGCGAACTCCCCGAGGCGCTCGCAGTGCTCGTGCACCTTGCCCCGCCGCTCTAGGGCAGAATCATCTCCGTGCCTGCACACACCCGCCACCGATCCAACACCAGTCGACCCGCAACGTCCGGTCGTCTTCAGGTGCTCGGCGGTGAGGTGCTCACCATGGTCGTCCTCGCCTCCTCGCTCGATGACACCGTGGTGGTCGACCTTGAGTCGGGAGCGCTCGTCCGCTTGAGAGTTCCGTGGCCAGCCCACTACGAGCCTGACCTCGAGGCATTCGACATTGTCGAAGTTGATGTCGCAGAAGATCCGCAACGCAATGATCCTGCGCATCCCGAAGCCATCACGGTCACATCACTTCCCCGCAAAGTCGGGACGTTACGAGGGCGTCAAATCAAGCCCATGCTGGCTGAACTTGCCGCTCCGCATGACGGCTCCTTGTTTGGCTTCCGAGGAACCTCCGCACCGTATTGGGAGCTTCGAGGCGACTACCCTTCAGTCGCCCTCATTACGCCGAGTCGTGGGCCACAGCTCCTCCGACGTCGAGACGATGATTCCACCTGGGTGCGTTTCGGCTGGGGTTCAGAAGACGTCTGGATGCCCATGGATGGTCGAACGGGGCGTCGAGTGCTCGACGCTGCCCGACGTGAGCGTCTTGCTGGCAAGGAGTTGGCAACCGCACTTGGCTTCAGGCCGTGGTACTTACTCACGACCTTGTCGAAGCCTCGTGATGGCCACTGCTACAAGATGGTCAGCGCGCTGCTCCCAAAGAGCTAGTTACTTCGCAACCTTGCCGGAAGCGAGGTCTTCGGCCATCGCCCAGCCAAACGCCACGAGACGCCGACCAGAGTTGTCGGTTACCGATTTGAAGAATTGGCCGAACTCCGGGTCAACCTTGACTTTCGCGCAGAGAAAGTCAAGTCCGCCAACGGGAGAACCATCCACGGGTTCGACAACGAACGTCCGGTCATCGAGACCCTTTTCATTGCCGAATCGCTTGGCAAGTCGTCGAGCCCAGGCTCGCTCTTCCCCGGATGGCTTGTGATCTGGACGCGGCACGACGTCAGCCAAAGGATTGAAGATCCGAAAACCGTCGACGCTTACGAGTCGAGTGCCGAGCAGGACATCTTCATCAGGAAAGGCCAACAACGCGCGGCGATACTGATCGGCCATGATGGCCTTGAGCGTCATCTCTGCCTTGGCGGTTCGATCAACCAGTGCAAGTCCAACAAGCAACGAAGGCGTGCCACCTATCCGCTCGAGAGTGCAGAACGAGTAGCCACGAAGTTTCGTGCCTTCACGAGCGATGGAAACCAGCACCCAAGACTCGCGCTCTTTTGAGAGATACCCAATGTCATACCCGGGTTCGCGATCAACACAAAGATCGGCCATTTCGGCGAGCTCAGCATCAGCGAGCGAAGAGGCATCCTTGGTGGTGACGACAATTGACATAGGAACCATTCTAGGGGGCGGAAACGCACTCCCTTTCCGGGCCTGATTTCCTAAGCAACCAACGCATTCGGGCCAAGGAGCGTCCGAATTTCTCCAATGGCGGCACGGGGGTTCACATTGAATTCTGGCGGCAGTTGGATGAGTTGTTCACCCACGGCCAATTGCACCGGAGTTGAGCCGGGATACTCGACGAGAATATTTCGGAGTTGCTCAACCGTTGCATCAGAAAGCGCCGCCAACGGTAAGGCGATCCGCAAGAGGTCCAATGTTGCGCCATCAAGTACGGGGCGTTCAACCGTCATCACAATGAGTTTCGGCGCGTCATCTCTCGTATCAACTCGAGCCTTCAAGACCACAATGGCATCTTCTTCAAGGAAGGCACCATATTCGCCCATCAGCTTGGGAAAGCACATGACTTCCATGGAGGCATTCAGGTCCTCAAGAACAAAAGAGCACATGAGTTCACCACGCTTGGTGAAGCGGCGATCGAGCGACGTGACGACACCACCAACTCGCCGAACGAGGGGCGGATCGCTCGGGTTCTGTTCAACCGCAATTTCCTTGAGATCGCCGAGCGTCATCTCAACGAGGCGTCCAAGTGCGCCTTCAAGTCCACGGAGGGGATGATCTGAGACATAGAGCCCGAGCATTTCCTTCTCGAACTTCAGCTTCACCGGCTTCTCGAATTCAATGTCCGGGATTTCGACTGCAGTCCCCGCCCATTTCGCCTCATCGGCGTCGTCACCTTGTTCTTCGGCAGCTGCTGCGAAGAGTGTCACGATGCCTACGTCGAGATTTCGCCGCACTTCCAAGGTGCGCTCAATCATGTCGTTGATCACGAGAGCGAGACCTTTTCGAGGGTGCCCGAGCGCATCAAATGCTCCGGCCTTAATGAGACTCTCCATGCCACGGCGGTTGAGGACCATTGGGTCCACTCGACGACAGAAGTCGTAGACATCAGCGAATGGACCGTTTGCAGTTCGTTCGCTCACCATGCGATCGACCAAATTCTCGCCAACATTTCGGATGGCCGACATCCCAAAGACAATCGACCGCAGCGAGGCTCCGTCGAGGTCCTTGGCCGGCGCAAAATCCGAATGTGATCGATTGACATCAGGAACGAGCACGTCAATTCCCATTGCCCGACACTCGGTCAGATAGATCGCTGTCTTGTCCTTGTCATCACGCACACTCGTCAAGAGCGCAGCGAAGTACTCAACCGGGAAGTTGGCCTTCAACCACGCCGTTTGGTAGGTGACGAGTCCATAGCCATAGGAATGGGACTTATTGAACGCGTAGTCAGCGAAAGGCTCAATGATGTCGAAGAGCTTGTTGCCAATTTCGGGTCCATAGCCTTGGGTGACTGATCCTTGAACGAACGCTTCTCGGTGCGAAGCGAGCAGGGCACGGTCTTTCTTGCCACAAGCCTTGCGAAGATTGTCGGCTTCTTCGAGTGAGTAGCCGGCAAACTTCTGTGCGACACGCATCATCGACTCTTGATAGATCATGAGCCCTTGGTTGTCACCAAGCAATGCTTCAAGATCAGGGTGCAGGTATTCAATGGGTTTGCGCCCATTCTTCCGATCGGCATAGTCAAAGTGCATATTGGCCGCCATAGGCCCAGGTCGATAGAGCGCAATCAGTGCGGCGATGTCGTCGAAGTTCGTCGGTGCGAGCGAACGGATGAGCACGCGCATGGGGGGTGATTCCAACTGGAACACGCCAATGGAGTCACCGCGTTGCAACATCGCGTAGACCTTCGGATCATCCAAGTCCACGTGATCAATGTCGGGCCGAACTCCGGTCTCCTCTTCAATCATGTCGAGTGCTCGCTCGATGACCGAGAGATTGCGGAGCCCAAGAAAGTCCATCTTGAGAAGGCCAAGTTCGGCTACACCGTGCATTTCGTACTGCGTGACGATCGGCGCGTTCTCGTGATTACCTGACGAGTCCGGTTTCCGTTGGATCGGGAGGTACTCCGTCAAAGGTTCGTTCGTAATCACGACAGCTGCAGCGTGAATGCCATCTTGTCGACGTAGGCCTTCGAGACCCTTCGCGACGTCGATAATTTGCCGAGCAATCGGGTCATTCAAATACATTTCGCGAAGTTCAGAGGACGCCTTGTAGCCATCCATGTACTGCTCAGTTGGCTCAAGGCAGGCCTGCAGTGGCGTTGAGCGACCCATGACCAGCGGAGGCATTGCCTTGGCGACCCGGTCGCCATCTTGTGGGCTGAAGCCGAGCACCCGGGCTCCGTCTCGAACGGCCGCTCGTGCACCCATGGTCGAAAACGTGACGATTTGCGCGACGTGGTCGGCTCCATAGCGTTCGGCTGCGTACTTGATCATTTGGCCGCGGTAGCGCTCGTCAAAGTCCATGTCGATGTCGGGCATCTCTTTGCGACCCGGGTTGAGGAACCGTTCAAAGAGCAGGTCATACTTAATTGGATCGAGATCGACGATGCCGAGGCAGTAGGCAACACAACACCCAGCCGCTGAGCCGCGACCAGGTCCAACGCGAATCTTGCTCTCCTTGGCGAAGCGAATGAGGTCCCAGACAACGAGGAAATACGCCGCGAACCCCATATCGGCGATGACCTTCAATTCGAAGTCAATCCGATCCACCACAATGCTTGGAAGGGCGGCTCCGTAGCGGCTGGCTGCCCCTTCGTAGGTCAGGTGGCGGAGATACTTCGCCGCTCGTTCTTCGTACACGGCACCAGTGAACTCTTCTGGAACAGGGAATTCTGGCAGCGAAGGTTTGCCAAGCTCGAGTTCAACGTTGGCTCGTTCGGCAATCCAGAGCGTGTTGTCACAGGCTTCGGGGAGCTCCGAGAAGGTCCGTCGCATCTCCGCAGCGGTCTTTAAGTAGTGCTCGGTGCCGGTGAATTTGAATCGATTGGGATCCGAGAGGAGCGCTCCTGTTTGCACACAGAGGAGTACATCGTGGGCAACGTGATCTGCTTCGTCGGTGTAGTGACTGTCATTGGTAGCAAGGAGCGGCGCATCAAGCTTCTTCGCGAGTTCGATCAGCATCGGATTGGTCTTCTTCTGCTCGGGAAGTCCGTGGTCTTGGAGCTCAACGAACAGATTGTCCTTGCCAAAGATGTCTTGAAGTCGAGCCGCTCGCCGAAGGCCTTCCTCCATGTCATCGTTGAGGAGCGCTTGGAGGACCACACCACCGAGACACCCGGTCGTGGCGATGATGCCCTCGTGGTGTTCTCCTAAGAGCTCCCAGTCGAGCCGGGGCTTGTAGTAGTAACCCTCCAAATACGCCCTCGAGGACAGCTTCAAGAGGCTTCGATAGCCCTGGGTGGACTCTGCCAACAAGGTCAGGTGGTAGTACAACTTCTCGCCACCATCGGCATTGCCACCACCATCGTCCATCTTTCCTCGGCGCACTGGGCGCTCGTGACGGGACTCGAGTGCCATGTACGCCTCGGTCCCAATGATGGGGTTGAAGCCACCTGCTCGGCACGCCTTGTAGAAATCGAGGACGCCGTACATGTTGCCGCGATCGGTAATGCCGATTGC
>CAIXCS010000054.1 GCA_903918025.1 uncultured Actinomycetes bacterium
AGCGTGGTCACGAGACACCTTGGTCAACGTCTATTCCGTCGGCAAAGCCTTTGTTGCGATGGCTGCCCTCCAACAGGTCGATCGCGGCCTCGTGGCTCTCGATGAGCCACTGGCACGCATTTGGCCTGAGTTCGCCCATGGTGGAAAGGAAGGGGCAACACTCCGCATGGCGCTCTGTCATCAAGCAGGTGTTCCAGCCATTGGTCGACTGTTGCAAAATGCCGACCTCTTTGATTGGGCCGCGATGGTCGAAGCCCTCGAGGAAACCCCGGCTTGGTTTACACCGGGCAGCCAGCACATGTATCACACGAATACTTACGGACATCTGATTGGAGAAATCGTCCGGCGAACCTCTGGACAGACCCCAGGGGTCTATCTCCGAGAGCTCGCTTCCTCGCTCGGTGCCGACGTCTTCGTCGGCCTCACCGACAGCGAACTCCAACGATGTGCTGAGGTTGATTTTGAGAGCGACCTTGATCCATCGACGATTGATCTCGATGCCATCGAAGGTGATCAAGGTGTCGTCATGCGGAGCTACTTCAATCCTCCGGGGTACTCCTCGTTTGGTTTGGTGAATTCCAAGGCATGGAGACAGGCACAGATTCCATCTACCAATACTCATGCGACGGCTGAAGGCATTGCACGTATCTATGAAGGATTACTGGAACCGAATCGGCTCCTCTCCCCCGGACTGCTCAAGGAGGCAACGTCCATCCAGTCAGAGGGTCCATGCAAGGTGCTCGGGGAATATGCCACGTTTGGACTCGGCTTTACACCGACGACAGAGCGCCGAGCCTTTGGACCGAATCCCGGGAGTTTCGGCCACTTTGGCACTGGAGGAGCACTTGGCTTCGCCGACCCTGTTGCGGGACTCTCCTTCGGTTACACAATGAATCACGTGATCCCGAGGTGGCAGAGCACAAGGAACCAAGCCCTTCGCTCTGCTGTCTATGAGGCAATCGCCGCTGGAGCTCACTGACGCAACCAAGAGGCGCACAACTAACCCCCGCCTGCGAGGAAGAGCGCGTCACCAAGCCCTTCAATCGAGCAGTCGCATCTCGTTCATAAATCGTCGTCCATTTTCAACATAGGACTTCGCCGAATACTCGATCACCTCGCGCGAACTTGCGTTTTCCTTGATGATCGCCGGGACACCAACAGCCAGTGCATCGGCAGGAACCCTCTTGCGGTTGCCAACGACCGCATTTGCTCCGACGGTCGCTCCAGATTCAATAACGGCATAGTGAAGAACGACAGAGCCTGACCCAACGAGGCAGCCATTCTCCAAAATGCAACCCTCAAGGTGTGCGAGGTGCCCAACGACGCAGTCATCACCGACGATGGTGGGAAACGTTGGGCCACAGTGAACAACCGTGCCATCTTGAATTGAGGTCCTCGCCCCAATGCGGATCTGGCCATTGTCGCCTCGCAAGACGGCCTGTGGCCAAATGGAAGACTCCGCTCCAATCACCACATCCCCAATAACGGTTGCTTGAGGATGCACAAAGGCAGTTGGGTGGATTGACGGCACGAGATCGCCGAGCGCGTAAATAGCCATTGCCTGAAACTACTCGGAGGGTTTGTTCTTGCGCTCGCTTTCGCCGAGCCTCAATGGGTCAGCCAGGTGACGAGTTGGAAGATGCGCCAAATCAGGTAGATAGCGGTGCCAATAAAGAAGAACCAGAATCTCTTCGGAATTGGACGCCGCTCTGGTTGAACGATCAGGGTGGTGCAGGTTGGACACCGACCATCTTCCCCAATGAGGTCGCTCTCAACCATGGCGACGCAAGTGTCGCACCACATCTCGCTACCGGCCTCCGCCGGTGCGAACGCGAATCTTGATGGGAGTAGCACCGAGCTCAAATCGCTCACGGAGCGACCGCTCGACGTAACGGAGATACGTCGCTGGAAGTTCACCACTCGCGAACAAGGTAAACGTTGGAGGATCAATTGCACCCTGAACGGCGTATCGGATCTTCGCTCCAGGTGCGGGATGCGCCTGTTGGAGATCACGAATTGCACGATTGAGTGAACCCGTTGGAACGCGCTGATGGTAAGAATCGACCGCATCCATGAGTGCCGGAAGAATCTTGTGGACCCCGAGGCCCGACTGCGCCGAGATCTTGATCACCGGAGAGGTCCCAAGGAACGCAAGCCGGTCCCCAACGGTGGCCATAATTTCATCACGCTGCTCCGAAGGAACGAGTTCCCACTTATTGAGAATCACGACGGCCGCGCAGCCACTGATTGCCATTCGTTCAGCCAGACGTTGGTCTTGATGTGTTGCACCCTCGGTTGCATCGAGAACGAGCAACGCGAGGTCAGCACGCTCCAAAGCTTCAAGCGCTCGCAATACCGAATACTGCTCGCTTCCGCGCTCTGTTCGTGCGCGCCGTCGCATGCCCGCAGTATCAACGAAGCACAATGGCCCATCGGGGGTTTCCACCACGGTGTCAATCGCGTCACGTGTGGTGCCGGGCATGTCGAACACGACTGCCCTCTCTTCACCAATGAGGCGATTGAACAGCGTCGACTTTCCAACATTTGGGCGACCGATAATGGCAATTCTCGGAATCGCAATATCGGCTGGTTCGTTGGACTCGATTGGACCAAGCGCGACAATCTGGCGAGTCACTTCGTCGAGGAGATCACCGGTCCCTCGACCGTGCTGCGCACTCACTAGGTTGGCCTCGCCAAGGCCTAATTGAAGAAATTCCCAAGCCAATTGCTCGTGGCGAAGGTCGTCGACCTTGTTGGCGACGAGGAGAACAGGGCACGAGGCGCGTTGCACGAGGCGAGCAGCCTCGAGGTCCTCACCGGTCACGCCAGTTTGCACGTCAACGACGAACAGCACGACGTCAGCGTCTTCAAGAGCTTTAGCGGATTGCTTGCTCACCTTTCGGTCGAGCTCGGAGCCACCAGAGAGCCAACCGCCGGTGTCGACAA
>CAIXCS010000055.1 GCA_903918025.1 uncultured Actinomycetes bacterium
AACCGGAGGAACGGTCACCGGTCTCACCAATGGACAGACCTATACCTTCACCGTTGCCGCACAGAACCTGAACGGTGTCGGCGTTCCCTCTTCGGCGTCGAATGCGGTGACCCCATCTGGAGTTGCCAAGGCACCAACGGATATCACCGCTACGCCAGGTGCGTCGAGTGCGACCGTTTCTTGGACTGCACCTGATTCCGGTGGGTCTCCCATTACGGGCTATCGAGTCACGCCAATAGTCGGAGGAAGTTCGGGAACGCCTCAACCGTTTCTCTCTACCGATACCTCAGGGGTCGTGACAGGGTTGACGAACGGCGTGACGTATACGTTCATTGTCGTTGCCGTCAATGCCAATGGACTCGGAAGCCCATCAGTTGCCTCTGCGTCAGTGACCCCTTCCACCGTTCCCGGTGCACCCTTGGCCCCTGGCTCGATTCGAGGCAATCAGTCAGTTCTCGTGACCTGGTCAGTTCCAAACTCTGGAGGTTCACCCATCACGGGCTACGTCGTGACCTCGAGTCCGGGAGGGCTGACCTGTACGACGAGTACCGCCACGAGTTGTGTGGTTTCGGGACTCGGAAATGGGACCAGCTACACGTTCTCGGTTGTTGCGGTCAATGAGAATGGAGGTGGAGCGGCATCGGAGCCTTCACTGGCCGTCACCCCCCTTGAAGTTCCAAGCTCGCCGCTAGGGCTTTCTGCACTCCACCTTGATGGCTCGGTTCAGGTTTCCTGGTCAGCACCCCTCAACAATGGCGGATCTCCGATTTCACTTACGACCGTGACGGCGATGCGAGATGGCGCCTCTGTTGGATCGTGCTTCTCCATCGACGTGGCGTCGTGCACCGTTCAAGGCCTCACCAATGGAGTGGCCTATAGCTTCGTCGCCGTCGCGAGCAATAGCAGTGGCGATGGACTGCCGTCAGGAGCGGTGAGTGCCACGCCGTCTCGAGTACCGGATTCCCCCTTCTCCGTTATGGTCTCCAGCGGAAATTCAGCGGCCACCGTTTCGTGGGCTGCCCCAGGGAGCAGTGGTGGCTCCGCTCTAACGGGCTACCTCGTTACCGCCAGTCCAGGAGGTGCCACGTGCTCAACTTCGGGGGCGACGTTCTGCACGGTCACCGGCTTGACGAATGGAGTTGCGTACTCCTTCACTGTGGTTGCGATCAACGCCAATGGATCGAGTGCGCCGTCTGCAACCTCCGATGTGGTCACACCCGCGGACGTGCCGGGAGTGCCGCTCGGTGTTGGTGTGGTTTCGAATCCTCAAGCAGCAGTGGTGACGTGGAGTGCGCCGCTCGACGATGGTGGGTCACCAATTCTTGGCTACACAGCGACTGCTTCTCTCAATGGGGCTGATATCGCTTCGTGCACCTCACCCGATGTACTCACCTGCACGATTGAAGGCCTCACCAATGGATTGACCTACTCAATCAGGGTGACGGCAAGCAACAGTGTCGGAGAGAGCATGCCGACCGCGCCAACCACCGTGATGCCGTCGACGACCCCGGGACCCGCATTTGGGTTGGCCGCGACGAGGGCAGATGGTCGAGCAACCCTTCGTTGGTTCGGTGCATCGGACACTGGTGGACTACCGATCACGGGCTACCGCGTGACGGCATCCCCTGGGGGCGCCACCTGTAGGACCTCAGGTGCCCTCACGTGCACCGTCACCGGTCTTACCAATGGACAGGGATATACGTTCGTCGTTGTCGCGCTCAACGCGAACGGCAGCGGAACCCTGTCAACACCATCGGCCGTCGTCGTTCCTTCAACCACTCCTGGAGCTCCAACTTCCGTGTCGGCTTCGCTCGGGAGTAATCGCATCACGGCGACATGGAGTGCTCCACTTGGAAATGGCGGAGCCACAGTTACTGGGTATCTCTTGACGGCTGCTCCAGGTGGCAAGACCTGTCAAACAACTGGCGCACTCAGTTGTGCGATGACTGGACTGACCAATGGGACCACGTACACCTTCAGCGTCGTGGCGATCAATCGAAATGGTTCGAGTGCGCCCTCGGTCTCGAGTGCACCGGTCATTGCCTCCCCTCCGCCGGGGGCACCACGTTCTCCAACGGCAGTCCGGGCCAATGGCTCGGCGATGGTGTCATGGTCTGCTCCTGTTCCAAATGGGGGATTGCCAGTCACGGGGTACCTCGTCACTGCGGTTCCTGGTGGAGCTATCTGCACGACGACTGGTGCGCTGACCTGCACGGTTACGGGCCTTTTGAATGGGAGCCCCTACGCGTTCACAGTCACCGCCTCGAATCTCGCTGGTTCAGGACCTGCGAGCGAACCAACCGCTCTGGTTACACCGTCGTCGGTGCCAGGTGCTCCTTCTCGGCCAAGTGCGACTCGCGGCAACACCTCGGCAACGGTCACTTGGAGTCCGCCACTCGAGGTCGGGGGAAGTTCCCTTACGGGATATCTCGTCACTCCTTGGGTGAACGGGGTTCCACAAACGCCTCGTCAGTTTGGAGCGAGCATCACCTCCATCACGCTTGGCGGGTTGCCCAATGGTCAACCGGTGACCTTTACCGTTTCTGCGATCAATCTCAACGGCGCCGGCCCACCATCTGATGCTTCGGTTCCTGTTGTTCCTGCAAGCGTGCCAGGGGCTCCGACCTCCCTCTCGGTCTCGATGAGCACAGGGAATCAGGCGACGATTTCCTGGCTGGTTCCCGATCCAGGAGGTTCGAAGGTCACCTCAGGCATTGCCACCGCGATCCCGTCGGGCCGGACCTGCACCAGTGCTGGGACCTCCTGCACCATTACCGGTCTCGCGTCAGGGACGACCTACCGTTTCACCGTTACCGCAGTAAATGACCTTGGATCGTCCCTTCCTTCAACGCTGTCACCTGCAATGTTGCCGATCCTTGCGTCGGTTTCTGGTCAACACTCCATGGGTGTCGTTGGTGATCGGCTTCTCATTGCTTCCACGTCGAGTCAATTGGTCCTTGGATTTGCAAAGGCCTCTGGAATCGCCACGTCGGTGACGTCACTTGCCTGCACCCCAGGTGCCAGTGAGAGCGATGGAACCGCGCTTTGGGTGGCATGTCCACAAGCTGGGACGGTCACCGCAATTGGTGCCGATGGGTCAATCGTGAAAGTCGTGAACGTTGGTGGCTCACCGTCACTCCTCGCAATCAGCGGCGGCAGTCTCCTCGTTGCGACCAAGGGTGGGGCATCGATCGCGGTGGTGTCACGAAGTACGGGTGCGGTGCGGCGGTTCGGAGTCGGTGTTCCCATCTCAGGCCTCACACCATCAGGCCCCTTTGTCTGGGTGCTCACCGGGGCTGCTGGCGGACAGGTCATTCGGTTTCAGATTGCAACGGGAGCTCACTTGCGACCACTCGCCGTGAAGGGTGGGCCGGCCTATGGGGTCGTGATTGGTGGAGTGCTGGATGTCGCACTGACCTCCACCCGAACCATCACCCGAGTGAACACCCAGACGGGGAAATCCATCGGGACGCTCACCATTGGAGCGTCACCTCATGGATTGATCGCCGTTGGGTCGTCGCTTCTCGTCGTCACGGCTCGAGACGTGCTGCTCTTTGCTCCAGGGGCACGTGCAGTTACAAAGCACCTGATCACCGTGCCCTCCATTGCTGCAACGAGTGATGACGGACTCTACGTCTGGGTGAGTGATGCGACTACAGGCAATGTCCGAGAGGTCAGCGCGAGATAGTGGAACGAGCGACTCAACCACGACCGCTTGATGCTTCAATTCGATCTGCCGATCGTCGTGATGCTCCAGCATTGACTGAGTTGTATCTGGCCGCTCGAACTGAGGCAGAGCCGGCAGTTCCTCCAGGAATTCACCCACCTGAAGAAGTTCTTGAATGGATGAGCGAGGTCCTTCTCCCCACAACGATGATTGAGCTTGTCGTGAGTTCGGGTGAGCTTGTTGGTTTCATTGCTCACAAGACGAGTTGGATTGAGCAGTTCTGGATTCGTCGAGCCTTCACTGGGTTTGGAATCGGATCAGTCCTGCTCGACCAAGTGAAGACTGCTCATCCTGAAGGCCTCGAGTTGTGGACCTTTGAATCAAATGTTCGAGCACATTCGTTCTACGAGCAGCGAGGGTTCACCCTGGTTGAACAAACGAGTGGTGAAGGCAATGAGGAGCGATCGCCTGACCGGCGTTACGCCTGGAAGATGAACAGTTCTACGGACTCTTGACGAGTTCTGCAATGAGGTCGGCTACTCGGTTGCGAATGTCGTCGCGAATCGCTCGAACGACCTCAACGGGTTGCCCAGCTGGATCCTGGAGTTCCCAGTCGAGATACTTCTTGCCCGGATACACCGGGCACGCATCGCCGCATCCCATGGTGATGATGACGTCGGCATCGAGACCCATCTCTTCGGTGAGCCGCTTTGGAGCTTCATTGGAAATGTCGATAGCAACCTCGAGCATTGCTTGAACGACTGCAGGGTTGAGGTGTTCCCCTGGAGCTGAACCGGCCGAGTGGACAATGACCTGTTCTGCCCCAAGTGTCCGGGCAAAAGCTGCGGCCATTTGTGAGCGCCCGGCATTATGCACGCAAAGAAACAAAATGGTCGGCATTGGCGGCGTCATGAAGGCTCTCCCTGGAGTGGTTCGTTCGTTGGATAGAGGATGGCGAGAAGGAGTATTCCGGCGAGGCCCCCAAGCAGTTCTGCCCCGGTAAAGGCGGGAACCGAACTTGGTGCAATGCCAGCGAAGGTATCGGAGAACATTCGCCCAACCGCGATCGCTGGATTGGCGAAACTGGTGGAACTGGTGAAGAAGTACGCCGCCCCGATGTAACTGGCAACCGCCTGAGGAGCCAGACCTCCCCGATCGCTTGCCTGGAGCGAGAAGATCACGAGGATCAGTCCAGCGGTGGCAACGACTTCAGCCAGAAGATGTGCTGCGGTCGATCGATGGTGGGTCGAGATGCTGATGGCCCCTCTCGAGAACATGAGGTTCGCCAGCATCGCTCCCGTTGCACAGCCGACGACTTGGGTCGGAATGTAGGCGGTGGCCACCTTCCAACTCCGTCCACCTCGAAGCACGTCTGCCATCGTCACGATCGGATTGAAGTGAGCTCCAGAGATCGGCCCGAAGATCAGGATGATCGCAAAGAGACCAGCCGCGGTTGCTGCGGCGTTCTCAAGGAGTTGCAGGCCAACATCTCCTGGCGACAAGGTTTGCGCCATGATCCCGGAACCAATGACGATGGCGGCGAGCAACGCACTCCCAAGAAATTCCGCCAAGAGTTGCGCAAAAGTCGGATTGGTTCCAAGCGATGGATGTTCGCGCGACTTCAGCAGCATGGAGCCGCGAGCTCTGAGGTGGCGCCGATTGAGATGCCTACTTGCTCGGGAACACAGCAACCATCAACGAGTCCCTCAGGTGACGCAACGTCGGAGAGCACGGTGTAGACCTCCCACTTGGCCCCATCTGGACCGTCTACCCACACCTTGTCTTGGACGGCAAAGCAACAGGTCGTCGCGTCTTCAACCAAGATCGCCAGGCCTTGCTGTGCGAGCATCGTCGTAGCGGCGGCGACTTCTTCGGTCGAAGCTACTTCGACCCCAAGGTGATTGATTGATCCTGGCTCACCGCCGCCTTCCATCAAGGCGAGCTTGAGTGGCGGTTCAATAATCGCGAAGTTGGCATAGCCAGGACGGACCTTTGCTGGTTGAGTTTGGAACAACTTCGAGTAAAACTCGATGGCTTCATCAAGGTTGGAGACGTTGAGGGCAAGTTGTACACGTGACATGGGTTCCTCCTGGTTGCGGTGCGTAGCAGTCTGCACTATACATTGATAAACGTCAATGGGAGGAATTCATGGTCCAGCAATCGCAGCTTCTCGTGAGTGATGCCGTGGCGTGCTGTGCCCCCCTGGCCTCTGCGCCGCTTGGCGACGACGATGCGCGTGATCTCGCTCTCCTCTTTGGGGCACTTGCTGACCCAGTTCGGCTGCGCCTCCTCTCGCTCGTTGCCGCTTCAGGCGAGGCGTGCAGTTGCAATCTCGAAGGACCGCTTGGAAAGAGTCAGCCGACGATCTCGCATCACACGCGGATTCTCGCCTCCGCCGGGCTCATCACGGGTGAAAAGCGCGGGAAGTGGACCTACTGGAAGGTGGTTCCCGAACGAATGGCCGCAGCTGCCCGACTGCTCGGGACGTAGGGCCTGCCTGCCGCAGTTGGTTACGCGACTTGGAAGGACCGCTTTGACAGGCCGAATTGGTAGCCCTCGATCGTCGTCTCGACGCCAGCGTCAAGGTCTGAGGCGGCCCCGAGGGTGACGAAGAGTGGCGTGAAGTGCTCAACGGTTGGATGAGCAAAGCGAACGGTTGGAACTGAACCAAAGCGGGCCAGTTCATCAACATTGCCCGATGCCAATGCCTCTGCGGCCCACTGATCAAATGCTGATGACCACGCAGGGATCTCGTTGAACTGAAATTGCGCCTGGGTGAGAAATGGCAGGCCGTGGGTCATGAAGCCGGAACTCATGAGGAGGACGCCCTGCTCGCGGAGGACCTTCAATTGTTGACCAATGGCAAAGAGCTGACGTGGGTCATGGGTAGGAATGCTCAACTGCAACACCGGTACGTCGGCATGCGGATACATGATCTTGAGCGGAACCCAGGCTCCGTGGTCAAGACCGCGAGATGGATCAATAGCCAGAGGCTCACCGTTTGAGAGGAGCTCGGCAACTTGGGCTCCCAGGGCGCTCGCATCGGGAGTGCTGTAGGTCATCTCGAAGTAGCGAGGGTGGAAGCCTCCGAAGTCGTAGATGAGCGAAGTTCCCGCACCGGTTGCTGAGAGCCGGAGTGGTGCCTGTTCCCAGTGAGCGCTCACCACAAGAATCGCGGTTGGCTTGGGGAGTGCTTGCGACCAATTCCAAAACTGCTCAATCCAAAGGGGATCATCAAATACTGGAGGTGCCCCATGACTGAGAAAGATCGCGGGCATTGCACCATCGGTCGGAGTCCAGAGTCGGTGCTCAGGGGTCGCGGGAACAACGTCGCTCATGAATCGGTCGAATGCTTGGCCCGCAATGCTCGGATTCATGATGCTCTCCATCGGAGGACCTCTCATTAGTTGATGCTTCAACTAATACACTAGCAGAGGGAAGACTTCTGGCGAACGACCTGAAGTCTCAGGTTGTGTGCGGGGTTGACCGTAAAGTGGAGCGAAACACTTGGCGACGATCACAGGAGACGTTGATGGCCAATCCAGTCCTCACTGAACAGCGATTCCAAATTGGGACCCCCACCAACGTGGTCGACGTTGGGTCCACCACGGAGCGCATGACCAAAGCCGGAGTGCTCTCGGCGACTGGCGTTCTCCTCGTCCTCCTTCTCGGTGGCGCCACGGCCGGCTGGTGGAAGTTCAGCGGAATGGTGAGTGGCACGACCGGGCTCTCCCACGCCGCAACGGTTGACCTCGTCATTGCAGTGATTCTTGCTTTGGTAGCAGGAATCGCTGCTGCACTGCTCCCGAAGCTGGCAAAGATTCTCGGCCCGATCTACGCGTTGGCTGAAGGTTTCGTGGTCGGAGCGATCTCCAACGCGTACAACGCGCAGTTTCACGGAATTGTGGTTATGGCGGTTGGCGCGACCCTCGGTGTCGCCTTAGCGGTCTACGTGCTCTATGCGACAGGGACCATCAAAGTCACCGCTCGGCTCAGGTCCACGATCATGGCTGCGACCATCGGCGTTCTTGGGTTCTATCTCGTTGCCTGGCTAATTTCGCTCATTGGTGGCACCAACATCCTCAGTACTGGTGGTCCGCTTGGCATTGGAATCTCGCTCATCACCGCTGGAGTCGCCGCGTCGAACCTGCTCCTCGATTTCGACTTCATTGATCGAGCGATTGCAGCTGGTGCGGAGAAGAACTACGAGTGGTACAGCGCGTTCGGGATTCTTGTCACCCTCGTGTGGCTCTACCTCGAGATCCTTCGCCTGCTCTCGTACTTCCGCAGGTAGTTCAGCGACTGACCCCCCTTTCGCCAATCAGGGCGTCAGTCATCTGAGCCGATAGCCTTCCGATGTCGTGATGCCAATGGGGAATACCGCTTCGCCGGGAGTGAAGTCCCGGCCGTCTTCCTATCGCTTCGTCGCGAGTCAAATTCTCATCGTGGTGGGCATCGTCGCGACCAATTGGTGGGTGCTCGTTCCCTTCCGTCACGGCATCACTGGGCCACACCAGGGATTTTTCAGCGACCTTGAAGCGACGGGTGAGCCGGATGCTTCGCTCTACCGATCGTTGGACTTCCTTGCGTCGTTACTCACCTTGATCGCTCTTGCGCTCCGTGGTCCTCTTGGGAGGGTGGGAGAGCGAAGAGCAGAATTTCCATGGATTGTGATCTTTGCCGTTGCCGGAATGGCTGGGTCACTTTCGCCCTATGCCTGTGCCGAAGGAACCTACCCAACCTGTAGGCGACTCGAGTGGCATTTTCAACTTCCCATGCATCACTACCTTCACATTGCATCAGGAATTGTTGAGTTTGCCGCGATGACGATCGCCGTTGAACTCGCCCGTCATCGGACCAAGGGGGAATTCACTCCAGAAGGACGAGCGGCTCGGGCGATCATCAAGGTTCTCTATGTGGCCTACCCGGCATTGGCCATTGCCTACCTCGCTGACGCATTTGGTGCATTCGTTGAGCCCGTGTTCTTCTTGACCTTCTGCGCAATGCTGGTCGTTGAGGTGTTTGAACCTCAGGGAGAGAGCAGCCGAGATTTGAAGGACTCAGTTTCCTACCCCTCTCGGTAGCGATAGAAGGTTGGTAAGGCACAGGCTGGTACGTTCGGTTCATGGTTGAAGGAGCGCCAACTTCGGTGACATGCGAGGGACCAGCGTGGCTGAACGTCGAAGAACGGGCGATGTGGCTCGGGATTACTGGTGTGCTCTTGCGTCTTCCTGCAGCTCTTGATGCGCAGTTGCAACAAGATGCGCAACTCAGCTACTTCGAGTACTTGCTGCTCGCCATGTTGAGCGAGCAGCCAAGTCGTACCCTGCAAATGAGTGAGCTTGCTTCCATCACGCATGCTTCGTTGTCTCGTCTCTCACACGTCGTCCGTCGACTTGAGCAACGAGGACTGGTCACTAGATCTGCCGATGAACATGATCGGCGGTGCACGAACACCTCACTGACCGACGAGGGGATGGCGCTCGTGGAGATGGTCGCTCCGCGCCATGTGGCCGCAGTGCGACGGCTCGTGATTGATGCAATTGGACCTGCGAATCAGTCGGAGTTTGCGGCTGGTTGCATGGCAATTCTTGGTCAGGTTGATCCGGGGGGCCTGATGAGCCTGCTGCCGGACGATTTCAGTTAATGGTCGTCGCAACCGCTGTTATTTCGAAGTTCGGCGACGTGCTCGCTGAATCATTCTCGATGTTCTGGGAGACGCTCTGGGCGCTGGTGCTTGGCTTCACCTTGTCTGGGGTTGTGCAGGCATTCGTGCCACGTTCGACCCTGCAGCAGAAGCTCGGTGATCATGGGCCGAAAGCGACGCTTCGTGCATCGCTCTATGGCATGGCGTCGTCGAGTTGTTCTTACGCCGCGTCTGCAATGAGCAAGTCACTTTTTTCAAAGGGGGCTGATTTCCTGGCCGCCATGGTCTTCATGATTGCTTCCACCAATTTGGTGCTTGAGCTTGGTGTCGTGTTGCTGGTTCTCCTTGGATGGCAATTCATGGCGGCCGAGTTTGTTGGCGGACCGATCATGATCTTTCTTCTCGTTGCCGGAGGAGGTCTTCTCTTCACGAAAACTGCCGTTGCCGCTGCTCGCAAGCGGGTCGAAGCAGCGTCATCAGAGGCCGCACCCGATTCGGCACGAACCGAAGAACTTGAAGCGACCAGGTGGTCGGTGAAACTTCGTTCGGCCGGGGCATGGGCTGATGCCTCGAACTATGCCGTCGCTGATGTCACGATGCTGAGAAAAGAACTGGTAATTGGCTACCTAGTCGCAGGTGGCCTCGCAGTGCTCATGCCAACGAGCGCATGGCATGTGCTGTTTTTTCACGGCCATGGGATTTGGACCACTCTTGAAAATGTGCTTGTCGGCCCGCTGATTGCGGTGCTCAGTTGGGTCTGCTCGATTGGGAATGTTCCGCTGGCGGCGGCCTTGTGGTCCGGTGGACTCGGATTTGGTGGGGTTGTTGCGTTTATCTTTGCCGACCTCATTTCCATGCCGCTCCTTCTCATTTACGTGAAGTTCTACGGCAGGGCAATGACGCTACGAATCTTCCTCGCGTTCTACGCGTCGATGGTTCTTGCTGGTTTGATGACGGAAGGGATCTTCTCGGCACTCCATGCCGTTCCCTCATCGAAGATCATCACGCTCGAGGCATCTCGTCCGTCATGGAATTACACGACGTGGCTCAACTTCCTCGCACTCATCGTTGCTGGAGGCGTGTGGTATCTCGCTCGGAACCGTGCCCGGTTCGGGGGAGGCACTGGTTATGGGATTGATCCTGTTTGTGGCATGCAGGTTCGTCTTGCCGAAGCGCCCGCGTCAACCACCTACAAGGGGCGAACAATTGTGTTCTGTGCCGATCGCTGCAAAGAGCGATTCTTGAGTGATCCCGAGCGATTTCTTTCCAAGGATGCAACTCATGAGCCAATGGAGCCACCTCCACCCGAACGAATCACACTCGGCCGAAAGCCTGCAATGACAGAAGGCATTGACCCCATCTGCGGAATGACTGTTCAACTTGAGACCGCGGCTGCGACGAGAATGCTCGATGGTGTTCGCTACGGCTTCTGTAACCCCGGCTGCGCAGAGAAATTCGACCAACAACACGGGAGTTCCGCAGCAACTCCTTGAGTTTGGTTGTCACCTTGAGAAGGAGAGCACGCTCCTTGTTGTTTTCCAATGCACTACGTCGTCGTGCACGATTTCATGAAGTCTTGGAGACGCTCCATCATGAGTTGGACTTCAAGTTGGCCCGACTGGTCGCGGGTGAGATCGAGTGTCGGACAGAACATGTCGCGTTCGCCGCAGAAAAAGTGAGGCGAGCCCTTGACGCCCCGGACCCTCCCATCGGCGAGGTCAGCAAGCACGCCCGCGTCGCCACCCTCGCGGTCCGTGACCTCGAAGTCTTGAGCGATCGAACGGAGAACAGATGGTTCTCCAATATCCCGGCCTTCTTCGAACAGAGCAACACGGAGCGCCATGGAGAGTTCGGCTCCGAGGCTTCCACTCTGCTTCGTGACCTGCGCGGCGAGTTCGAGCCCGGGAAGTGTTGTTCTTGGAAATGACCACTCGTCGATGGCAGCGAAGATTTCTGGAGCGATTGACTCGCGAAGTGCCAATGCATTCGCGTAGGTCTTGGCCTCCAACAGAGGCTCTCCATTGACGAGTTCGAGTGGCCAGCTTCGGATGATCAACTCGATTTCAAGATCGAGTTCCTCTTGCACGCGTCGTGCTGCCAAGAGTCCAACGTAAGCAAACGGACACCAGAGGTCGGCAAATGCTTCGATGACTGGTCGCGAGGCTGCAGCCGGCGACGTGGTCAAGGATGTCCATCCCAGTTTCGTAACTCTTCTGCGAAGGTATCGAGTCCGAGTGGCCCAAGACGCAAGGCATACGCGTGGAAGGACTTGAGTGAGAAGGCATCGCCGAGTCGCTCCTGGGCCTCGGCTCGAGCCGCAAGCCACACACGTTCGCCGACTTTGTACGAGATTGCCTGAGCAGGCATTCCGAGATAGCGGTCAACTTCTGAAACCGAGGTCTCGTGATCTTGGATCGTCCACTCCTCAAGCAGAGCGATAGCCATCTCAGGAGTCCAGGTCGTTCCGCCGCAGTCGCCTAGGTCTCCGAGAACTCCGAGGTCGTCCGGGGCGGCGAGCTCCAGGTGCAGACCAATGTCGACCACCACCCTTGCTGCACGTAACGCCTGATTGGCGAGATAGCCGAGTTCATCCCCAAGGTCAGTGAAGAATCCGAGTTCATCCATGAGACGTTCCGCATAGAGCGCCCAGCCTTCGCCATAGCCGCTCGTCCATCCAGCGAGCCGATGAAAGTGACTGAGCCTGTCACCGAGGAGGATTGCAGTCGCATCTTGGAGGTGGTGGCCCGGTACCCCCTCGTGGTACCACGTTGAGGCGTGGCGCCACCACGAGAAGGTTGTTGCTCCAAGGGTTGGAAACCACGTGGTTCCTGGTCGAGAGAGGTCCTCGCTTGGGCCGATGTAATACGGAGCGGCTGCAGAACCTTCCGGAGCGATTCGAGCATCACAGAAGCGGACTCGCGGGTCAATGTCGAAGTGGACACCGTCAAGTGCGAGCACCGCCTGGGCGGTGAAGGCCTTGAGCTTGGCGAGCAGTGCGTTGACGCTCACAATCTGTCGTGTCGGATCGGCATCAAGGAAAGCAGCGGTCTCAACGAGACTGGTTGCCGTTGGCGTGAGTTCTGCGGCAATCTCGAGCATCCTTGAGCGAATTCGACGGAGATCCGCGTAACCCCATTGGTAGAGCTCATCGAGGTCGAGTGTCGCCCCCGTCCAGTAGCTGGCCCACAATTGGTAGCGATGGGAACCACACGCCTCCTTGGTGCCTGCGCGGGGTAGGAGCTCCGCGGTGAACCACTCAGACAACTCGCGGCATGCAGCGTCAGCATCTTCACCGGCGGAGAGCAAACCCGAAGCTCCCAAATCGACGAAGCACGATGCTGCAGCCCTCTTTGCGAGGTCCGCGAATGCACCTTGTCCATAGGTCGCCGCTTGGTCAGCGATCCCCTGCACGTGGCGAGCGGCTGGCAATTGTCCCGCCACTGCAACATCGCGAAGCGAGTTTCTCCAACTCTTGAAGCACTCGCGGACTGAGAGAAGGCGAGCAGCAAGGATCTCCGCGTCGTGAGCGTTCGTCATCGGGAGCATTTCGAAGACTTGGCGAACCTCGCCGAGTGGCGAGTTGATGACGGAGATTGACCGAGCGAGCTCATCAAAACTCTGGAGGGCCATCGTTGCACCGAGGCGCTCCAACAGCACTTGTCGAGCGATCCGGTCAATCTCATCTGATGGCTCTAGACCATCAATTGCGATGAGGTAGTTGAGTCGTTCTTCGCCTATTCGGCGTTGTGCATCGCTCGAATAATTCGGAAGCAACGCGTCGTAGCCAGGGACGCCGGCATTGGTCGCAAAGATCGGATCCGTGGCTGCCATCCATTCGACCACGCTGTTGGCGTAGGTAAACACTTCGGACCTAAAGGAAGTAGTCACTGAGCTCCTCTCACTGTGCCGTCAGGAGGAGGCTACTTCGCAGGCGAAATCGTAGGGCCCCTCGCCTCCTCCGGAAGAGAGCGGAGGAGTTGAGGGGCCTGTAAGCAACTTACGAAAGAAGTTGGCGTGCGTCAGGGCGCGCGTCCCCCTCTTTCAGTCTCTGCTCAGTTCGAAGGTTCGATGTTGAAGAGGTACAACTTCTCCTGCTCTACGAGATGGGTCTCCTGATTCTTTGACACGGTAAAGCCCACGGTCTCAAGAAGACGTTGAGAGGCGCGGTTCTCGGGCGCGGTGACGCCACGCACCACCGTGACCAATTGGCTCGCCCTGGCTGCTTCCAAGAGACCCAGTACGACCTCTCGGGCGATGCCCTCACGGCGACGAGAGGCGCCCGTCGAATAGCCAATCTCAATCACGCCCTGTTCGTCGGGGCGAAAGTGGAAACCAGCATGACCAACAATGGTCGATGATTCCCTTTCAATGACGCCCCTGATGGTCCACGTTTCGTTTCGAGGATGACGTTCAAGTCGCTCCGCGAAGAGTTCGGCAATTGCCCGCTCGTCGCCCGTGAGCAGTGCATCTGGGTTGGTGGCCCTCAAGGTGCGTGCGGCTTCATTTGGTGACGAGGCGAACTTCCTCAGGGTGCGGGCGTCAAGCCAGATGAGGTCGAAGCGTTGCGTTGCAATGACGCGAGGAAGCGATCCTGAATCCACACTTGGATCGTAGATGGGAGCATCGTGATAGAACGTTGACGCAATTGTTTCAGCATGTCAATGAGGGGAAGCCGGTCAAATTCCGGCGCTGGTCCGCAACCGTGGGGAGCCTTGGCTCCGAGTCGGGTTACCTCACTGATGTGAGCCACGCCCGTCGAGACACAGGGTCGGTGGTTCGGGCCACCGAGGACACTGGTTCGAGCGACCTACCCATTAAGGGAGCTCCCATGTTCATATCCACCACCCTCCGAAAGACTGCACTCACGCTGAGTTCGGTCGCGCTCACGACCGTGTTGTTCGCAACGCCGGTATCTGCAGCCTCAACGGTTGTGCCCCGCGTTGCAACCTGGCTGGTGCATCAGACCAGCGGTGGCGCCTTGCTGAGTGGCACAACAGTGTCCGTCAGCGAGACCGCCGGCTTTGCTCTTGCGGTTTCCGCGCTTCCGAACGGCAAGCTCAATGGGAGAGGCGCCATGCGCGTGCTCTGGCAGCAGGCAGCGACCCTTCGTGCGACACTCGGAACACAGGACCCCGGCGGTCTTGCACTCTGGATCCTTGCCGCGCATGCCTATGGCGTGAATCCTCGAAACTTCAACAAGGTGAATCTTGTGACTGCCTTGCAGTCGACGCTTGAAGGACCTTCGTCGTCGGCTCCTGGAAGGTTCGGATCCGAAGATTCGAAGTATGACGGCTCGTTTCGGCAGGGCTTCTCAATGGCCGCCCTCAAGGCTGCGGGAGTTGCTATACCAACGAGTGCAGTGACGTGGCTGAAGAAGCAAGGATGTGCAAATGGTGGCTACTCGAGCGATGCGACCGCGAATCCTTGCAGTGGGAGCCCGGCTGACTACGCCGGTCCCGATCTCAACTCGACCGCGCTTGCTGTGCTTGGCCTCAAGGCAGCCGGATCAGTCATTAGCGCGTCGACCTTGTCCTACTTGAAGAGCCAACAGCAGGTCGATGGCGGTTGGGGCTTCTACCCAGGCAATGCGAGTGACCCGAGCTCGACCGGTCTTGTCCTCACCGCACTGCAGTCGCTTGCAATGGTTCCTCCGACTTCGGCGGGGAACTTCTCGAAGGGAAGTTCCGCGATGGCGCACTTCCAGGTGTCTTCAGGTGGCTTCGCCTACCCGGGCAATGCAACGGCGGATGTGCTGTCGAGCGTCCAGGGCCTTCAGGGGCTCACCGGGCACCCGATTTGGAGCACCAATGATGCGGCCGGGGCACAACAGATTTCTCGTTGATCGCCTAGCCTTCTCGCATGGACCTCGATCTTCATCCCGCCACCGCAATGGTTTCAACGACCTCGAGCGCCTCACCAGAGGAGCTCTGGGCTGTCGTGAGTAATCCGGGCGCCGTGCCTGCCTTTTCTCAAGAGCTGCAAGCTGTCCGGATTGCGGGCCCGATCGGCGTCGGGACCACCTTTGAAGGTGATCAACGGCGGGGCGAAACTGGTTGGACCACCACGTCGACGGTGACGGAGTTTGCACCGCCCTCCGTCTTCTCCTGGTCAGTAGGGGATCTGGAGCGACCAGTGTCCACATGGACCTTTGAAGTTGTTGATCATGGTGACCATCGAGAACTCCGACAGAGTCTCAAGCTCTTTGGGGCCCCTTCAGGACTCACGATTGCCATGGAACAAAATCCAGACCAAGCGGAAGCAATTTTGGCCGGCCGCGTGGCAGAACTCACCAAGAACATGCAGGCAACGGTTGACGGCCTTGTTGCCATGGCTGAATCTGCTTGAAGCTCTCGCACGTTTTCGGCTAACGGAAGGACTCTGTCCGGCAACTGACGCGGCAAGTACCGACTCAAGCTTTGATCGAGCGCGGAGCGATCAGGTGAGGTCGTCAGATTCGAACGAGTCCGAACATGGGAAAGTGTGGTGCAGGTTGGCAGGAGCTGACGTAGACGGAGCGAGGAGCGAACGATGACCAAGGGCAATGTTGAGCTCTTGGATCTCGAGGGCAGCCGAAGACTCGAAGTCCGCGTTGATGGCGATGATCGACTTCCGGCCCTGCTCTATTGCCACGACACTCCATCAGCCGCTGTTGCCTTCCCGCTCCTCGAAGAGGCGTTGAGCAGAGCAGGGCTTCGACTGGTGAGCTGGTCGCGTCCTGGCTACGGCCGCTCGACCACGCAACGGAATCGTTCCGTTCGCTCGACAGCTGAAGATGCGAAGGCGGTCTGTGCTCATCTCAATCTTGAGCAGTTTGCCGTGGCGGGATGGTCGGGTGGTGGTCCTCATGCACTTGCCATCGCCGCAATGGTGCCCGGCTGCACTGAGGCCTTGCTGCTTTCTGGATTCGGCCCAGCAACTGTTCCGGACTTGGACTTCCTCGCAGGAATGAACGAAGCCGTCATTGAAGAGTTCACCTTGGCCTTTGATGGCGAAGAGGAGTTTGAAGCAGCGCTCAGTGATGCAGCGACAGAGCTGCAGACGGTGACTCGTGAAGGACTGGTCGAAGCACTTGGTGGGGATCTCTGTGAGCGAGATCAACTGACGCTGCGTGGTCCCCTCGGCGATTTTTTGGTGAGAAGTTTCCAGCATGCGGTGGTGAGGACCTCCGCCGGTTGGCGGGATGATGACAGCGCCCTCGTGCGCAATTGGGGATTTCCGCTGGACCAGGTTCGCGTTCCAGTCACGGTCGCAAGCGGGACTGCCGATACGAGGGTCCCGCCTGCGCATGGTGCGTGGCTTGCAAGCCACCTGCCTCAAGCGAGCGCTCATGTCTATGAAGGTGCCGGGCATCTCTCCATCTGGGAGCACGTGGGTGAACTCCTCAGCGAGATTCGGGAAGTTCGCTGATTCCCCTCCCGTCAAAGGTCAACAAACTCCCATAGAGGTCGGGACGGCGATCGCGAAAGAGACCGAAGGCGGAACGTGCCTGATCAATCGCGTCGAGATCTACCGATGCGGTGAGGACGCCCGTTGACGTCCGATCAGCTTCGGCGAGAAGCTCACCAGTTGGTCCGGCGATGAACGACGTGCCGTAGAAGGTGATGGACGACGACGCTCCTTGCTCAGTTCCGACTCGATTGGACGCAAGAACCGGGACCATGTTCGCCGCCGCATGTCCTTGCATCACCCTTCGCCAATGGGCCGAAGAGTCAAGCGTCGGGTCTTGAGGTTCTGAGCCAATGGCAGTTGGATAGCAGAGGATCTCTGCGCCGAGAAGTGCCATTGCGCGGGCGGCTTCAGGGAACCATTGATCCCAACAAATGCCAACACCAAGTTTGCCGAAGGCGGTGTCAATCACTTGGAATCCGGTGTCGCCAGGGGTGAAGTAGTACTTCTCCTCGTAGCCAGGGCCATCTGGGATGTGCGACTTTCGGTAGGTAGGTGAGCAGGTTCCATCGGCGTCCGCAACGACGACGGAGTTGAAGTACGACTTTCCAGCTCGCTCGAAGAATGAGAGTGGAAGCACCACACCGAGTTCTCGTGCGAGAGCGGAGAAGCGGGTGATCAATGGAGAGTCGAGTCGATCTTCAGCCAAAGCGAAGTGAGAAGGGTCCTCGTCCTGGCAGAAGTACTTCCCGGCGAAGAGTTCTTGGAGAAGGATCACCTGACCTCCGGCCGCAGCCGCACGGCGAACGAGTTCCTCTGCGTCATCGAGGTCCACTTCCTTGTTGCCCGTGCAAGACTTTTGCGTTGCAGCGAGGGTTACCGTGCGCATAGGGCTCCTTCGTGGTTCATGGTTGTGGCACCTGTTGCGTAATGCAGTGGACCCCTCCGCCGAGCGAGAACAAGGTCCTTGCGTCAACGGGAACGAGCGTTCTGTCAGGGAATGCATCGGACAGAATGTCCATGGCTCGATCATCCGCTGGGTCGTCGTAGGTTCCAACAATGAGCCCATCATTGACGAGCGCACAGTTGACGTAACTCCAGTCGCAGAGTTGATGATCAACCGTGATCGTTGTTGGGCCAGGTAGAGCAATGACCTCGATGCCGCGGTCTTCTAGGAGCTTGGCAACGACCGAGAAATACCCGAAATCTGGATGGTCGGGATTCTCTTGGTGGTGCACCAAGGC
>CAIXCS010000056.1 GCA_903918025.1 uncultured Actinomycetes bacterium
ATACACTTCCGTTGAAATCGCTCATCACCAACTGCCAAGACCTCATCAATCACGAGGATCTCTGGATCTACATTGACGGCAACGGCGAAGCCAAGGCGGATGTACATCCCTGATGAGTAGAACTTCACCTGTGTGTCAATGAACTGCTCTAACTCAGAGAATGCAACGATCTCATCGAAGACTGCATCAATCTCACTTCGACGAAGCCCCAACATCGTGCCATTGAGGTAGACGTTGTCTCGACCCGAGAGCTCTGGCTCAAAGCCTGCACCAAGTTCCAAGAGCCCAGCCAACTTGCCTCGGACTCGAACTTCACCGGAGGTTGGTTGCAGCACACCGCAGATGGTTTTGAGCAACGTTGACTTGCCCGAGCCATTGTGGCCAAGGATGCCCACCGTCGTTCCCTTCGGAACTTCGAAATCAACACCATTGAGTGCCCAGAGCTCGTGGTAGTCGACCTTCCCTGGATGAAGAACTCGTTCCTTCACCGAACGATGCTTGTCCTTGTAGAGCCGAAAGCGCTTCGCAACATTGTCGACGACCACCGCATTGTCCATCGTTACAACTCCTCCGCGAAGTTTCCTTCGAGTCGGCTGAAGACTCGAACGGCGAAGGCGAGGAGAAGGAGGCCAACCAGGAACGTTGCAACAAGAAGTTCGTAGAACGTCAGGAGTGGCCAACGCGGGAGGACATCGAATGGCTGATGGGTGAGCGTGTTGGTCACCGTCACCCGACCATAAATTGCCCTCTCGAAAGAAAGAATCACTGGCGTCATTGGATTACACAGGTAGAGCCAATTGACGAATGAGAACCACTTGCCGACAGCTCGATCGTGAATATTGTGCTGGTAGGTATACACAATCGGCGTCATCCAGAACCAAATTTGCACAAAAATTTCAATCAGGTGCTGGGTGTCCCTGAAGTAGACGTTGACTGCGGACAACAGCACCGCAAGTGCGACTGCGTAGAGCAGTGTGGTGGCGAAGCCAACGACGACGAGCGGGAGTGCGGTCCAGTCAGGCGCATGACGCATGAGCAGCATGAACAGTGCCAAAACCGACCACTGCAGCATGAGGTAGAACGCCTGAGATCCCACGGTCGCAATCGAAAGAATCTCTCGAGGAAATGAGACCTTCTTCACGATTCCTGCTCGGCCAACAATGACGCCGGTTCCACCAATGAGCGAGGTGGAGAAAAATGTCCACACGAGAAGCCCTGAGGCAATGTAGATCAGGTAATCAGGAATCCCATTGCTGAGAAAGATCCCGAAGACCACGCCGAAGATTGCCAACTGAACTGCGGGCGCGACCATCGTCCACGCAATGCCGAGGGCGGAGTTCTTGTACTTGACCTTGATCTCGGACCGAACGAGTGCACCGAGAAGTTCTCGGTATCGCATGAGGTCTTGAAAGCGTTGACGAAGCGTGACGCTCGAGGCAACGACACGAACACCACTGGTATCACCAGTCAACGATCGGCTTGCCTTTTGAGATCTGCCGGCCTCGATCGGCGGCGTCTCCGCCACGGTCAGCCCTGTTGAGCGGTAGAGCGCTCGATCACATGGTCGATGAAGCCATACTCGAGGGCCTCTTGCGCGGTGAACCAGCGGTCACGATCCGAATCTGCTTCGATCTTCTCCACCGGCTGGCCAGTGTGGAAGGAAATCCTCTCGGCGAGGCCCTTCTTCAACTCAATGGTGTGGCGAAGGTGAATGGAGATGTCCGTCGCCTGACCCTGAGCACCACCAGATGGTTGGTGCATGAGGATCTGCGCGTGTGGGAGCGCATAACGCTTACCCTTTGCACCGGCGCAGAGCAAGAACTGCCCCATCGACGCCGCCATGCCAATCGCAATGGTTCTGACATCACAATTGATGTACTGCATCGTGTCGTAAATAGCGAGGCCATCAATGACCGAACCACCAGGCGAGTTGATGTAGAGCGAAATGTCTTTGTTGGCGTCTTCCGCTTCCAGCAAGAGCAACTGCGCACAGATCGCGTTCGCCGAACCTTGATCCACTTGTGTACCAAGAAAGACAATGCGCTCTTTCAAGAGGCGCTCATTGAGGCCTGCTCCTTCAGCGCCGGTTGCTGCTGCGAAGGTAAGCGGAGAGATCGTTGTGGACATGCCTGCAAGGCTACCGGTTGCCACGTTAATCTCGTTGCACGCGAGTTGACTCACCTAAAACCTCCGCGTAGACGGCATCGTTGCCTCATCTAAGAATCACCGCTTCGATCTCGGGTCGACTACGCCTGATCTATGGAGC
>CAIXCS010000057.1 GCA_903918025.1 uncultured Actinomycetes bacterium
ACCTGACCGTCGGTGATCGAAATCACGTTGGTCGGGATGTAGGCGGAAATGTCACCGGCCTTGGTCTCAATGATTGGAAGCGCCGTCAGCGATCCCCCGCCCAGTTCTTCGGACAACTTCGCCGCACGCTCAAGCAAGCGGGAGTGGAGGTAGAAGACGTCGCCAGGGTACGCCTCGCGGCCTGGTGGGCGGCGAAGAAGGAGCGATACCTGACGGTAGGCCTCGGCCTGCTTCGACAGGTCGTCATAGATGACCAGCGCGTGCTCGCCGTTCTCCATCCAGTGCTGACCCATGGCGCAACCTGAGTAGGGAGCGAGGAATTTGAACGGTGCAGGGTCACCAGCCGAAGCCACAACGACCGTCGTGTACTGGAGCGCACCTGCGTCTTCCAAGACCTTGACGGTCTGGGCGACAGAGGAGTTCTTCTGACCAATGGCGACGTAAATGCACTTCACGCCAAGACCCTTTTGATTGAGGATCGTGTCAATCGCAACCGTCGTCTTGCCGGTCTTGCGGTCACCAATGATGAGCTCACGCTGGCCACGGCCAATAGGGGTCATCGCGTCAATTGCCTTGATGCCAGTTTGCAGAGGCTCATGAACAGGCTGACGACCAATGATTCCCGGGGCCTGCACTTCCATGCGGCGGAACGTGTCGGTGTTGATTGGTCCCTTGCCGTCGATCGGCTCACCGAGCGTGTTGACGACGCGACCGAGGAGGCCGTCACCAACGGGCACGGAGAGAATTCGGCCGGTCGCCTTGACGACCTGGTCCTCTTCCAGAGCATCAACGAGGCCGAGCACCACGGCGCCAACCGTGTCCTCGTCCAGGTTCATCGCCAGGCCGAGCGTCCCGTCCTCGAACTCCAGGAGTTCGTTAACGGCGCAGGTCGGAAGTCCCGAAACCCGAGCAATGCCATCGCCGACTTCGACGATGCGTCCGACCATCTGCGCTCCGGCAGTGGGCTCGAAGTCCGTGACGTTGCGCTTAAGTGACGCAGTGATTTCATCGGCACTAATGGTGAGTTCAGCCATCAGGATGCTCCCTCGTTGGTGGTGGTGAGTTGTGAAACAAACTTGTGCTTCGATGCTGCAACGTGCTCTCGGAGCACGTTCAGACGACCTCGAAGTGAGTCGTCAAGTCGAAGATCCCCAATTTCAACAACGACGCCAGCCAACAGGCTCTCGTCGAGCGAAACGTGAAGGTCAACAGGATGATTGGCCAAGGCCTCGAGTGATTGCGCCAACGCCTCGCGCTGGGCCACGTCGAGTTCGGCACCGGCTTGCACCCTTGCAACCCTCCAGCCCCGTGTTTCGGCGGCTTTCACGACAACAGCATCAAGGGTCCCGACGACGTCACGTGCGCGTCCGCCAATTGGAACATACGAAGCAATGCGACTCGTCGCTGGGTGAACCTTGCCATCGAGAAGATTGGCCACAAATGCTGAGCGAGCGGACGGGGCAATGTCTCGGTCACCGAGGACCGACCGAAGCGACAGATTCTTCGCAACGAGACGAGCGAGTTGGTAGAGCTCATCGCCAATCTGGCTGAGTTCATCATTGGTGAGCGAGGCGAACACCGCCTGAGCGAATCCTTGAACTCGTCGCCGGGCAGACAAGGCGGACAATGGCTCTTCCGTCCACTCCCGACCTTCGGCGGCGTGAAGGGCACGCTGGTCAAGCCAAGCAACGGCAATGCCAACCTCTTGGGCTGGAACGCTCGAAATGGCTTGTCCAACCAACTGGAGCGTGGGTGCAGCAACCTTGGAACTGAACAAATCATTGAGAACGGCACGCCGAACCGATGGCGCGAGTGCCGTATCGGTCAGTGCAGCAAAGAGCGTTGGCTCTCCGGCCATGAGGCCCTCGAACTGGCGAAGGTCCAAAGAGACCGTCGAAGCCATCGTGGCATCAAGACTGGCGAGTGTCGCCGATGCGTAGCCCTGGAGGCTCGGGTTCATGCAGTCGTCCCTGAGTTCGCTTCTGACCGAAGCGTCGCAACTGCGGCGTCGATCAGGTCACGGTGTGTCGTTGCATCAACTTCTCGGCCCACGATCTTCTCGACAACTTCGAGCACGATCTCACCCATCCGCTGCGCTGCCTCTTCAACAGCACGTTGGCGAGCAACGGCAACTTCATTGGCCGACATCGCGACGATTCGGTCGTACTCCGCTTGGCCCTTCACGTGCATATCCTCGACGACCTGATCAGACGTCCGATTAGCGGTGGCGACGATCTCACGTGCTTGGACCCGCGCTGCATCAAGCAAGTTCTTGCGCTCATCATCAGCGGCGGCGGCTTCTTCCATCGCACTTGAGGCGGCCTCAAGCGATGTCGCGATGAGTGCCTGGCGGGCCTCCAGTGCCTTGTTGATCGGCGGGAGGGCCTTCCTGGCCAAGAACCAAAGTACAAGAAGGAAAACGAAGAGTTCAACGAAGAACGTCGCGTTTGGCAGGAGGAAGAGGCTTGCAGTCATGAGTGTGGGGCTCCAGAGAGGTAAGTGGAAAGGGGCCAGCAACTGCCCCCGCCCGAAAGCGGGGGCAGCTTGGAATTACTGCTTTGAGAAGACGTACACAAAGACGACGCCGAACACCAAGTTGATGATGTACGCGGCTTCGACCAGACCAACGGTGAGGAAGAACTGGGTACGGGCCTTTGGCTCTGCCTCAGGTTGACGGGCCACAGCCGCGATCACCTGAGAACCTGCGAGGCCGTCACCGATTGCGGCACCGGCGGCACCGCCACCGAGGGCCAGACCGGCACCGACGAGGGCGCCAGCGGTGCGGACCGCGTGCTGCATGTCATTTGCTGCCATTTGATTGTCTCCTTGGTTGCTGGGCTACTGCGTCGATTACTTAGCTACTACGTACTGCGATCTCTTTGACTACTTAGTGCTCGGCATTGTCGAGCGCCATCCCGAAGTAGATGATGGCGAGAAGAGCGAAAATAAACGCCTGAATGGCGCCAATGAACATGTCGAACAACTTCCACCCGAATTCGAATGGAGGGAATGCCCACACAGGAAGGAGTGCGACCATCACGGAAATCATCAGGCCACCAGCAAAGACATTGCCGAAAAGACGGAAGGTCAGGGTGATGGGCTTGGTGATCTCTTCAATAATGTTAATCGGAAGCATCAGGATTGATGGCTGTGCGTAGTGCTTGAGGTAGCCACCAATGCCCCGTGTCTTGATCGAGGTGATGTGCACCGAGATAATCACGAGTGCTGCCATGGCAAGAGGAAGGTTGATGTCGCCCGTTGGTGAGGGAAGCCACTCTGGGTTGTGTCCCGAAGGAATGAGACCAAGCCAGTTCGAGAACAAGATGAAGGTAAACAAGGCAATGCCGAGTGGGACGTACTTCCGACCCTTCGGACCAATGGCCGAGTCAGTGATGCCTTGGACCTGCTCAACAATCAATTCGTAGAGCAATTGACCCTTGCGGGGAACGCCAGAGGTCGCATTCCGGGTAGCAAGCCATGCCAAGAGGCAGACAGCGATTGCGACAATCAAGGTGCCCCAAACGGTGTCGGCGTTGATGGTCAGACCAAAGACGGTCCACTGTTTCGCGTGCTCCCCAACGGAGATCGTGCCCGCGGCCATGACCGCATCGTGCATGTAATTGAACAAGCTCACTCAGAACCCCCGGAGGCCAACTGTGCGCGGCCAAGGTTGACGATGAAACAGAACTGAAACACCATGAGGCCGACAAGTGCGCCGATACCTACTGGCGTGTAGAGGATAACAAGTCCGAGGACCCCCGCGGTCAGTATTCCGAGACGAATCAGTACCGGACCCCGAACACTGCGCCGAAGTGCCTTCATTGACTGGCCATCATCCAAAGAAATCTTGGCGATCGATCGATCGAGGAACCGCAAATTAAACCATGCGCCAATAATGCCGAGCACAATGCCGACGGCGGAAAACGGTGGAAACATCGCGAGAGCGACGAGAATTACTCCAGTGCCCATCAGCACGGCCGAGACAACGGTGCTTCGCAAAACCTTCGTCATTGACCAGATCGCTTCGCTGGCCTCGCTGCGTTCAGTCACGTGATTGTCCTTCGTTCGACGAGGATCGACCACCCGAGACAAGCGCCGCTCCAGCACCCGCGATCCCAAGCAGGAGGCCGAGGAGGAGAAGGAGCGGTGAGGTCCCCGTCATCGAATCAAGCCAAAGCCCCAGTAGCAAACCACCAACGATTGACCCAACAATGGTGGAGCCGAGGGTGACGACCGTGGCAAGGTTTGACCGATCAGCAGTCACCTTCTCGCGCGTCATTGGCATCGCAGTCGAGAGGAGTTGCACCGGGTCATTGTTTCAGACCTCATGGGGCACTCGAAGCAACGCTCGTGACATCACGTTCTGGCTCTTCAGGTTCATCAGCTTTCCGAGAAGGCCAGAAGAGGCCGACGAGGCCGAGCCCAGCGACAACGGCTGCAAAGGGAACAAACCTGTTGAGCCGAGGCTCGATCAATGGCATGAGCACCAAACTCGACAAGATGGCCGTCCATCCCCACAAGATGAGGACTGCCCGACGGTGACCATGGCCGAGTCGAAGCAGACGGTGGTGAATGTGGTCCTTGTCCGCAGTTGAAAATCCGGTCCCTTTTGCAGTTCTCCGAATGAATGCCATGACCATATCGACAAGCGGGATCCCGAGAATGAAGAACGGCAAGAAGAGCGGAGCGAAGAAGAAGTAGGTCACCCCACTTGCCGGTGGCGTTCTGCCACCAATCACCATGGTCGCTGCCGCCAACAGCAAACCAAGAAAGAGCGCTCCAGCGTCCCCCATAAAAATCTTGGCTGGGTGAAAGTTGAATGGAAGAAATCCCAGGCAGATGCCACAAGCAATGATGGCGAGCAACGGCCCGATATTGGACTTCGGAAGGAGTCCAAGACCCTGGAGTTTGAGCCCGTAGAGCGCAAGTGCCGCCGAACCAATTGCAACGATGCCCGTTGCGAGTCCGTCGAGTCCGTCAATGAGGTTGACGGCATTGGTCAGCGCAATGACCCAAAGCGCTGTGATGAGCGGAATGATGCTCGGACTCAGCACAATGAACTGTTTGGTCAGCGGAATGTGGAACTGGTACATCGTTGCGCCGGCGAAATAGAGGATTGAGGCGGCCAGAACTTGTCCTGCCATTTTGGCTGGGGCTGACATGTCACGAAAGTCATCAACCAGTCCAACGATAAACACCGCTGCACCGGCGAGGAGCACGCCGAGCGCCTCTGAAGAACCTCGAAAAACGGGGCTCAACCCGGGAAGAACCGAGGCCACCACCATTGCCACACAAAACCCAACGAACATTGCCGCACCGCCACCGTAGGGCGTCGTCTTTGCATGAACTTTGCGGTCCTTAGGGATATCGACGTAGCCAATCCTCGTTGCGAGAGAAATTGCGGGCCACGTTGCCAGTGCCGTCACGAGAACAGCGACGCCGAAGACGACGGCGTACCACTCGAGCGGAAGCATGATGGGTTCCTATCGATCCCCGTAAGGCGGGAACTCCGTACAGAGGGTTGCGACCTCAGCTCTGATTACAGCGACGGTCCCAGCATCTGATCGGTGTCGAAGCGTGCGGCTGATCAACTGAGCGATGGTTGCCATTTCGGCAATTCCCATCCCCGTAGTTGTCGTTGCTGGAGTTCCAAACCTAAGGCCCGAGGTAACGAATGGCGACCTTGGATCGTCGGGGATCGTGTTGCGATTGCACGTGATGCCGGCAAGGTCGAGGATCTCCTGAGCCTCTTTGCCGGTGAGCTCCGCATCGAACGTTTGGAGATCAACGAGCACGATGTGGTTATCGGTTCCCCCGGCAACCAGACGAAAACCTTCTTGGCGCATGGCATCGGCGAAGGCCTTCGCATTCTCCACAATCTTGGCCGAGTACACCTTGAATTCGGGACGGAGCGCTTCTTGGAAGGCGACTGCTTTTGCCGCAATCGCGTGCTCAAGGGGTCCACCTTGCAGGCCGGGAAAGATCGCCGAATCAATCTTCTTCGCCAAGTCGGCATTGCAAAGAATTGCCCCACCGCGTGGCCCACGAAGCGTCTTGTGCGTCGTGAAGGTGACCACATCGGCAATGCCGACCGGAGAGGGATGAACCCCACCGGCGATGAGCCCAGCAGGATGAGCAGCATCAAACATCAGGCGAGCTCCGACCTCATCGGCAATCTCACGAAAAATCTTTGCGTCAATGATTCTCGAATACGCCGTTGCTCCTGCAACGATCAGCTTGGGTCGCTCAGCCAGTGCGCGATCTCGAACCATGTCGAAGTCAATGCGCTCACCGAGCCCGTCGTCTGTGGCTCGCGTGAGGCCGTAGTCAACGAAGCGCCAAACTTTTGAGGTGACATTCGCTGGCGAGCCATGGGTGAGGTGCCCTCCATGGTCGAGCTTCATGGCAAGGACAGTGTCACCAGGATTTAGTAACGCCATGTAGGCCGCCAGGTTGGCATTGGCCCCTGCGTGAGGCTGAACATTGGCATGTTCGGCCCCGAAGAGTTCCTTGAGGCGATCTCGGGCGAGATCCTCCACTTGGTCGACCACTTGATTGCCGCCGTAGTACCTCCGGCCGGGATATCCCTCGGAGTACTTGTTGGTGAGCACCGTTCCAGATGCAGCGAGCACTGCCTCTGACACAAAGTTCTCGCTCGCAATGAGCTGGAGCGTCGTCATCTGGCGATCGAACTCCTGATTGACCAACTGGGCAATCGCAGGATCCTGCTCAGCCAAGATGGCGTGTTCGGTCGTCTGGATGGTCACCGGGTGCTCCTCACGGGGTTGGTTGGGATGCTTCAAGAATTGAGAGTTTTTCTACGCGCCGGAGGTGGCGGTCACCACCAGGAACAGCAGTCAAGAACGCCTCCAGGGATTCCAAGACGACCGCTTCACCAGTAAGTCGGGCACCAAAGCAGATCACATTGACATGGTTGTGCTCCCGGCAAAGGTGGGCCGCCGTGACATTGGTGACGGTCGCCGCTCGAACACCCGGAATCTTGTTCGCCGCGATGGCGATGCCGATACCTGATCCGCAGACACCAATGCCGAGTTCCGCGTCGCCTTCAGCAACGGCCCGACCGACAGCTGCGCCAAAATCCGGCCAATCAACCGAGGTAACGCCATTCGTCGTCCCGAGATCGAGGACTTCGTGGCCTAGAGAGAGAAGATGCTCACGAATCACGGTCTTGAGGGCAAAGCCAGCGTGATCGGCGCCAAGAGCAAGGAGCATGCCTCCACTGTAGCGACCGAACTCGGTATGCCAGATGGGCGAGGGACGGGTTCTGCGAGATGAGAGGAGAACGAAGGCCGGTAGGATGTCGCTTCATGGCACTTGACCCACGCACGCCTGTTCTCGTCGGCGTCGGCCAGGTGACGACCCCTCCCGAGGCGTCCAAGGTTCCAACCGAGCGCCCTCAGCCGCTCGATCTCATGGTGCGGGCCATTCAAGCCGCCGCCGAAGACTGTGACGGCGTCCCCCCAGGTTCGGCTGCAGCGGCTGGGAGGTTGCTGCTCGAACGAGCAGAGCGGCTCTGTGTGATTTCGTCATTTGGGTGGCACACGTCCAACCCTGGAGCGCTCGTTGCCGACCGACTCGGCATTTCGCCGAAAGAACTCGTCCTCACGACGATGGGTGGCAATACCCCGCTTCAAATCCTCCATCACGGCGCGCGAGCGATTGCTGCCGGAGAACTGGACATCATGATTGTGACCGGTGCAGAGGCGATGTACACACGAAGCCTTGCTCGTCGCTCTGTCGAACATGGCACGTTGACTTGGGAATCCCAACCGGCTGACAGCACACCGCCTCCGATCAGTTTTGGCAGTCCAGACCGATCGCCAGTCACTGAACTCGAATCTGCCCGAGGTGTCGCTCTGCCCATCCAGGCCTATCCCCTCCTGGAGAATGCGATTCGAGCAGATCGAGGCTGGACCTTGGAGGAGCATCGTCGGGCCATTGGTGAACTTTGGTCAACGGCGAGCAAGGTTGCAGCGACGAATCCTTATGCCTGGATCCAGACCCCGCTCCAGCCCGACGAAATCACCACGCCGTCGGCAACGAATCGGATGATCAGCTTTCCGTACACCAAGTTGACGGTGGCAAATCTCTCGGTCGACCAAGGAGCTGCGTACGTCCTCTGCTCAGCAGCGGCGGCCGAAGCAGCAGGCGTTGACAAGGACCGGTGGGTCTTCCCCCTTGCCGGGGCCGATGGGAATGACCACTGGTTCCTCTCCCATCGAGAGAACCTTCACTCCTCCCCCGCAATTCGTCTCGCCGGCGAGGCCACCTTTGCCGGGGCTGAAGTTTTGGCCGAGGAGCTGGCATTCGTTGACCTCTACTCGTGTTTCCCAGCGGTAGTCCAAATTGCGACCGCTGAGCTTGGACTCTCCACGAGAACCGACCGCCCATGGACGGTGACAGGAGGGCTGGTTTTCGCTGGCGGCCCAGGAAACAACTACGTCACGCACTCCATTGCGACAATGGTTGAGCGACTACGAGGTGTCCCTGGAGCAAGTGGGCTCGTCACTGGTCTTGGCTGGTTCTCGACCAAGCACTCCGTCGGCATCTTTGGTTCACGTCCTCCTCGACATCAAGGCGCAGACGGCTATCGCTGGACCGATGTCCAAGAAGAGGTGGATG
>CAIXCS010000058.1 GCA_903918025.1 uncultured Actinomycetes bacterium
GTTGTCAGGGTCCGGACCGGCGAGCGCGGAAGCGACGCCATCTAGAACCGCAGGTCTGAAGTTGTTTGCACGGCAACCGCCGGGTGTCCACTTGGATGCCCGGCGGTTGCCTGTTGCTGGGTACTAGTGCTCTCCAGCCAACCGCGCTGACGTCGTGGCACCAATGACGGCCATGGTCTCGTTATCTGCTGAGTACGTCAGGATCGCCAGCGTGAGCGCAGCGGCCCAGCCCTTTGCACGAATCTTCAAGGCTTCATCTGCTCCAAATGGTGCCGTTGCTTCGTAGGCGTTCCAGAACAGGTGATGGTGGCTCACCGGAAGAAGCATCCACAGCCCAGCCAAGTCAGTCGCGGGGTCTCCGGCGGTCAGATCCCCAAAGTCAATGACGGCACTGAGCGCTCCGTTGTTGGCGATGAGATTTGCTGGATGGAGGTCACCGTGGATCCAAAGTGGTGGCCACTGCCAGGTCGCGGCATCTCGTCCACGCTGCAGCACCGCCTCAAGCTTGGTGGTGTCGACGTGGCCCTGCAGCGTCGCCAAATACCCGTCGTCTCTCCAAGCCCGTTCGCTCAGGGGAGTACCACGGCCGAATTCATTTGGAGGGGCAGAGTTTGGCGCTTGGTGATGGAGTGCGCCGAGAAAGGCTCCGAGTTGCTGTGCAACGACGGTCTCATCGAGAGGAGCTGCTTGTGAAGCAATGTGGCCAGGGAAGTACGACGTGATGCTCCATGGGTAGGGAAACAGTTCGCTCGAACTCCCAACATGAATTGGCGTTGGAATGGGAAGTGGAAGGCGCCCTTCAAGCAGTGGCAGCCAGGTCTGCTCTTTGAGGATGAGGTCAACCGCGACATGACGGCGAGGAAAGCGACCGAGTAGGTCACTGCCAAGTCGAACAATGAGGTTGTCCCAGCCCTCCGCCACGACCGTCATTGGGAGGTGTGCCAGGTCTGGGTGTTGGTCCATCAACAGTTGGTGCATGAGCTCCAACGTGATGGGAATCTCTGCCGCAGGCATGTTCTTTGGCACGAGAGTCATCTTCGCAGGAAAGGCCAAATGGAGCGATCCATGCGGCTGAACTCAGGTGGCGGACCGAAGTCCTTCATTGAGTGTCCGCACGCCAACTTCCCACCGACTGTGTCCGCCTTGCGACCAAAGATGCAGAAGCGCTGCCTGGAGTGACGTTGGCTGTTCTGGGTTTGGTGTCGTGCCGAACACCAGACGTTTCGTGAGGGAGTCATTTTCCGCGAAGGCATCAGTTGGGGTGAATGCTGCCTGGAAACTCAGAATCTTTGACGTTCGATCAAGTTCTGGAACAAGTTGGCGATCAAGCATCCACGTCTGGATGGTGAGCAGTCTTGTTGCATCGCTTGGCCACATGAGTGGCACGATCGACGCCATCTCTCGGAACGTCTCGTTCAGTGCCGAGGGTGAGAGATCGGCACCGTGAGGAATGTGGAGGCCAATTGCTTCATCACCCGATTGCCAACCAGGACCGTGGAGGTCCTGTTGTTCGCGAGAGATCCATGGATCAGGACCAAGTGGATGGCGTCCGAGGACAATGCGATGGGCGTGAAGTTGTCCAATGGCTATCCACCCACCCATGAGGCCGTAGAGCTGCCACCAAGCGCTCTCAACCCCAAGGGTTCGATGGAGTCGTTGGTGGAGTTCCACTTGGTGTGCGGTTGAGCCAAGCGTTGTTTCGATGACGCGCTCTGGAATGCCTCGAGCCATGAGTTGTTGCTCTGCGTAGGGAGCCATGACCACACAAAACGCAAAGATCACGCGGTTCGGGGTTTGCTCACCATCAGGGACATAGCGAACTGGAACCTCGCCCGTCGCCCAAGCCACGAGAGCCTCAGTGACGAGGCCTTCAATCTTGCTCAAGGCTTCAGGATCATCGAGAACGGTCCCAACCTCTCGTTCAATTGCCTCAACTACCTCACCAGAGAATCCACAGAGGGCCATGCCGTGCTCTGGACTTGAGAGACCCTTCGCTACGAGTTGGCGGGCTTCGTCGCTCGGAAGAGGAAGCCCAGAGGTCAGGCTGCGGGAGGTTGGTTGGAGTGACATGAGCAATCGTTCCTGGGCACGTATCTGCCCAAGGAATTGAGATCAACCAGCCTGAGCCTTCACTGCGGCAGCGGCTTCAGCTGCCGCTTCCGCGTTGCCGAGGTAGCCCTTCGAGATGACAGAAAGGTCATCAGCCAAGCGGTAGTGAAAGGGGATGCCGGTTGGAATCTCGAGATCAACAATGTCCTCGTCGCTCGTTCCATCCAAATACTTGCGAAGTGCGCGGAGCGAGTTGCCGTGTGCCGCAACGAGTACTGCGCCACCTCTGGCGCCTTCATTGAGCAGGTCCGGAACGATGGAATCGTGGTAGTAGGGAAGCGTGCGAACGACAACGTCAGCAAGGCATTCAGCGCTCGGGAGAAGGTCAAGCAGCACATCTCGGTAGCGGACATCAAAGCGTGGCTGCATTGGATCATTGGCATCGAGGGGGGGCGGCGGCGTCGCATAGCCACGGCGCCAGGCTTGGAGTTGTTCGTCGCCGTAGAGCTCTCGGGTCTCTTTCTTGTTCTTGCCCTGAAGCGCGCCGTAGTGACGTTCATTGAGTCGCCAGTGGCGCTTCACGGGAACCCATGACCGCTCTGCCGTCTCGAGGGCAAGCTGTGAGGTGATGATGGCGCGACTGATGAGCGACGTATGGACGACCGCCACCTCAATCCCCTCTGCCTCTTTCAGCAACGTTCCGGCTGCTGCTGCTTCGATCCGACCCTTCTCGGTGAGCGGAACGTCGTGCCACCCAGTGAAGAGATTGAGCTCATTCCAGAGCGACTGGCCATGGCGCAGGAGGATCAGATCGGGCATGTCCTCAACTTACCGAATCCGGTAGACCTCCTTGCTACGGTCGAGCCATGGAACCGCTTTCTCGGACTGAGGCGCAACGACTGGTGCAGCCATTTGGTTGGCGTTTCGTCCTTGGATCCTTCGACATCCGCTATCCGGTTGCTTCCCTGATTGAAGCCGCCGACCTTGCCTCTCGGGCAGCAACCGCAGTCGGCAGTGAGCTTGGATCACATCTCCAAGTGCTCCTTCGAAGCGACAGTGTGCATTTGTCCGTGACGAGTCCGAAGATGAACTGGGTGACCAACGTCGAGGTTGACTTGGTCCAAGCCATTGCGGCTGGACTCGAGCGACCCGGTTGGACTCCCGCTCCACCGACAACTCGAGGGGCGTCAACGCCCGTTGCGCGTCACGAGTGGTGCATTGACGCCACTGATATTCCAACCGTGAGAGCTTTCTGGAAGGCAGTACTTGGTTACGTCGACTCTCCGGTCGAAGGTGACCTGCAGATTGTCGATCCGAATGGCATGCATCCGCCGATTTGGTTTCAAACAATGGACGTACCAAGAACCGAACGAAACCGTTTGCACTTGGATGTGTCGGTCCCACACGATGAAGCAGAAGGTCGGATTGCTGCAGGACTCGCTGCCGGCGGAGCCGTTGGACCGACGTCCGTCTCACCCGCTTTTACCGTCCTCATTGACCCTGAGGGCAATGAGGTGTGTGTTTGCACCTGGTCAGGGCGCGACGAACTTGGTTGGTAGTTCGAGGTTGTCCGGGCTTAGGCGCTGAGCACCGCAGCCCAGTTGGCGTCCACTTGATAGAGGAACATCTCACATCGCTTGGCCTCAACGTCTTCGCCGATTGCCTCTGCAGCTTTTCGAAGTGCATTGAGTGAGCGAAGAAATCCCAAATTCTCCTCGTGACTTGCCTTAACGGCACCTGATCCACGCCAACCGGACTGACGGAGTTGATCGAGGCCGCGGTGGTAGCCAACGCGTGCATAGGCATAGGACTCAACGGGGTCGGCTGCAGTTTCGGCCAGCGAAGCCCACACCTGAAGGAGTGCTGGCCACTGGGTGGCAACTTCCTTCAACATGGCGATGTCTGTTCCAGCCTGAGCGAGGGTGTGGCTCTGTTCAACGCTCATGGGTTGCAGCACGGTCTCGGGGTCGCCGCGGGTGATGGTGACAGGGTGATCTTGGCTCATGTGAGGCCTCCTCTCTTCGCACTGTAGGGGGTCAGAGGGAACGGGCAGCAACGAGAGGCTCGTCGACAGGTGGACAGTGCCATTTTCAGGGGTTTCTTCCTAAGTGAGTGGACTATTGCAGAAAACTTGACACAAGCATTGTCAAGTTTGCTACAATGATCCCAGAGCGAACACCACGGTGGTGGGGCTCAGGGTTCGCAGTGCATGTCGGACCGTTAAAGGAGCAGAGAATTATGGCAAAGGCTGTCGGAATTGACCTTGGAACGACCAACTCGGTGGTCAGCGTGTTGGAGGCTGGCGAGCCCGTCGTTATCCCAAACGCAGAAGGTGGACGGACGACGCCGTCTGTTGTTGGTTTCGCAAAGAATGGCGAAGTACTTGTTGGTGAGGTCGCCAAGCGCCAAGCAATCA
>CAIXCS010000059.1 GCA_903918025.1 uncultured Actinomycetes bacterium
GCCCGAATAGCTATTGAGCATCGAGATCTGGGGTTCGCAACGGTCCCCTTGATCTGTGCACAAGAGCTCGACATTACGGGTGCAACCCCACGGTGTTTAAGGATTTTGATCCACGCTCGAACCCGTCGGAGCGCTTCGGATGTCGAACATGTCTTTCTCCATGGGGCAGCCAACCTTCGAAACGATCTCAACCGATGACGGAGCCCGTCGACTCAGGACGGGCAGTCGTCATTGGATTGGGACTGATTGGGGGATCCATTGCCCTCGGTCTGAAAGAGCAAGGACTCCGAGTTTCGGGACTTGATGTCGACCACAGCCGCGCGGAGGAAGCGCTCCGGCTTGGAATGATCGATGCCATCGGCGATGATCTTTCCGCTGAACTCGTCATCGTGTGCGTGCCTGCTGCAGCGGTTGTCGCCATTGTTGGCGAAGTACTCGCCACCGAAGATCGCTCACCGCAGGTCATCGTCACCGATGTTTGTGGAGTGAAGATGCCCCTTTCCGGAGCGATTCATGACGTTCGTTTTATTGGTGGACATCCCATGGCGGGTTCTGAGCAACTCGGACTCGATGGAGCGCGGGCCGACCTTTTCGTTGGAGCCACTTGGGTACTGACGCCGAGTCCTACGACCGATGCAACTCGATATGCGAAGTTGTCGAGCATTGTCTCGAAGCTCGGAGCAATGCCTCTTGCACTCGACGCAGCGGATCACGATCGTCTGGTCGCAGTCGTGAGTCATGTTCCTCATCTCTTGGCCGCGACCCTTATGCATCGAGCGGTAATCGGTGCAGCCAGCGATGGGGCTCTGCTGCAGCTCGCGGCTGGGGGATTTCGTGACATGACCCGAGTGGCCGCCGGGGATCCCGCAATTTGGCCTGAGCTCTGTGCGGCAAATGCGGTAGCGATCACCGCGACCCTGGATCAGGTCATTGGTGACCTCCATGAGCTTCGTGACATGGTCTCGGCTGGAGATCGCTCTGGTCTTGAGCGATTTCTTACCGCTTCGTCGACGGCGCGTCGAGCACTACCTGCAAAGCAAGAGCTTCCAAAGAGCCTTGTCCTCTTGAAGGTCGTCGTGACCGACCGACCAGGAATCCTCGCTGACGTAACGACCGTTGCGAGCGATCTGCAGGTGAATGTGGTCGACCTCCAAATTGCCCACAGCGTGGAGGGAGGTGCTGGAGTTCTTCAATTGACCATTGATGAAGTTCGTTCTCAGGACCTACGTCGAGCACTGGTGGAACGCGGGTATCGATGCACGCTGGAGGCGCTTGCATGACACGAGCCATTCTCCGACCAGCGCCTGAACTTCGCGGCGTGATTACGCCTCCGGGCGATAAGTCGATTTCACACCGGGCAATCATGCTCTCAAGTCTGTCGAGCGGGACGAGCACCATTACCGGTCTCTCGAAGGGACTCGACGTCTTGGCGACTGCTGAAATCTTCCGCCAACTCGGTGTGGAGATCACCGAAAATGACGGTCGTGTTTCGGTGGCATCGACTGGAGAACTTCACGCGACAACAGCACCGCTTGACTGCGGGAATTCTGGGACCACCATGCGTCTTCTCGCAGGCATCCTCGCTGGAACTTCTGGACAACATCGCTTGGTCGGGGATGCCTCGCTGTCGTCACGGCCAATGGATCGAGTGGCGATCCCGCTTCGACAGATGGGCGCACGAATTGACGGGAGTGGAGAACGACTCCTTCCCCCTCTCGAGATCAACGGCGAGAAACTTAATGGCATCTCCTACAACGTCCCGGAGCCAAGCGCCCAAGTGAAGTCAGCACTTCTTCTCGCGGGACTCTTTGCGGAGGGTGCCACCACGGTGGTTGAGGCAGTGAAGACACGAACCCACACCGAGGAAATGCTCGAAGCTGCGGGGATTTCTCTTGATGTTGCGCCAGCAGGCGCTGGTCGGCGGATCACTGTTTTGCCTGGCAGACCTCAACCAATGCAGTGGGTGGTTGCAACCGATCCCAGTCAGGCCGCATTCACCGTCGTTGCGGGACTGTTGGCACAAGAGGGAAGCGTTGAAATTCTTGATCTCTATGCTGGCCAAGAGCGGCTTGGTTTCCTCTCCGTCCTTGAGCGCATGGGTGCGACCCTCACGCAAGGCCACCGTGATGGTCGACTCAACGTAACGGTTGCCCCTTCACTTCTTGAGGGAACGACGGTCTACGCCAACGAGATTCCCTCAGTCGATGAAGTTCCTATTCTTGCGGTCGCTGCACTCCGGGCTCAAAGTCCGACCCGATTTGTCGACGTCGGAGAGCTCCGTCTAAAGGAGTCTGACCGCATGGAGGCGACTGCTCAGCTCGTCCGGAGTTTTGGCGGCAAGGCGAGCATCGAAGGCGATGACCTGACGGTGTTTCCTGCCATGCAAGGTCCAGTTCACGTGGTCATTGATCCTCTTGGCGATCATCGACTCGCCATGGCGGCTTCGATCGCTGCGCTCAGTTGCGCTGAGGGATCCGAGGTGACGGTCCTCAATATCGAATGCATTGCCACGAGCTACCCAGCATTCTTTGAGCATCTGCACACCCTTAGTGCTTCGGTTGAACTCGAGTCGGCATGATCAACGAACCAATTGATTTGGTCATCGCCATTGATGGTCCAGCTGGGGCGGGGAAATCGAGCGTGTCATCGGCACTCGCTGCAGCGCTTGGGATCGAACGACTCGATACAGGTGCGATGTACCGGGCTGTTGCTGCAGCGGCACTTCACCACGGAACGGACCTTCACGATGAAGCAGCGCTCGCAACTCTGGCAGCGGCGCTCACGGTGGATGGTGACGGAGACGTACTGGTCGCAGATCTTCGGGTTGGACACCTGCTTCGGCTTGACGCAACGAATACCGCAGTCTCAATTGTCGCGGCAACCCCTCGAGTTCGCGAGACGCTGGTGGAGCACCAGCGACATTGGGTCAGCGTTCGAAACGGGTGTGGGGTAGTCGAGGGACGAGACATCGCCTCGGTGGTCTTCCCTGATGCAACCCTCAAGGTGTTTCTCACCGCGTCAGTTGAAGAACGGGCTCGACGCCGAGTCGACGAAGGCGCTGCGTCAATTGTTCGGCGAGATGAAGTTGACTCCACAAGGAC
>CAIXCS010000060.1 GCA_903918025.1 uncultured Actinomycetes bacterium
CACACCCTCGCTCACCACCCACTCGGTGACCGAGCAGTGCTCGGTCCTCAGACCAAGTCTGCGACCGGGTGGACCGCCGTAGACAAAGTGCAGCATTGAGGCCTCAATGACGCCAGCATGGGTTGCGACGACGACGGTCTTGCCTCTGAACTCTTCGGCCAACGTCCGGAGCGCGTTACATGCTCTCGTGGTGAAGCCCTGCCAACTCTCTCCAGATGGCGCAATGGGCTCTGTCGGATCGAGATCCCAGTCAACTCCACCGAATCGTTCGCCATACTGCTCCCAAGTGAGTCCATCGGCTTCCCCGGGATCGAGTTCACACAGTGCAGCTCTCGATGCCAATCGGCTAGCCGACGGGAGACCGGCTGCTAACCGATCTGCTGTCTCTTCTGCTCGAGGAAGGGTGGAACTCACGAGCGCTGCTACCTGCTGCATCGAGCCTGCTCGTCTCCAGGACGCTGCCAGCCCCTCTGCTTGTCGCTTGCCAAGCTCCGAGAGCCCCTGGCAGCCCGTTGTCCCTCCGAAATGGCCGTGCACATTTGCCATTGCTTGACCATGTCGCACAAGAAGGAGGTGCGTTGCATCTGCCGGGAGATCACCAATGGTGCGGATACCCTCTGGTGGTCGAGGGCCATGGGTGCTCACGAAAGATCGCCCACAAAGGCCTCAAGTTGACGAAGGGTTCGACACTCCATCACTCCCTCGCAGTGTTGGGCGTAGTCGAAGATAATGGAATCCCCGGAACCCCAATAATCTCTGGGTTCTGGGTTGAGCCAGTACACGTGACGAGCCTTCTCGGCCAGATCGGCAACCACCCACGCTTCACTCGCGTGGTAGTTGTTCCGAGCATCACCCAAAATGAGGACCGTCGCCTTCTTGGTGACTTCCTTGCCCCATCGATCGTGAAACGATCGCAATGCGTGTCCATAATCAGAGTGACCGTCGAGATAGACGACATCTGCCTCAGTATTGATCCGGTACACCGCTTCAGCGGGGTCGTCGACACCATCGAAGAACCGCGTGACCTCATCAATGCCGTCGATGAACACAAAGGATCGAACTTTGGAGAATTGCGAACTAATTGCGTGAACGAGATGAAGGGTAAACCGAGCAAACGACGCTACTGAGCCAGAAATATCTGCGATGACAATGATCTCGGGCTTTGAGGGTCGTGGCTTTTTGAACCTCGGGTCAAGTGGCACACCGCCGGTTGACAGGCTCCGCCGCACGGTTTGGCGAACGTCGAGCGCTCCCCGCTTCCCATGTCGTCGTCGACGAGCGAGACGAACTGCCAGCTTCCTTGACAACGGCTGCAGCACTCTGCGCAGCACCACCAATTCATCCTTGGTTGCATGCATGACGTCGATGTCTTCGGGCAAAGGCTTTCGAACAGATTTGGCCAGTGCTTCTGTTCCACGATCTTCCACGAGACGCTTGCGAATCTCTGCCTCGACGGCCTTCTTCACTCGCTCAATCCGGCGAGCAATTTCGGCCTTCAGTAGTCGCTCATCAAGGCTCTCGGGCTTGACGCCTTTCTCAAGACGCTGCTGGTCGAGCAACTTTGCGGTCACCCCTTCAAGATCGAGATTTCTGAGTGTCCGGTAGAGGTAGTAGGTGCCACCGACCGGACGACCAGGTTCCATGCCAGCAAATCGGTTCACCGCACCTTGAGCAACCATTCGCAGCAGCGTCGCGTCCTGAGAGACCAGCGCCTTCATCAAGAGTTCGGCCAACTCTTCGGGCGTGAGGTCACTTCCCCCGCCTCCACCTTGGCCCTTTAAGTTTCCTTTGCCTTGGAGATTCGTTGGCTTGCCTGATGGCGCCCCGTCATCGTCCAATTCAAGATCGAGGTCGACGTCACCCTCATCATTGTTCTGGTCATCTCGCATCGCGAAGAAGACCTCAAAGGCGAGATCGAACGCTGCATAGTGATCGTCGGACTTCACCATGGTTGCTGCGAGCGCTGCTTTCAGCGTCGAGCGATCACTGAGCGAAATGTGATGCATTGCTTCAGCCGCATCGAGATGCTCCGTGAGCGAGACGGGAAGTCCTGCGGCCCGCAATTCCACCACGAAACCCGAGAGCAGATCGAGCACGGCTCAGCCAACCACGTTGAGCAGATCCTTGCGGGTCCGCTCGATATCGCTCTGGTACTTGAGCAGGATGTGCAAGGTTTCCTTTGCTGCCTCAGCGTCAATGCTGGTCTTACCGAGAAGAACGAGGGTGCGCGCCCAGTCAATCGTCTCTGAAACCGAGGGTGCCTTCTTCAGTTCGAGCGTACGGATTGCTCCAACGAGACGGGCGACCTGCTCGGCAAGTTCAGACGAAATTCCAGGAACCCTTGCCTCAATGATCGCTCGCTCGCGTTCAATCTCCGGATAGCCAATGTGCAGGAAGAGGCAGCGACGCTTCAGGGCCTCAGAGAGTTCCCTTGTGTTGTTCGAGGTGAGGAAGACGAGTGGAATCTGGGTTGCCTTGACGGTTCCAAGTTCTGGAATCGACACTTGGAACTCCGACAAGATCTCGAGCAAGAGCGCTTCAGTCTCGAGTTCCACCCGGTCGACTTCATCAATGAGCAAAACCACCGGGTCGGTTGACTTGATGGCTTCGAGGAGCGGCCTCGTCAGGAGAAACTCTTCGGAGAAAATGTCCTCTTCGAGTTCATGCCATGAATCAGCAGTAACCGGAGCACCTTCACCTTGCTGTCCGGCCTGAATGCGAAGCAACTGCTTTCGGTAGTTCCATTCGTAGAGGGCCTTGCCCTCATCGAGACCTTCGTAGCACTGAAGGCGAATGAGTCGAGCCCCAGTAATCTCCGCAATCGATTTGGCCAATTGCGTCTTTCCGGTTCCCGCTGGTCCTTCAACGAGAATTGGCTTTCGTAGCCTGTCGGCCAAGTACGCGACCGAACTAATGGCGTCATCGGCCAAATACTGCACCTCGCCGAGTCGAGTGCGAACACTCTCTGGGCTCTCGAACTTTGGGGTCGCAGAATCGGTGAAACCGAGATCCTGATCGCTCGCAGCTGTGGTCACGTTCGTACCTGCCCTTCTCCTCTGAGGATCCACTTTGCAGTGGTTAGTTCTCGTAGTCCCATTGGTCCACGCGCGTGGAGCTTCTGAGTTGAGATTCCAATCTCGGCTCCAAGGCCAAGTTCTTCGCCGTCGACAAATCTCGTCGAGGCATTCACGACGACAGCGGCAGCATCAACAGTTCGACAGAATGTCGAGGCCGCAGCCAGGTCTTCGGTCAAGATCGCTTCGGTGTGCCCGGTCGAGTACTGACGAATGTGCTCCATTGCCTCGTCAAGATCAGTGACCACCCGGATGGCCAAGATGAGGTCGGAAAACTCGGTTGCCCAGTCATCGGTCGTCGCAGCACTTGCCCTCGGAACGAGGGAAACCGTTTCAGGGCAACCTCTGAGTTCAACGCTGGCAAGCCGGGTATCGACGGCCGGCAAGAATTGAGCAGCAACGCCGCGATGCACAAGAAGTGTCTCGGTGGCATTGCAGACACCCGGGCGCTGAACCTTCGCGTTTTCAATGATATCCAGAGCCTGTTCGAGATCGGCCGCTCGATCAACGTAGGTGTGACAGTTTCCGTCACCGTCCAAGATGTAGGGCACTGTCGCATGCGCTCGCATCGAGGCAATCAGCGAAGGGCCACCACGGGGGATCAGGCAATCGAGATAGCCACGCAACCCCATGAACTCCGCCGCAGTCTCGTGGCTCGAGTCCTCAACAAGGCTCACGGCGTCACGGGGCAGACCGACCGTCTCGAGGCTCGCCTGCAGCACGGCCACAATGGCTACATTGCTTCGCTGGGCGGTCGAGGAACCACGGAGGAACACTGCGTTCCCGGCCTTAATACAGAGCCCCGCAGCATCGGAGGTGACATTCGGACGATTCTCGTAGACAATGCCGATTACTCCAAGGGGCACTCGAACTCTCGACACCTCAATCCCATTCGGACGGCGCCATCCATCGACGATCTCGCCAACCGGGTCTGGAAGCGCTGCAATCTTTCGTAGCCCTTCAGCCATTGAGGAGATTCGCTCAGCCGTCAGCCGAAGGCGGTCGGCAGCGGCAGACGTCAGTGAGGCTGCGTGATCATGCAGATCTCCAGCATTTGCCTCAAGAAGTTTGTCTGACTGTGCCTCAAGTTGGTCGGCCGCGACCCGTAGGAAGGCATCTCTCGTTGCGGAGGAGGCAGTGCTGACTTCTCGACTCGCCGCCTTGACAAGACGCGCTTGGCTCTCGAGTGGAGAAGTCGACATTCCACCAATCTAGTTGTCGGGGAGTACGGACAGAATTGCTCAGGCAAGAACAACGAGGTCATCGCGATGAATGACCTCTGCTGCGATCGAAGGCGGAAGGTCACCTGAACGTCGGCCAATCCATGTCGCTCCATCACTCGCAGCGACGGTGATGAGCCCCTTTGCAACGAGACCATTCTCGTCATGGACCTCAACTGGGTCTCCGGCAACGAAGGCACCGTCCAACCCAGTCACCCCCGCTGCAAGGAGCGATCGTCCGCCTTCTCGGATGGCCAATGCGGCACCTGCGTCAATATGCAGCACCCCTTGCGGCGTAAGCGCAAACGCTATCCAGAGCTTGCGAGAGGACAGGGTTCGCTCGCCGGCTAGGAAGGTTGTTCCAACGCCTTCAATGCCGTTGAGCGCATCGCTCACGACATTGGCACGTTCGGCCTCCGCAATGGTGGCGGTAATGCCAGAAAACGTTGCCATCTTCGCCGCGGCAAGTTTGGACGCCATGCCGCCGGAACCAACGGCTGATTGGGTGCCCGTTGCCGCAAGCTCGAGCGCTTCATCGATCTCTCGAACGACGGAGATGAGCGAAGCGTCGGCATCGAGTTTCGGGTCTGCGGTGTAGAGACCCTCGGTGTCAGTGAGCAGAACAAGGTGATCTGCCCCTACCAACTGGGCAACGAGTGCTGCCATTCGGTCGTTATCACCAAAGCGAAGTTCTGAGTCTGAGGTGGCGTCATTCTCATTGACAATCGGAATGACGCGTAGCTGTCGAAGTTGCTCAAGGGTGTGGCGCGCATGGAGATACTGCTGGCGATGACCAAAATCGAGCGAATTGAGGAGCACCTGCCCGCAGATGAGGTCTTCTTCTCCAAGAGCGGCTTCCCAAGCTGCCATGAGCCGATGTTGTCCGACCGCTGACGCCGCTTGGAGTACCACCGTTTCCTTTGGACGTTCGGACCCGCGTGCGAGGATCGACCAACCCAGTGCGACCGCACCAGAGGTCACGAGCACCACATCGGTGCCTGCAGCTCGAAGACCTGCCACCTGGCGAGCGAGCGACTCGAGAAGCCGAGTATTGACCTCTCCTTCGGGTGTCGTCACACTCGACGAACCAATCTTGACGACTACCAAGCTCACGTTGAGCGTTCCTTTCTCGTCTTTCGTCGAGACCGCCGCTCAACGTCCATGGCCGCATCAATTGCGGCGGTTGATCCTGCCCGATACCAAGTGAAGGAGAACGCCCCAATAGTCACGGCGTCGCCATCCTTAGCTCCCGCACGGACAAGCAGACGGTCAATGCCGAGCTTCTCCAACCGGCGGACGACTTCGTCCATCGCCGCAGGATTCGACAGATCAGACAGTCCAACGGCGCGTTCTGCCTGACGCCCAACGAGGAGCCATCCTCCATGACCATCTGGTTCCGCAGATGCTTGCTCGGCAACAGGCCGATGAATGACAATTTGGTGATCCGCTTCACGTTCGGCTTCGAACCCTCTGGCGCCGTCAACGAGCGTGGCTAGTGAGCTGAGGAGCTGTTCGAGACCTTGATGCGTCGCTCCTGAGATTGCGAACGCAATCGGGGCATCTTCATACTCTTCTTCAAACGCAAGATCAGCTTTCGAGCC
>CAIXCS010000061.1 GCA_903918025.1 uncultured Actinomycetes bacterium
CACCCAGAAAGGTCCACATGGATATCCTCATCTCCGCAACAAACCTTCGCGAAACCTTGAGTGAGAAGTTACAACCACGCGCTCTTCCGGTCGACTCGATCCGCGTGGAGGTCAACCACTTCGGTCTCTCTGCGAACAACATCACCTACGCGGTCATGGGCGAAGCCATGAACTACTGGTCGTTCTTCCCCTATGAAGGATTGGACGACACTGCCCCATGGCGCCGAATGCCCGTTTGGGGCTATGCGACGGTCACTGAGTCACTGCATGACGAGGTGGAAGAGGGAGAACGGATCTTTGGCTACTTCCCTTGTTCGAGCAGTTTCGTGATGGAGCCCGGCCGAATTGACCCAAGTGGATTCAGTGACGTTGCAGCACACCGAGCCGACTTGCCGTCGGTCTACAACCGCTATTCACGATGTGCCGTTGATCCGAGTTACTCACTCGAAAGTGAACCGATCGACATGTTGCTGAAGCCCTTGTTCACGACGTCATTCGTCGTCAATGACTTTCTTGTCGACAATGATCTCTTCGGCGCGTCGACTGCGGTGCTCTCGAGTGCCTCCTCAAAGACGGCGATTGGCGTCGCGCTCTTGCTCGCCGAGGCTGGCGCCGTTCGTGTCGTCGGGCTCACCTCTGAGAGCAACGTCGCCTTCTGCAAGACCCTTGGTTGCTACGACGAGGTCTTGACCTACGACGAAGTTGGCAAACTCCAACTCGAACCAAGCGTCTACCTCGATGTCGCCGGACGACGGGATGTCACGAACGCAATTCACCATCATCTAGGGGACAAACTCGGGTGGTCAATGGTGATTGGTGACACGCACTGGGAGGCAACCACTGAGCCAGCCGGGCCACTCCCGGGACCTCGGCCAACCTTGCTCTTTGCGCCGGTGCAAATCGCCAAGCGACGTCAGGAATGGGGTCGTGAAGGGTTTGAGCAGGCGCTTGCTTCGGCTTGGAACTTGGCGAAGCCGGTCTTTGAAGGCTTCATCAAGTTCGAGACGCTCAATGGACCAGACGCCATCATTGCTGCGTACTTGATGCTTCTTGAGGGGTCTGCCAATCCGACCGTCGGGTGGATTTGTTCACTGCAGCAATGAGGCGTTGAGGAGTTACTGCCCGGCAGAACCGCCGACACGCCGAGCGTCTTCAGGTCGCGCTCGGCGTGTCCGAGAGCCGGGCTGATAGTTCGGGCCAGCCGTGACGTCAACCCGCTCGAGGAGGATCGAGCACGGTGGTTCCGCAAGTTCGCAGAATGTTCGAGTCGCGACTTCTCCATAGGACTGCCACACAACCGCAGTGAGTCGTTCGGTCTCACGTTCGAGTGCTTCTCGAAGGTCAAGGCCTTCGGAGGTGACACCGTGCTCGTCCGCCAGCCCTTTCTCCCGAAGGGCGGTCCAACCTCGCTCGAGTGCGACATCAACGAGACCCCGTGAGGTTGGAATCCAGTCTCGCTCATAGCCAAGCCATGCGTTGTGAAGAATCGATGCTTCGGCGGCATCAAGACCTTCGGCCACGACGAGCGCCCAGTGCGTATCGCCGCGCCATTCTCGAATCGCATTCACGGCGTGCCACCCAGAGAGAACCTTGTTCTCTGGTCGAGGAAGCGCCCGATGCGCGGCAAACAGTATTCGGCCAACGTCTGGCAGGTCATCAACCACCTTCCAAAGACCACGTTCAAGACGCGCAAGATCCTCCGCGAATCCCGGCGTGTAGGACTCGAGGCCCGAGAGCACTGCCTCGTCTCTCGCAGACGCAAAGGCTGCGAACTTTACGGCATCGCCAAGAAATCCGAAAAGACCGCGAATTCCCATTGGGGAGATGGAACCAAAGGAGGCAATCACGGCCTCAGGTCCGGCACCTGCAAGGGGCGCACAGCGAGCAGCAATGTAGCCAAGGGGTGACGCCAGTTCTGTTGGCAGCCCCAGCGTTCGATAGCGCTCGACTGCACCTGGATCCCAAAAGATCCATCCAACCGTCGTTTGAACTGATCGGGCTACTCGTGCCGACAAGGCGGTCCAGTCACACTGCTCGCTCTCCTGCATTGCACCATCGTGGCACGACGCATGAAGAGCATTCGTGAACCGCCAGAGAAGAACAGACGCCCACTGTCTAGGCTGCCGACATGGACGAAGTCATCTCCGTTGGGCCGAGGAGTGCGACGCTCTTCACCAATGGTGAAGTTCGCCATCTCGCCCACCTCCAACCCTCAACCTCCTACGTTGAAGGACGGTTGACCTTTGACACCGGCCCCGACCTCGGAAGCCTCCTCTCGAGGGTGGTGACGATGAACGATGTGCACTTTGGCGAACTTGAGTGCGGAAAGATCAACGGATCGACCGAAGGGGTGCTTTCCGTCGATCCTGGAACGACCCCCTATCCACAACGCATGAACGTCTCAGCCTGCGCGGATGCGAAGGAGCTCAACCCCGACGCGGTCATCGTGAAGGGCGACTTAACGAGTTTCGGGACACTCGAAGAGTTTGGCGACTTCCGCACGTGTTACGAGAGTGCCTTTGGAGATCGGCTGACCTACGTCAGAGGCAACCACGACAGCTTTCCCGGACTCGACTACGCGTCATGGCCTGTTCAACTGGTTGATGTTCCAGGCCTGCGGGTGGTACTCCTCGATACGTCTCGACGGGGAGAAGTCGGAGGATTTCTCGATGCGGCACAGCTTGCCTCGCTCCACCGTGCAGCCGAGTCCACGTCATCAAGCGTCATCGTGATGGGCCATCATCCAATTGTTCTCCCAGAAGTCTCGAGCGACGGACACAGAAATCTTGATCCTTCAGACTCACAACAGTTGCTCGGTGTTCTGCTGAGTCACCCAAATGTCGTTGCCTACACCGCAGGGCATACGCACCGTTGCCGCAAGATTGACGTTGAGGGAATTGCGATGGTCGAAGTTGCAGCAGTCAAAGACTTCCCCGGGGCATTCGCTGAGTACCAGGTCTACGAACACGGCATTGTCCAACTCGTCCACCGAGCCAGCTCGCCTGAAGCAATGGAATGGGCAGAGCGCACTCGAGCAATGTTCGCTGGTCTCTATGGCCCCTATGCAATGGGAACCCTCGCCGATCGATCCTTCACCCTGCCAAGGAGGCGACCATGAAACGTAAACCTCTTCTTGTCGCACTTGCTGCGACCGCGTGGCTTGGTTTCAACCCAGCGATGTTGGGTGCGGCTGTTCGAAATCCTGCGCTGCCGATTGCCCAACGAACCCCCGGAGCGCTTGACCCCCGCGTCACCCAAGCGACGATCCACAGAACGATTTGTGTTTCGGGATATACCTCAACGGTCCGCCCACCTTCCTCCTATACCCACGCAATAAAGGTGCGACAACTGCATTCCGGCTACGCCGTCAACGGAGATCTCTCGACGTCCGACTACGAAGAGGACCATCTCATTTCACTCGAACTCGGGGGCAGTCCAACCGCGGAGAAGAACCTTTGGCCTGAGCCCTATTTCAGCGTCAACGGTGCACGAACCAAGGACACCCTTGAGAACAGGCTCCATGTGCTCGTCTGCGCCGACATCGTTCCCTTGGCAGTCGCACAGAAGGCAATTGCCAAGAACTGGATCAACGCCTATCGCGTCTACGTCGGTTGAGAACGAGGTGCCAAAGGAGGTCATAGGCTCGGCTCGTGAACGAGATTTCCTCCCCCGAAGAACGCGCACACTTCGCTACACACGGCTGGGTGAAGGTTGACCACCTCCTTGGCTGCACCGTAGAAGAACTCCAACAAGCGGTAGACGAGGTTGCAGCGCTCCCTGAAGGGGGTCCTTGGCTGCATCACCGCGAACTCACGAACGATGGACCAAAACTCGCTCGCACAGAGAACTTCCTTCCATTCGCTCCACTCCTCAAACACGTCTTGGCCGACGGGGATATTGCCCGAGTCGCAGGTGAACTGCTCGGAGAGCAGGCCCTGATCTACAAGGAGAAGATCAACTACAAGTTGGTTGGAGGAGCGGGATTTGCCCCGCACCAAGACCAGCCCGCCTATCCCTTTGTGGAACGAGTCCTCTCGGTCATGGTGGCCGTCGATGACGCCACCGTTGCCAATGGTTGCCTCGAAGTCGTGAGTGGTGCCCACGCAGAGTTGCTACCCCAAGATGAGCGCGGCTGCATTCAGTTGAGCGTTGCCAATGGGCTCAACTTCGAACCCTTGGAGCTTCGCGCTGGCGAAACCCTCTTCTTCTCGGCGCTGACCCCACATCGAAGTGGACCCAACGTGTCGAAGAACGATCGACGGGCGCTCTACCCCACCTACAACGGCATCTCCGAGGGCAATCTTCGTGACGCCTACTACGCGGCAAAGCTCGAAGCATTTGCGGACCCAGCAAGCGGCGAGCTCGTGCGCTTGAGTCTCATTCAGGACTTCGAAGGCAGGGCAGTGTGACCATTCCTCGAACCGTGG
>CAIXCS010000062.1 GCA_903918025.1 uncultured Actinomycetes bacterium
CCACCTCGATCAACGAGGGCAAGGAGCAGGACTGGTTCAGCACCAGCTTCAACAATGGCGTGGGCAGCCTCTAAGAGCGAGGTGCCCCTCGTCACGGTGTCCTCAGTGACCACGACCTTGTCACCGGGGTCGAGTGCTCCGGCAATTCGCCCGCCGCCTCCATGATCCTTCACTTCTTTTCGAACTGAGAACGCTCGCAGCATCCTTCCCTGGCTCGCGCCGTAGGCGGCAGTGATGAAGGCGATTGGATCGGCACCCATGGTCAGGCCGCCAATGGCCGTGGCGGATTCCGGGACGAACTCAAGAACGGCTTCTGCCATCCAGAGCATGGACTCAGGACGACAGGCGGTTTGCTTTGAATCAATGAACCAGGTCGACTTTGCCCCTGACTTCAGGGTGAAGTCACCCCGCCGCACGGACTGTTCCAGAAGATGTTGCTTGAGTGCTTCACGATTCGTACTCATTGGACCTCCACCGCCCCAGTTCCTCGCTCACAGTGACCAACAACCCGAGCAGCATGACCAGCACTCGAAAGGGTTGAGAGCACCGCATCAACTGTTGTTGCGTCGACAACGAGCACCATGCCGAGTCCCAAGTTGAAGACCCGAGCCATCTCTTCGGGGGCCACTGGTCCGAGCCGCTGAATTTCGTCGAAGATTCTCGGCCGATCAATCGCGGAGAGGTCAACCACCGCATCGACGTCACTTGGGAGTACCCGAACGAGATTCCCGGCAATTCCTCCGCCGGTGATGTGGGCAACGCCATGAACCGCTCCGGGGTTCGCTTCGAGCGTCTCGACAATTGCCTTGGTGTAGATGACGCTCGGACGAAGCAGTTCGTCGGCAAGCGTCGTCGAAGACCCTTCCCACGCCGGCCCATCAAGGGGGAGTTTCGCTTGGTCCAAGAGCACATGGCGCGCAAGCGTGTAGCCATTGGAACGAAGGCCTGGTGAAGGGAGGCCAATGAGTACGTCGGTCGCGGTAATCAGTGCTGCACTCAGCCGGCGGTCCTTCTCCACCACACCAACAGCGAAGCCCGCCAAGTCAAAGTCTCCTGGTGACATGGTGTCGGCATGTTCGGCCGTCTCTCCTCCGAGCAAGGCAACACCTGCTTGACGGCAACCTTCGGCAACGCCAATGACGAGTTGTTCCAACTCGTCAGGATTGAGCACCGCAACAGCGACGTAGTCGAGCAAGAACAGCGGCTCTGCTCCGCAACAGACGAGATCATCAACGCACATGGCGACGAGATCGATTCCGACCGTCGTTAGCCTGCCGGTTGCTTTCGCCACCGCAAGCTTGGTCCCGACACCATCGGTCGCGGCGACGAGGATCGGATGACGATACTTTGCGACATCGAGTTCAAACATGCCACCGAACCCGCCAATGCCGCCAAGGACACCGGGTCGAAAGGTTGAGGCAACGACATCGGTGATGCGCCTGACTGCTTCGTCACCCGCTTCAATGTCAACGCCTGCGCTGGCATAGGTGACGGGTGGTTGGCTCACTCTGCGCCCTGCGCCAACAACGTCGGAACCTTCGTTGCAGTGACGTCGCTCGTCGCTACGGCATCGGCGCCTCGGAGTTTCACGGGGACTGGATAGGTCCCCGTCAGGCACGCATCACAGAGTCCCTCATCGGTTTTCCCGACTGCAAGCCGCAAGTTGGCGAGAGAGATGTAGCCAATGGAGTCCGCTCCGAGAAATTGTCGGATTTCTTCAATGGTCGAGTTGGCCGCCAACAGCTCATCACGATTGGGTGTGTCAATCCCGTAGTAGCAAGGCCACTTGAAGGGTGGAGACGAAATTCGAAGATGCACTTCCGCAGCTCCGGAATCTCGAAGCATCTGCACAATGGCCTTGGTCGTTGTTCCTCGAACGATCGAGTCGTCAACGACAACAAGCCGCTTGCCGGCGATGTTCTCTCGAAGCGGGTTGAGCTTTCGTCGAACACCATTGGCCCGACTCGTCTGATCAGGAGCAATGAACGTTCGTCCGATGTACCGGTTCTTGACGAGGCCTTGTCCATACGGAATCCCCGATGCTCGGGCAAACCCTTCGGCCGCCGGCACACCTGAGTCCGGAACACCCATCACGAGGTCAGCCTTGACTGGCGACTGGGCCGCCAGGAGCTCGCCCATTCTCCGTCGGGTCCCGTGGATCTCTTTGCCGTGGAGGATGGAGTCTGGACGGGCAAAGTACACGAACTCAAAGATGCAGAGCCGCTCAACTGCGGCCGGCAGGAGTTGAATGGAGTGCAGTCCATCGGCATCGGCAGTGACGAGTTCACCCGGTGCGACCTCTCGGACATAGGTCGCACCAACGACGTCCAATGCTGGTGACTCGGAAGCAAATACCCATCCTTCTGGCGCTTCTTCCGGACCAAGCCGACCAATGCACAGCGGGCGGAAGCCATTGGGGTCACGGATTCCATAGACCCGATTCGCGTCGAGGAACACGAGGCTGTAGGCACCTTCAACCCAAGGAAGGACCTTTGAAAGTGTGGGCGTGAGATCGACACTGCTGAGGGTGGGGTCAACGACGTGGTGCTGCAAGATCAACTCGGCAACAACACCAGAGTCGGCCAGCCCAATGCCGGGAAGCATGCCTGCTCGATCAGCAAGTTCTTCAGTATTGGTGAGGTTGCCGTTATGCGCCATGGCGAATCCGCCGGGAATCATTGGTGACGAGAGGTAGATGGGCTGGGCGTTCATCCAGTCGCTCTTGCCGTGGGTTGAGTACCTCGTATGTCCAATGGCCAAGTGACCCGAAAGGCCACTCAGCTTGCGTTCATCAAAAACCGAAGCCACAAGGCCCATGTCCTTGAGCACCGTGACGAGCGAGCCATCTGAAACCGCCATCCCGGCTGACTCCTGGCCACGATGTTGCAGGGCGTAGAGGCCATCAAAGGTGAGATGGGAGACGACTCGACCAGGCGCGTAGACCGCGAAGACCCCACATGCTTCCTTCACGCTTCGCACCCTAGGCGGATTTGACGCTCATGAGACGGAGTCAGGAGGTGCGTTGGGGCCGCCATGGGACCCTATTCTCGCACATTGAGGTGAAGGCTCTCCCGCCCGTGCCGTACCCCACAGGTACGGTTAGGACGTGATCGATCTCCACATGCACTCGAAACGTTCCGACGGAACCGACCAACCAGCAGAACTGGTGGCCAAGGCTGCGGCGGTCCGCTTCGACGATGGGTCAAGGCTCTCTGCCATTGCCCTCACCGATCACGACACGACCGCTGGACTAGCTGAGGCTCGAGTCGCGGCGGAAGCCCACGATCTCCGCCTCATTGGTGGCTGTGAAGTCTCGGCAAAATTTCAAGGCAAGAGCGTCCATGTCCTCTCGTACTTCATTGAAGATCACTCACCGATGCAGGTCATGCTCGATGGACTCCGTCAAGACCGACGGGTTCGAAACCTCCAATTGGTCGAGAAACTCAATGAAGGACTTGGCCTGAAGCGACCAATGACGTTCGCAGAATTGACCGAACTTGCCGGTGGCGAAGAAGGTATTGGCCGTCCACACTTTGCCAAGTTGCTCATTGATCGTGAGGTTGTCGCCACCAATCAAGAAGCGTTCGACCGTTACCTCGCCGATGGAGGCGCTTACTACGTGCCGAAATCTCATATTCCACCAGTTGACGTCAGTGACAAGGCCAAGGAATCGGGAGGCGTTGCAGTTCTCGCTCACCCCCTCCTCTACGGATGGTCAACCGAAGAACTTGATGGCAACCTTGAACAGCTCGCTCGTGATGGTCTTGTTGGTGTTGAGACCTACTACAGCCGCTTCAACGCCGAACAGGTTGCGCTGCTCGAGCGACTCGCGGCGGAATACGGCCTCATCACGACGGGCGGATCGGACTACCACGGCCTTGCCAAGACCGATCTCTCCATTGGTCGAGGAATGGGTGGATTAGAAGTCAGCGATGAGGTGTTGGTACGCCTCGAGGCGGCAAGGGTCGCTTAGACCGTCGCTTCTTCGAGCAGGGCCGAGGAAGCCCGGCGAGCATCGTCGAGCGCAATGGAAACATCACCAAAGGCGACATTGTCCCCGCCGGCAACACCGAGCATGACCACCCGGCCTCCGGCGGCTTCAATTGCTGCCGTCACCTCTGCCACTTTTCGGGTGCCCAGAATGAACCGACTTGGACCTTCACCGAAGAGCGACGTTGCCGATGCCTCGAGCGAGGTGCCGAGACCAACGTTTGAGGCGAGTGCCATCTCAATGAGGGCAACACCGAGTCCTCCGCCCGAAACATCGTGGACTGCGGTCAACAGTTGCTCTCCTCCGGCCACGCCGTTTGCAACAAGAGCCGCTACTGCGCCACAGAGCTCAGCGTGTGCGGGCGCATCGAGACTGGCAAGTATGCCTCCCGAGTGGCCTCGAACCTCTCTCGCCCATCGAGAGCCACCGAGCGAAGTCGAGACCTCTGGGAGTTGCGCCAAGAGCACCGAATCGCCTGCAGCCCAGGCCCGAACTGGAGGCCGAGCTGCCACATGCTCGACGAGACCGAGCAGGCCGAGCACCGGTGTTGGATCAATGTCGACACCCGCGCTCTCGTTGTAGAGCGAGACATTTCCGCCAATAACAGGAAGTTCGAATGCACGACAGGCCTCGGCCAAGCCATCAATGGATTCGGACAACTGCCACATCACCTCTGGGTGGGTGGGATTCCCAAAGTTGAGGCAATTGACGACCGCAGCCGGCGTTGATCCGACACAGGCCAAGTTGGCAATGGACTCAGCAAGCGTCAATGCGGTCCCTGCTCTTGGATCGAGTGAACACCACCGTGGATTCGAGTCGGTCGTCAGCGCAAACCCACGGGTTGACGGAGGAAGGCCGGGTCCAGCCAAGCGGAGGAGCGCAGCATTGGAACCTGGGCCAGTGACCGTGTTGAGGAAGAGCTGGTGGTCATATTGGCGATAGACCCAAACCGGGTCGCGAAGCATCTGAAGCAACTCGGCCGCGACGTCCCCTTCAGGAAGCGCTTCCGGACGATCGGCGTGACGGGCGTCGAGATCTGCTGGTCGTGCGAGTGGGCGCTCATAGAGCGGTGCATCATCGGCCAGCGATGATGCGGGAACCTCTGCAACGATCGGACCGTCAAAACCGTGGCGGATACGAAGGACACCTAGGGGTTCACCGTCACTCCCAATGGCTGGCTCGGTGACTCTGCCCACAACTGTTGCGCGGACCTCCCAACGAGCACAGAGTTCTTGCACCCGAGCAAGACCTTCTGGCGTCACGATGGCCAACATTCGTTCTTGGGATTCCGACGTCATGATCTCCCAAGGTTCCATCCCGCTTTCACGAGTTGGGACCGCGTCAACATCCACATCCATACCAACCCGGCCTCGGGCCGCGGTCTCCGACGTCGCACAGACCAGACCAGCCCCGCCAAGGTCCTGAATGCCAACGACCAACTTCTCGTCAAGTAGGGCCAAGCACGCCTCGATGAGGCGCTTCTCCTCATAGGGGTCGCCGACCTGCACGCTTGGTCGCTTCGACTGGTCATCGTCTGCGCTGAATCCCGCTGATGCCAGCACGGAAACACCGCCAATGCCATCTCTTCCGGTTCTTGATCCAAGCAGGACTGCCAAGTTGCCCGTCCCAGAAGCAATCCCGAGCACGAGGCGCTCGGTTGGCAATGCACCGAGACACAGCACATTGACGAGGGGATTACCGGCGTAACAAGGATCAAAGGTGAGTTCTCCACCAATGGTCGGCACGCCAACGGAGTTGCCATAGCCCGAAACTCCAGAGACAACGCCTTCGAGCAACCATCGCTGCCGAGGGGAAGTCGGTGGTCCAAAGAACAGGGGATCCATGACCGCGATTGGTCGCGCACCCATGGTGAAGATGTCTCGAAGGATTCCTCCGACACCGGTCGCAGCCCCTTGATAGGGCTCGATAGCCGATGGGTGGTTGTGTGACTCAATGCGAATTGCCAAGGCAATGCCATCACCTGCATCGATGACCCCAGCGTTCTCTCCAGGTCCAACGAGCACTCGATCACCCGTTGTCGGGAGTCGACGAAGGTGGATCCGAGAGGACTTGTACGAACAGTGTTCAGACCACATCACTGAATACAGTGCCAATTCAAGGTGATTCGGTTGTCGTCCGAGCACCTCGATGACGAGGTCGAGTTCAGCGTCGGTTAGACCGAGTTGACGATGGATCGGTTCCAAGGAGGGAGCGGCCATGGCCGAATCGTAGTGGACGACTTCAGGCGTTCTCCTGCTGACCGTTGAGCAGTCCTGTCCGATGCACCCAGGTCCACCGAGCGATCGCCATCGAGAGGACGAGCGTCACCACGTTGATCAGCAACTCGACCAGACCATTTCCACCCTTTGACCAGATTCCATGTTGAAGGTCATAGGCGACGTCAATTGCGAACAAATACCCGCCAGCTCCAGCTGCCATCAAGAGCCACAACACGGCGCTCGAGCTCCTCCGACGAAGCGCAATACCTCCCAGAATCAAGCAACTTGCGAGCCATGCATCGGGAGCGGGGAACGTTCGTTCAAAGCCGAGGTACACCGCAGAAGTATCCGAGGCAACGAGCGATCGATGAACGAACCACGAAAGCCAGTAGGCGAGAATCACCGCGGTAACGAGGAAACAGCCAATGGACCATCGAAGAGCATCTCGGCGCAAGGTCATAGGAGAAGGTTAGATCTCCAGATCAGAACTATGGATCTTCCTCAAAACCGGTCAATCTTGATCGTGAAGATGATGGAAAGAGCGAGAACGCAAGGGCATCTGAAGGGTTAGACGCGAACTAATTTCCTAGTAAGGCACTAGTTATTTTGATGCAACTTGGACTTACTTACCCCTATAAACAAGAGATCTAGCGAGTAAACCTTGCAAGATAGGAGTAGGGAAATGCTGAGAAACTGAAGGAAAAGATTTGACATTTTGTAGTTGTTTCTTCAATCGATCACTACACTCAAGAGTGGTTGGTTATCTCTAGCTAATTCAATGGAAGGAAATAGATGGCACGTTCTGCCGACGCAACAACGAAGATGTCAACAGCCCATAAAGACGCTCTTAGTCAGGGGCGCACTGAGAGTTTGGCTGTGCGGAAGTACTTAGAGGCGCTCGTCTCGAACAAGCCAAAGCGTGGACGGAAGCGCACCCCAGCATCGATCGATGCTCGTTTGGCAGCCATTGCGGCAAAAATGGATGCGGCTGACGCATTGACACAGTTGTCACTCATCCAAGAACGCAAAGATCTTGAGACGGAAAAGGCCTCAATGTCAACCAAGAGCGACGCCTCAGAATACGAGAAGGATTTCATTGCCGTTGCAGCATCCTTCTCGGAGCGCAAGGGCATTGACTACGCCTCGTGGCGCACGATGCGCGTTGACGCAAAGGTATTGAAGGCTGCAGGAGTTCGGCGGACTCGCTCGGCCTAGCCGAGCAATTCCACGTACTTAGGCGAAGACACTCGCTTCAACGAGTGCTCGCAGGAGCACCAGTCCGTCCACTGAGCCGAGCAGGCTCGAGCAGGCTCGTTCGGGGTGTGGCATGAGGCCAACAACATTTCCAGCCTCATTACACACCCCGGCGATGTCATCGAGTGAGCCATTGGGATTCACCGCATAGCGAAGCACAATCTGGTCGTTGTTCTGCAGGTGCATGAGCGTTTCCGCGTCGCAGACATAACTCCCCGAGAAGTGATTGATCGGAATGGACAGCTTGGTGCCCTTCGCAACTCCCTGAGTGAGGGAGGACCGGTCATTGGCGACAATCAGGGTTGCGTCTTCGCAGTTAAAGCTCAAGTGGTCATTCTTCTGAAGTGCTCCGGGGAGCAGTCCTGCTTCGGTGAGCACTTGAAAGCCATTACAGATGCCAACAACGGGCCCACCACGCTCGGCAAAGGCTGAAACCGCGGCCATCACTGGGCTGATCACTGCAAGAGCACCTGGGCGAAGGTAGTCACCATGGGCAAATCCCCCTGGAAGCACCACCAGATCAAATCCCGTGAGGTCTCGCTCTGTATGCCAGACGAGAGACGCAGTTGCCCCAGCGAGCTCGAGTCCCAATACCGCATCGTGTTCGCAGTTGCTTCCAGGAAAGACAACGACGGCGGCCTTGGTCACTTGGCCTCAACTTTCACATCGTGATCTTCCATAACCGGATTCGCCAGAAGACGGCTTGCAAGATCCTGAGCAATCACCGTCGCTTCTTCCAATGAAGCGGCTTCAACGTCGAAGAGAAACGAGCGTCCCGCTCTGACCGCGTGCACTGCATCGATACCAAGTGCGGGAAGTGCCCGCTCGATGGTTGCACCTTCTGGATCCGCAATTCCACCGCGGAGCTGAACCGAAACTGTCGCTGAGAACCTCATGCTTCGGCACCGTACCAGTCCGAGAGCGACCGTCCCGTCACTAATTCATAGGCGGCGACGTAGCGATCTGAAGTGAGGGTAACGACTTCCTCTGGGACCATTGGAGGCGGGGGCTGCTTATCCCAGCCAATACCTTCGAGCCAGTCGCGAAATGGCTGCTTGTCGTAGGCAGGTGGGGTCGTACCGGGAACAATCCCACTGCGTGGCCAGAGTCGTGACGAATCCGGGGTGCAGACCTCGTCACACAGCACGAGCCGGCCATCTACGTGCCCAAATTCAAACTTCGTATCGGCCAGAACAAATCCAGCGCTCTCCGCGCGTGCCGCTGCACGCGTATAGACCGCAATGGAGATAGCGGCGAGTTCATCGACCAGTGCTCCACCAACGAGTTCTCGCGCGGCGTTCATCGAGATATTGAGGTCGTGTCCTTCTTCCGCCTTGGTGGAAGGGGTGAACATCGGCTCAGGTAAACGATCCGCAAGTCGCAACCCCTTTGGGGTCGCCATGTCGTGAATCGTGCCCGCACGTTCGTATTCGCTGAATGCTTGGCCAGCCAGGTAGCCACGAACAATGCACTCAAGGCTCACCATTTCGGCCCGCTGCACAAGCATTGCTCGGCCGTGCGTCTCCTTCGGAAGGGTTTGCCCAATGAGGTCATCAATTTCAGCTGGATTGAATGAAATCACCGAATTCGGCACGACGTCCTTCACCTCTTCCAACCAGAACGCCGTCATGGCGGTCAGCACGCGTCCCTTATTGGGAATCGGCTCCGCCATCACCACATCAAACGCGGAGAGGCGATCAGAGGCAATCATGAGGAGTCGGTTCTCTGGCACGGTGTAGAGGTCACGGACCTTGCCGCTATGGACGAGTTCCATAGAGAGTTGGGTCACGGCTTCGTCGCCAAGAGTCGAACTTCATCAACAGCTCGGTGAGCGTGGGTGAGCACTCTGCTGAGATCAAACGCCACGTCAAGATCTCGGGAACTCATGTCGACCTCCTCGTCTGCTTCTAAGACACCTCGCAGGTGTTGTCGAGACTCAACCGAGACTCGAGCATCACGCTGAACAATCCTGTAGGCCTCATCTCGAGTCCGCCCACCTTCAATGAGTGCAAGCAACACCGATTGCGAGAACACGAGTCCAAGTGAGTTCACGTCCAAGTTCTCGCGAGCCCTCTCTCTATTGATCACCAGATTGGCCGCAAGGCCAGTTGCTTTACTCAACATGTAGAACGTGAGTGTTGCGCAGTCCGGCACGATGACGCGCTCGACTGAAGAGTGAGAGATGTCTCGTTCATGCCACAGCGCCACATCTTCAAGTCCGGCAGACAAGTAGCCGCGTAGGACACGAGCAAGGCCACAGAGGCGCTCGGACAAGATCGGATTTCGCTTGTGCGGCATGGCCGACGAGCCCTTTTGTCCTTTGCCAAACGGCTCCTCTGCTTCTCCCACTTCGCTCCGAGCGAGATGGCGAACTTCAGTGGCGAAGAGTTCAATCGTCGTCCCAATCGCTGCGCAAGCGTAGAACCATTCAGCGTGACGATCACGAGCGATCACTTGCGTCGCAGGGACTGCTTTCAGTCCCAAGTGCTCGGCAACGAATGCCTCGACCGACGGGTCAATGTTGGAAAACGTCCCGACTGCTCCGGACAGCTTTGCGACCGCAATGGCCTCACGAGCCCGTTCAAGTCGCACGAGGTCTCGCTGGGCTTGAAGAGCAAAGAGTGCGAACTTCATGCCGAACGTGGTTGGCTCGGCGTGCATCCCATGTGTCCGACCGAGAACAGGGACATCCTCAAGTTCAACTGCCCTTGTGGCGAGGGCCGCCACAAATGCCCGCTGCTGTTCAAGCAGCAGATCCGTTGCTTTCGTCATGGTCGAGCACAACGCGGTGTCAACCACATCAGACGACGTGAGACCAAAGTGAATCCATGAACCTTCAGGGGCGCCAATGCGATCTTGGACAATGTCGACGAATGCGGCGAGGTCATGATTCGTGATCTCCTCGCGAGCGTTCACGGCGTCGACGAATGCGGCGTCGACATGAGGAGCTCGAGCGCGGAGGGCAATGGCGTCCTCGGTCGGCACGACGCCGATTGCCGCAAGTCCTTCGGCTGCCAAGAGCTCGACTTCTAAGAGCGTCTGCATCCGAGCCTCGTCGGTAAACAGGTCAGCAATGGCCTTTGGTGCGTAACGGGGGATCACCCGAGCTCCTCTCGTTGTGCGGCTTCTAGCGCAATGTCGGTGCGGTACTGCATGCCGTCAAAGTGGATCTGAGCGACCCCTTCATAGACACGTGCCCTCGCCTCAGAAAGCGAAGTGCCAACGGCGGTGACGGCAAGCACTCGGCCACCTTTCACCAGAAAGGGACCTTCGGGATCTGGTCGGCTCGTACCCGAATGAAAGACCGTGACGCCCTCAAGTGGACTGCCGAGTTGACCATCTGATCCAAGTCCAGCAATTGGCATGCCCCCACGAGGGGCTTCCGGATAGCCAGGTGCGGCGAGAACAACGCACACTGCTGCACCGGCTGCGGGTTGAAGGTCCTTGAGTTCCCCTTCACCAATACTCGTGAACAACTCAACAAGGTTTCCTTGAAGGAGCGGCAAGACCACTTCGGTCTCCGGATCACCGAAACGAGCATTGAATTCGAGCACCTTTGGCCCAGAACTCGTCAGCATCAGGCCGGCATAGAGCACGCCACGGTAGTCAATACCGCGAGCAGTGAACTCCCCCACGAGTGGCTCAATGGTGGTCTTGACGAGCGAAGCGACCTCTTCCTCACTGAGTTCAGGCATGGGCGTATAGGCACCCATGCCTCCCGTATTTGGCCCAAGGTCACCATCCCTTAGACGTTTGAAGTCCTGAGCCGGCGTGAGCGCAACGACGCGCTTGCCGTCGCACAGGGCAAGCAGCGAACACTCGATCCCGGTCAGACCTTCTTCAATGACGATCCGTCGACCTGCTGCGCCGAAGCTCTCACCCATCAACTTGTCGATGACGTCATCACG
>CAIXCS010000063.1 GCA_903918025.1 uncultured Actinomycetes bacterium
CCACTCGAAGCGAACTGACGACGCCTCGGTACTGGTCATAGGCAGAGTCAAAGATGAGTGCCTGAAGCGGTGCATCGGGATCACCCTTGGGGGCTGGAATCCTCTCGATGATTGCTTGGAGAAGCTCTGGAACTCCAGCTCCGGTCTTTGCAGAAATGTGGAGCACCTCGCTCGCATCAAGCCCGAGTACCTGCTCGATCTCAGCGGCACAACGCTCGGGGTCAGCTGCCGGAAGATCAATCTTGTTGAGCACCGCAATGATCTCGAGGTTGCTATCGAGCGCCTGGTAGCAGTTGGACAGTGTCTGCGCCTGGATTCCTTGGGAAGCGTCGACCAGCAGGATTGCGCCCTCGCAAGCCGCGAGTGACCGGCTGACTTCGTAACCAAAGTCGACGTGACCAGGCGTGTCAATGAGATGAAGGATGTGCCCGTTGAAGTCGACCCGCACATTCTGTGCCTTGATCGTGATCCCTCGCTCACGCTCAATATCCATGGAGTCGAGATATTGGGCTCGCATGAGACGAGGGTCAACCGCTCCGGTGAGCTCCAGAATGCGGTCCGAAAGCGTGGACTTCCCATGATCGACGTGCGCAATGATGGAAAAGTTCCGAATCTTGGAGATAGCAACAGGTGCGGAGGTCTTCGCCATGGTCGGGCCATCGTACTGGCCACTTCGGTAGAGGATCACTCTGGCGCCTGCTACCATTTGCCTTCGCCTCACACCGGGTCCGCCGGAGTGAGCAGAGTCGACTTCTGAGGTTTCCCGTGGCGAATATCAAGAGCCAAATTAAGCGCAACAAGCAGAACGAGCGAGCTCGCTTGCGGAACAAGGCCGTCAAGGCTGAGGTCAAGACGCGAACGAAGACTGCGATTGTTGCTGCTGAGCGTCAGGATGACAACTCCGTCGAGGCACTTCGCCTAGCGGTGAAGCGCATTGACATGGCCGCAGCCAAGGGCGTCATCCACAAAAACCAAGCAGCAAACCGCAAGTCGCGTCTGATGCGTCGCATCGCCGCACTCTCTGCTGCGAAGTAGCACGTCGCTCGGGATCTCCCGCCGCTGCTCCAACCGAGCCTTCCGCTTCCTGTCCTTCTTGGTGACTGGAGCTCCACGCCGTCTTGGCGTTTCGATGGTGGTTGCTCGTTAGCGCCGAGTGCTGGTTCGTGCGCCTCCGAGTCGAGCAAGCCGGGCTACCAGGATCTCGAGAACAAGTCCCGGATCGAGCGCAGACATTCCTTTCACCTCGACATCGGCGGTTGCGATGAGCGTGATGGCAGTTGCGATTCGTTCGGGACCGAGTTGCTTTGACCGATCGAGCGCCTTACCTGCGGGAAAAGGTGAGCCACCAAGATAGGCGGCGGCCTCTTCACGGGTCCGAATGGACAGTCCATCAAGTTTCAACATCTGGGCAAAGTGCCGATGAAGCAGGGCGACAATCTCGGGACCAGCTCGGCCTCCTGCTTCGAGAAGGCGCTCAAGGGTGACGAGTGCTTTGTCGACATCGCCTCGATCAATGGCATCGGTCAGATCCCAAGGAGGCACCCCGCCTGCCTCGCCTAAATAGGGAGCGAGCTCAACTTCAGAGACCAACGCATCTGGACCGTAGGTCGACGCCAAGATGGTCAAGATGCCTTCGAGTCGTCCGAGATCTTCTCCAAGATGTTGGGAGAGCCGTTCTGTTGCACGGGCGTCGAGACGAACTGGCGCGTCCCCGAGATGTTCCGCAAACCAGGTTGATCGCGCTTTCCCGGTGCCGGCAGCCGTTGCCTCGATCTGTCCATGTGTCTTCACCCACGTCATGAGTGGGGCTGGAATCGTCCCTCCTCCTGCGACGAGGACGCAGGCACTCGTTTCCGGCATCGTGTCAAATGCCTCAAGAAGACGTTTTGCGTCAGCAGCCACCAACTTTCCCGCGTCTCGAATCACGACAATTCGCCGATCAACGAGAAAACTTGGTGTCATCAGCGAATCAATGATGTTCCCAACTTCAACATCTTCAACGGCTTGCCCGCCGTACTCTTCAACAACGAGTGAGGCATCTCGATCACCAAGAAGTGTCCGTATGACGCCGTGAGCTCCTTGAGCAACGAGGCTGGCATCATCGCCCGTCACGACGGTGACCAAAAGGCGGTCAGCTGGCATTGAGAATCATGGCGATCTCGTCACGAGCTTTCACCACACCAGCGACATCGTGAACACGGAGGATGCGACATCCGAGGGCAGTTCCGAGGGCATTTGCTGCCAGTGACGCCATACGACGCTCCCCTACTTCGAGGTCGAATTGGACGCCGAGAAACGTCTTATTCGACGCAGACAACAGCGGGGGATATCCCTGATCAGCAAGTGAGGCGGAGGCCCGCAGGAGCTCGAGACTCTGTTCAGCCGACTTGCCAAGATCGAGTCCTGCGTCGATCACGATCTTCGTTTTCGGAAGTCCCGCTGTGAGCGCCCGTTCCGCCCTCTCGAGAAGGAATGCCGTGATGTCAGGAACGAGATCGCCATAGGTAGGCGTTGGATCGGCGACGCGAGGCTTCAGTCGGATGTGTGTTGCCACGACGCACGCCTGGTGATCTGCTGCAGCCTTCAGGTACTCAGGGTCACCAAAGCCAGAAATGTCATTTCCCATAGCGGCGCCGACTTCGTAGCAAGCCCGAGCAACTGACGCCCGCCATGTGTCGACAGAGATCGGTACGTCAAATCGCTTCACCAATTCTTCAATTGGCTTCACCACCCGGTCGAGTTCCATTTCTTCGGTGACTTCCTCGCCGGGCCCAGCCTTCACCCCTCCAACATCAAGGAGATCCGCTCCATCGGCAATGAGCTGTTCGGCCTTCTTGTAGAAGGCATCAAGTGCGAAATCAGCGCCCCGGTCAAAAAACGAATCCGGCGTTCGATTAAGGATCCCCATGACCAGCGCTCGACTCGACAGGTCGTACGTGACGCCTCCGAGATCAAGCAGGTTTGGCAGTTGCATGCTCAGTACAGCCTTGAGGTGAGGCTCTTTCGGAGCGAGATCGTTCGAGGGTCAGTTGGTGGAAGCGAATCAAGAAGTTGCACACAACGCGTGCGAGCGGTCTCATCGCTCTTGACGTTCACGAGGAGTGTTGAAAACTCCTCTTCAACTTCGACAAACCGTCCACCCAAGGTGTCAAGCACGGCGGCAGCCCGACGCAACAACTCTTCGGCGGCTTCATTCGGAAGTAGGGGCAGGAGGAGTTCCGATCCATCTTCTGGACGATCTGACTCGATCAACAACGCTGCAAGGGCCACGACCGCATCGACACGTGTCGGATCGAGTTCAACGGCTTTGCGAAGCGATGCCTCATCGCCTGCTTCAAGGAGGAGAGCAATCTCATCGACCTGTGGCACCAGTTTTGCCACGAAGTGAATGATCTCTGCTTCAGGCTTTCCTCCAATGAACCCGCCAACACCTTTCCCATCAACAAAGGCAAAAACTGCGGGAATTGATTGGACTTGAAAGGCTTGTGCAACCGCCGGGTTCTCGTCGACATTGACCTTCGCGAGTTCGACCCGTCCTCCGGTGGCCGCAACGGCAGCTTCCAGCATTGGACCAAGCGTCTTGCACGGACCGCACCAAGGGGCCCAAAGGTCAACAATGACCGGGACGGTCTTCGATCGTTCAACAACCGCAGTTGCAAACGTTGCGTCGGTGACATCAACCATGGTGCCAACCTACCTGATGTCCCTCTCACTTCATCTCGGGAGTTGCGGTCTCTTGTAGCGTCATCACATGGTTCAGAGCCCAAGCAGCAGCCAGCCGGTCGGCATCGACATTGAGAACGTTTCCGCATTTCTTGAAGAACAGGTCGAGGGGTTCACTCGCCCCTTCACCTTCAACTTGATCGCGGGTGGACGCTCGAATTTGACCTACGAAGTCATTGACGCAACCGGTGCTCGACTTGCGCTCCGTCGTCCGCCCGTCAGTCATGTGCTGCCAACGGCTCATGACATGACTCGTGAGTACCGAATCCTGAACGCACTCTCCCCGGTTGGCGTGCCTGTTCCGCAACCGCTGGCCCTTTGCGCAGATCCGTTGGTAAATGGTGCACCGTTCTATGTGATGGAGTTCGTCGACGGTCACATCCTCCGCACGGCCCTTGAAGCAACAAATGCATTGTCGGCAACAGCGAGGCACGACGTTGGCGGACACCTCGCTACCACCTTGGCGTCGCTTCACGCCGTCAAGGTTGATGAGGTTGGTCTTGGCGACCTCGCTCGTCGTGATGGCTACATCGAACGTCAGGTCAAGCGCTGGATTGGTCAATACGAAGCCATGGTCGTTGAAGGCGTTGACCATGGTGGAATTGTTGAACGGCTTGGTGCCCAGTTGCTCGCGTCCGTTCCAGCGCCGCAGGGAGTTTCGATTGTCCACGGGGACTACCGGCTCGACAACACCGTGGTGAATGATCAAGGTCAAGTCATTGCGATTTTGGACTGGGAGATCTGCACCTTGGGAGACCCACTTGCCGATCTTGGGACCTTGCTTTGCTATTGGGCAGAGCCAGAAGATGGTGATGTTGCCTTGCTCGATTCGCCAACGCTGGCCGATGGATTCGTCGATCGAGCGTCAGTTGCTGTGGCCTATGCCGAGGCTTCAGGCCTTGATATCACTCGTATTGGCTACTACACCGCGTTTGGCTACTGGAGGCTCGCCTGCATCCTTCAAGGTGTGTACGCCCGCTACATCGGTGGCGCAACGGCTGGCGACCGTGGCAGTGTCGACGGTTACCCCGCCCACATCAAGCGTCTTGCCGAACTGGCAGAACGCACACTCGCGACCGACCCAGGCGCCTGAGTCAGTACCGTGGAGTCATGGAATCGAGACGACATGCCTGATGACGATGACGCCGTCTACCGAGTGCTCTCGGATGTCCCAACAACGGATCCAGTACTGATCGTCGCGCTCGATGGTTGGGTTGACGCTGGCCTCGGCGCTTCTGCGGCCATGGCAGCCATCATGGAGCACACTGACGTAGAGCCAGTTGCGATCTTTGATGGTGATCTGTTCATTGATCAACGAGCACGTCGTCCCATTGTCCACATTGTGCACGGGATCAACCGGGGTGTGACCTGGCCCGAAATCACCGTCGTTGCTGGACGTGACCGAAATGGACGCGACGTACTGCTCCTCACCGGACCCGAGCCCGACTTTCATTGGCGAACGTTCATCAATGGTGTGGTTGAGTTTTGCCTCGCCCATGACGTCCATACCGTCGTTGGACTTGGCGCGTTCCCCGCACCAACCCCACACACTCGACCCGTCAAGCTTGCAGCCACCGCTCCTGAGGAGTCGTCAATCCTGATTGAACGAATTGGCATTGTCGCTGGAGAACTTGACGTTCCAGCAGGAGTGACCTCCGCAATGGAGCTCGGCATGGGCGAAGCCGACATCCCCATGGTGACGCTTTGGGCACGCGTTCCGCACTACGTCGCGGCAATGGCATTTCCCGAAGCTTCGGTTTCCCTGCTGGAAGGAATCTTCCAAGTAACCGGTATTCGCTTTGACGCCGGAGACCTCCGGCATGCCGCAGATGCCTCCCGGCGACAAGTCGATGACCTCATTCAGTCCAATGCTGACCACGTCGCAATGGTTCAAGCGCTCGAAGCGGCGGTTGATGAGACCGAAGGCAATCCATTCGGCCTCGAGGATCTTCCCTCTGGCGATGAACTTGCGGCGGAACTTGAGAAGTTCCTTCGCGGTGAAGCAGGGAACTAGTCAGCGGTAAGCGGCTGTTGCCCAGCACGCCCTTCGCCGAAGGAAAGCCCTGAAAGAAAGGCTTCAGCTTCGATCCTTTTTGGGGCACGATCGGCGAGTTCATGAAATGCCGGTGAGTGATTTGGGTGAACGAGGTGGCAGAGCTCATGAATGAGCACCACATCGAGCACCCAACCTGGCGCTCCTCGAAGTCGATCTGTAATCCGAATTTCACCCGTGCCGCTTGAACAACTCCCCCACCTCGTTCGTTGATTGGCAACGAAACGAACAGAGGTCGGCGTCACGTCACCGATATAGCTCGGCGCAAGATCGAGCGCTCGCTCAAGCAATCCCTGGTCGGATTGGTGAATCGTCCGGTGGCTGCGTGAAGCCCGTTCAACCAACCAATCAATCATCTGCTCTCGTTCTCGACCGTTCAGATGCGCAGGAAGCATGACGACGAGGCGACCTGCGCGCCAATTGGCTGTTGCGCTCTTGACTCGACGTGACGACACCCGGAGTTCAAGCGCAGGCCGAGTCAGCGTGGCGTCAGCAAAGGTGGTCATGACGACCGGCCGACGCTTCCCCCCAACCATTAGGTGAGGAAGTTGATGAGTCTCGGCGCGCGATTGACGACCCGACTTGGTGGATTCTCGGCAAAGACTGCGGCGACCTTGGGTGTTGCCCGAGCGATGGATTCCGCCTCGGAAGCTTCAAGGTCGAGTGGCACTTCACAGCGATCGACCACCTTGCCATTGACCTGCACGACCATGGTCGTCGTTGCAGCCTGGAGAAGATCTGGATCAGCAACCGGCCACGTCTGACGGTGCAGCAACGCTGCTGGATGACGATGATCCCAGAGCTCAGCCGTCACGTGAGGAGCCATTGGTGCGAGCAACTTCAACAAGGTCTCGCAGCCCTCAGTGGCAAGGTGTTCCTTGGCTGAAGGAGTTCGCACATAGGTCGAGAGTTCGTTGAGGAGTTCCATGCAACGAGCAACAGCCGTGTTGTAGCTCCAGCGGTCGAAATCTCGTGTGACGGCATCGATCGTCTGATGGATTCGACGGCGAAGAGCCAGATCGTCACGGTCGAGCGGTCCTTCACCTGTTGGCGTTGGCCCTTCGCAGAGCCGCCAGAGGCGAGTGAGGAAACGTCCCATCCCCTCAATGACGCTTTCGGTTTGATCCGTCCAGTCAATGTCATCTGCTGGAGGCCCAACGAAGAGGTGAAAGAGCCGGAGACCATCAGCACCAACGGTGTCGTAGTACGCAGCAGGTGCGACCAAGTTCCCCTTGGACTTGCTCATCTTCGAACCATCCATCCGGATCATTCCTTGAGTGAACAACTTCGTAAAGGGTTCGCGAGGGAGATCGGCTGGAGCGAATCCGGTGTCAATCAGTGCCCGCGTGTAGAAGCGTGCATAGAGGAGATGGAGAATTGCGTGCTCAATGCCGCCGATGTACTGATCAACGGGCATCCACGCCCGAACCGCATCCTGACTGAATGGCACGTCGTCGTGAAAAGGATCAGTAAAGCGCAGGAAATACCAAGAGGAGTCAACGAAGGTATCCATGGTGTCGGTTTCGCGCTCTGCTGGTCCACCACACTTTGGACAGGTGGTCTTGAGGAACGCTTCGTTGGTTGCAAGTGGAGAGCGCCCGTCAGGGAGAAACTCAACATCATCTGGAGCGAGCACCGGTAATTCGGATTCCGGGACCGGCACAATGCCACACGTCGGGCAGTGCACCATAGGAATTGGGCAGCCCCAGAATCGCTGACGTGAGACCAACCAATCACGGAGTCGGTAGTTCACCGTTGAGGTGCCAATTCCCTGCTCAACGAGCCAAGAAATTGCCGCTGCCTTCGCATCGGTGATCGACATCCCATCAAGAAATCCCGAGTTGATCTTGACGCCGTCTCCTGAATACGCCTTGCCGCCATTGTCTTCAAATCCGTCCGGCACGGCCGTGGTTCGGAGAATTGGCAAGGAGAACGCTTCGGCGAATGCCCAGTCTCGGTCGTCTTCGGAGGGGACCGCCATGATTGCCCCGGTGCCGTAGCTCATGAGCACGTAGTCAGCGATGTACAGGGGAACTTCCTGGCCGTTGATGGGGTTGACGACGTAGGCGCCGGTGAATGCACCTCGCTTCTGAAGGCCCCCCGAAACCGACGATGAAGACCGTTCAATGTCCGTCGAAGCACGAGCGGACTCGCGGAGTGACTCCACCGCCACTCGCGCTGCAGGCACCGTGACGACATCAACGAGCGGGTGCTCGGGAGCGAGCACTGCGTAGGTCATGCCAAAGAGCGTGTCAGGCCGAGTAGTGAAGACGTCAATGCTCACTCCCTCATGACCAACTACGTTCAAACGAAGTTGCGCCCCTTCGGATCGGCCGATCCAGTTGACCTGCATTGCCTTGACGCGCTCAGGCCAATCAAGATCGTCGAGCCCTTCAAGCAGCTCGTCGGCATACTTCGTAATCCCAAAGAACCACTGGGCAAGGTCGCGCTTCTGCACGGGATCGCCCGAACGGTCACACGTACCGTCGGCATTGACTTGCTCATTTGCAAGGACTGTCTGACAACCTGGGCACCAGTTGACCGGTGCTTCACGTCGGTAGGCCAGCCCGGCTTCGACAAACTTTTGGAAGAAGCGTTGATTCCACTTCATGTAGCGAGGGTCATGACTCGTCACTTCTCGGCGACCGTCAATTGAATACCCGAGTCGGAGGATTGAAGCCCTGAGTTCTTCAATATTGCGATCGGTGAAAATGCGTGGATGCTGGCCCGTCTTGATGGCCGCATTCTCCGCTGGCAGCCCATAGGAGTCGAAGCCAAACGGCGAGAGAACTGCCTTACCCAACATTGTTTGGTAACGAACGATCAAGTCACCAAAGGTGTAATTCCGAACGTGACCCATGTGTGCCTGACCACTTGGGTAGGGATACATGCACAGTGAGTAGAAGTGCTCACGCGGGTCATCGTTTTCGACCTCGTAGAGCTTTTCCTCAAGCCAACGCCGCTGCCAGCGAGTCTCGAGTTCGTCTACCTCATACGCCTTTGCCATTGGGCAATTCTACGAGTGAATACACAGCGACTCCACCGCTCATCATGAACGTGATGATCGAACCTTGCTTCGCTAAGCCTTTCGGGCACTCCCGTATGCTGACGATTAATGAGCCCTCTTCGCCCGAGCCCAACTGGAGTCGGACCAGTGCACCGCAATCGCGCGGAGACGGTAAGTGAGAATTCAGATGCCTTACACAAAGCAGCCATTGAAGATCTGAGCCTTCGAGGCTGGCATGGTCTGACCGCTGCTGACGTGAGTCGACGGGCAGGCCTCACCACCGGCGCCTTCTACAGCCGATACCTCGATAGTAATGATTTTGCCCTGGATCTTTGGTTTGAGGAGCTCCAAGGGATCCTCTTCACATCGATCGACAAGTGCATCAGTGCCCTCCGTGAAGAACGCCCAGGCGTTGCCTTTGCCCGAGCGATGAAGGCGTTTGCTCATCCGGAACCACGACTCATTGCGGCAATTGAGTTGGTGCTTGCGGCACAGTTCAATACCGAGCCATTGTCGGAAATCTCCTCGCTTACGAGCCGCTTTCTCGCAGACCGCGTGCGGGCGACTGACAACGTCACTCCTGAGCAAGCGACCGTCGCCGCAACTGTCTGTTTTGAAGCGTTTGGCTTGGCGCTGCTGTCGTCAAGACCTTGGACCGCTCAATCGTCACCTCGAGAGCGACTGATTCAGTTTGGCGAAGCGCTGTTGAAGGCATCTCCGAGCGCACCGCTTCCAGAATTTGACGCAGCGTATCTTCGCCAGCCGCTTCCAAGTTCTGGTGATCAGCGGCTCGATCATCTGTTGACAGTTGTTGAAGAAGTCATCGGAACCATTGGGTACCACCGAACAACCGTCGCCATGGTCTGTCGAGCTGCAGACGTGTCTTCTGGCTTCGTCTTTTCCCGATTTGCAACAAAATTTGATCTCTTCGCGGCGGTGATCGATCGAGCATGGTCCGAGCGATTCCGGGAGACCGCTGCCCTCACGACGAGACTCGGCACCGATTACGGACCAGGAGTCGCCGAAGCACTTGTGTGGCGAGAACTCATGCGTCCAGGCGTCACGATTCCTCGAGCGATCTACCTCGAGACGAATCGACTGATGCGATACGACCCTGCAATGGCCAACCTCATGGCTATTGAAGATCAGCGGCTCTTCACCCGCAGGGGAATAACTGCGCCGATTCCGAGCGTGATTAATGTCCGTCGCTCGATTGGTCTCGGCATTGCCTTTGTCGCCCGACTTGTTGAAGACGTGCGTGACCTTCCATTCGGATGCGTGACCGAGCACCTCGCGCCCGTTCTTGGCCGGTAATTCTTGGCGGCGAATCCTTAGGCGTCAAACTTGACTGCTAGAGTCAGAAGTCCGCTTGGGGGTATAGCTCAGTTGGTAGAGCGCTTGACTGGCAGTCAAGAGGTCAGGGGTTCGAATCCCCTTACCTCCACCAAAATGTCCTCATTCGAACCCCGGTCCGGTAATGGACCGGGGTTCGTTTTGGCTCCATCCATGATCCAGCCTCGGAACCCCTCGTCGTGGAAGGCCGCGAAGGGCTGCTGCATGGGGGCG
>CAIXCS010000064.1 GCA_903918025.1 uncultured Actinomycetes bacterium
AGGTGCCGCCGAGTGTTCGAGCCAATCTTGGTGAAGCTCCCAATGACTGATGCTTCGAGAAGGCGATCAATGAGGTCGTTGCTTCGAGTACTCATTTGGAGAGGAAGTTGAGGAGACCTGGCTTCGCACCTTTACCAAAGTAGGAAAGGACAGCTTGGAGAAACGGTTCAACGAGCACAACGAGCCCCTTCCCCGAAAGCGATGCGTGGTAGCGAACGGTTGAACCGCCCTCGTTATTTGCCTTGACCTCAACAGTGTCCTCGGAGACCAGAAAGGACGATTCGGAACGAAGCACGAGACGCTCTGGAGCTTCGAACTCGGTGATGCGGTAGGTGAGCACCTTCTCGGCGCCGAGGAAGCCCAGCGTGACGGTGAAGCCGGATCCCACCTCGAGCGGACCATCTTCGGTTCGGGCTACGCCAATGATGGAAGGATCCCAACCCGTTGCATTCGTCATGTCGGCGAGAAATCCGAAGACTTCACCGGGCGATTTTGATGTCCCAGCGTTTACCTCAAAGGTGGCCACTAGGAGCGAGCGCTTGGCGCAAGTGCGGTCACTGCTTCGTTCAGATCAATGCCGATGGGGAGCACCGCAAGGTTCGGGATCTTGACCCCATTGGCGACGTAGGCATCAATTTGGTCTCGACACGAGGCGTAGCTTCCGTGAACAATCAGCTCGTCGACAATCTTGTCGGGAATGACCTCAAGCGCCTTCTTGCGGTCACCTTCCTTCCACGCATCCCACATTGGTTGAAGCGCTTCGCCCCGGCCAAGCCAACGGTGAAATTCTGCATAGGCCTCGACGTTCAAGTAGGAGGTAATCATTCGGCGGCCGACATAGCGGGCGAGGTCCGCGTCTTCGGTTGGCAGGACAAAGATTCGTGCGGTAAGCGGTGCCTCAGCACCAACGACGTCGACGACTTTCTGTACATCGGCAGAACTGAGCCAGTTGAGAATCGCCCCGTCACCTTCGTTGGTCGCCAGCTTCAGCATTCCAGGCCTGAGCGCGGCCAAGAACAATGTTGGTTGGACCTCAACGGGACGTGCAAGCTTGAAACCCTTGATGGTGAAAGACGGCGAAACAAAGTCAACCTTCTCGCCCGAGAGCGCCAATCTCAGGAAGGCGAGTGTGTCCTTCACCCGCTGGAACGGTGCGTCAAAGGGGATGCCATTCCAGCGCTCCACGATGACCTGCGAGGACGCGCCGAGGCCGAAGGTAAATCGCCCAGGTGCGACTTCGGCCAGAGCAGCGATGCTTTGCGCCAAGAGCGCCGGTCCACGAGTGAATGCCGGAATGATCGCTACGCCGAGATTCAGCCTTGGTTCCCATGCAGCAGCCAAGGCGAGGGGAGTGAAGCCATCGACGCCATCGACCTCGGCTGACCAAACATCGGTGTAGCCAAGGTCGACCAACTTCGAGAACCATTGGCGGTGGTCAGGGAGGGTAATGCCTTCAAAGGGAATCGTGATGCCGTAGCGAGCGTCTGCAGTCATGGCTTCATCCTGCCACTGAGGATCGCTGGAGGCGAAATACGTCGCCTCCAGCGATCACTGCTCGAAGTACGGACTTCCTATGCGTCAGCGTTCTTGAGACCAAGACCATTATGGATGAGTGCACCGAGAGCGCCTCCGACGAGCGGAGCCAAAAGGAACACCCAAACCTGCTTGAGAGCATCGCCACCGACAAACAGCGCAGGTCCAAGTGAACGGGCGGGGTTGACGGACGTTCCGTCAAGCGTGATTCCGAACAGGTGGATCATGGTCAACGTAAGCCCGATCACGAGTCCGGTCATGAGTCCGGCACTCACCTTTCCTGTCGCTGACAAAATCACGAAAACGAACATTGCCGTCATCAGAATTTCTGCGAGAAAGGCACCAGCTGCAGAGAGGTGAATCATCGACGACGAGCCATAGCCATTGGCGCCAAGACCTGTCGACTTCCGGAAGTAGTCCGGTGATTGCTTAAAGGTGAACCACAAGACCGCGGCGCCGAGAATGCCACCCGCAAACTGCGCAATCAGGTAGCCAACGGCTTCTTGGAGAGAAATTCGCTTGGCGACCAATGCTCCAACGGTTACTGCTGGATTGACGTGGCATCCAGAAATCGAGCCGATTGCGTAAATGAGGCCCATCAAGACGAGTCCGAAAGCGAACGCCGTCGCCACGATCCCGGCTGAGGTCGACATCCCAGTCCCAATGTACGGTCCGGAACCATTGAACTTTCCGAACGAGAGCGTTGCAACGCCGCAAGCGAAGTACACGAGCACGGCCGTTCCAAACAGTTCCGCAATGATCTTCTTTCGCATTTCCGCCTCCATACTTGACCTTGTGGTCATCGAGCATTTGCTCGAGAGCATGTTAGGGAAATGGCAAATTCGAGTGGTGGATGACCCTTAGTAGCCGAGTGCCGAGCGCGCAGCGTGCCCAACGAGGCGCATGAGCGCGCGGGCATCTTCAATCATTCCGCCGAGTTGGAAGAAGCCATGCATTTGCGATTCATACACCGCGAGTTTGACATCGACGCCTGCCTCGATGAGGCGACGTGCGTAGGCAAGACCTTCATCAGCGAGCGGGTCGTACCCAGCAATGGCGACGAGTGCTGGTGGCGCACTAGAGAGTTGGTCTAGGCCATAGCGAAGAGGGCTGACTCGAGGATCGAGGCGCTGCTCCTCAGTTGCGTAGTGGTCAAAGAACCACGCCATGGTGTTCGAGGTGAGGAAGTACCCCTCGGAACAGGTTCGGTAACTCTGCGAGGCCATCTGTCCATCAGTGACCGGATAGATGAGTGCCTGGAAGCGAAGGCTCGGGCGTTCAACCGCGACGACCGCTGCCAAGTTGCCTCCAGCAGAATCTCCGGCGACGAGAACCTTTTCTGGGTCAACTTCGAGGCCGGAGGTGCCGTCGAGCAGCGCATCAACGACTGCAAGGGCATCGAGATACGGCGTTGGAAATGGATGTTCTGGAGCCAGTCGGTAATCGACGAGGAGCACCGGCAAGGAACTCGCAGCAGCGAGATCTCTGCCAGTTGGCGCGAAGCTCTCAATTGATCCGAGAACCCAGCCACCTCCGTGAAAGTAGATGATGAGCCCATTGGTGATGGTCTCAGTTGGCGTGATGAGCGCACACGGCACGTCGGCGATCTGCATCGCTTCGATACTGGCAACTTCTGCTCCCTCGTGGCCATTGAGTGCACTCAAGGCTTCAAAGGCTGCACGGGCCTCTGTGGGACTCATCTGGTGCAGGGGAGGAGCAGTTGAAGCTCCAAGCAGGTCCATGATGGCCTGGGCGATTGGGTCAAGTGCCATAGTGACTCCCTTCAAGCCTGACATTAACAAGGCGAAGCAAACCGCTTGAACGACGAAAGGCTAGGCGCCGTGATCGAGGGGCGAGCCTCGAGTCGGAGGGTCGACCGGAACCTTCAGCACTCCGAGGGCATCCAGATGAGCGACCTACGTGTCAAGGCTGGGTCACCACTTGAGGGAAGTGTACGGAAATGGAGTCATGAGAAAATGCCTCGTTCATTGCGTTAGTTTCTGGAGGCATGGACTGCTATCTCTGCGAGGAGAACCTCCGACAGGCTTCAGGGGACCTCGTTGGTGCGGTTGCTGAACTTGAAACCGGTTGGCTCCGCCTTCACTCTCGCCAGCGATTTCGGGGAGCAGCGTTTTTCGCAGCGAAAGCGTGCGTTCGTGAGTTCTACGAGCTTGATGAACCAACGCGGATTCGACACTTTGAGGAACTGTCCAAGGTTTGCAGGGCGATTGATTCGATATTTGAGCCACTGAAGATGAACGTTGAGTCACTTGGTAATGGCGTTCCACACTTGCATTGGTGGATCACTCCTCGGTACGTAACTGATGCACGGCCAATGGCTCCCATTTGGGAAGACTTGGATTTTCTGAGAGAGATGTGGACGGGCACAGGACACGCCGAAGATCAAGAGCTCGAAGCTTCTGCAACGCTCCTGAGGGCCGCTCTCAAGTTGTAGAGACCATCGCCTTCTCGTTCAGCATTGGTGGCTCTCGGATTCGCTGGGCATCGAAGGGTCCACTTCAACCCCGCTACCAAGGGATTGAGACGTCCTTTCCTCTTCGCACGTAGACCGCAAAGAAGTCTCGCGAGGTAGAGGTGAGATGCCGGTTCACCCATTGGTTCGGATTTGGAATCACCATGGTGGGGGCTCGACCGCCTTGCAATCGGTAGCTCACGAAGATCGGCCAATCGGCGTTGATGTCAAGCTCCATCGTCCGAAGGCAACCAATGTGGGTCATTGCGATGGCGAGTCCAGCGGCCGTCAACGCTGGGCCGGCTCCGTAGCGGAGGTTCCCGGCCTCATCGACGCAGAGGGCGGAGCGCCAAACTGCTGGGACTGCGTGGACCGTCGCCCCCCAGTATCTCCAGACATGTTGATTGAGTGCTCGAGGCGTTGGAAGGCCTCCGGCGGTGAGCAACGTCAGATTCTGCCGAGCGTTGACAATCTCTGGTCCTGGGCGAGGGCCACCGGTCCAAGGAATGATGTCGACTGTCCCGTTCACGCGCTCAATGAAGGTGGCAAGGCCGCGAACCATTGGTTCGTAGAGCGTTCTGTGGGCGTAGAAGCCAGCCGCACCATCCCGGGCGTAGAACGCGGCATTGAACGTCGCGAGGAGTCGAGATCTTCCGGCCAGCGGGACCATTTCTGGCCCACGATTGAACGGGGATGGGCCGGGTCCTTTCGTGCCAGGGTAGAGCCCTACGTCAATGGTCGATGACCGCATCCAGACGGCACGAAATGTTTGACGTGCAGATATTCGGTAACTCGACGAAAGCACCATTGGTAGGCCCTTTGTCCATCCAATCCGGCTAACCCACCTTCCCTCACTCGACGGTGAACCTGGAAGAATTGGAAGGACCCTCTCCGGCATCAATGACCTCAAGGGAGGCTTGGTCGTCGTTGTAGTCGAGGTAGTCGTCACCAAAGTGGTGGTTGTTGTGGTTGACCCCACGGTCGTATCAGTGGCCCCCGCACTTTCGAGCGCACGCATCGAGAGGATGCACGATGCCGCAAGAAAGACGACACCAAATCGCACGTGCTTCTTCTCGATTCGTTGAAGACCTTCCATCGTGAAGACGGTAGGCGATCTCTCGCTCAGCGAAGAGCCAATGCTGCGATCATGCAGTGGCGAAGCGAGTGATGAAACCGGAGTAACTCGAAACCCAAACCTGGGCGGTCAAGGGATCAAATGTGATGCCAATGGGATTGGACGGCACGACGACGGTCTGCAGGAGGGCCAGGTCCGATGCTCGAAGCATGGTCATGGTGGAACTTCCGTAGTTCACGACGAACAGGGCAGTGCCGTCAGTTGATATGACCAGCGATCGTGCCTCGGAACCAGTGTGCACCGACCCAATGACTCGTCCCGTTGCAAGGTTCACCTTGACGACTTCTCCCGGTCCATTGAGCGAGACATAGGCAAACTTTCCATCGGGGCTCAGCACAACGGTTCGGGGATTCGATCCAACGTAGATCTGGCCAATGATGGTGAGCGTCTGAAGATTCACCTTCACCAACACACTCCCACCCATGATGGCGATGTAGGCCGTGTGCGAAGTCGGGTCTACCGCAATGCCTCGAGGTGTCCCCGGCATCGGCAAGGTCTTGACGACCTTGGCCGTTGCTGCGTTGATGATGTTGAGCGTCCAAGAACACCAATTGGTGACGAGGACCCACTTGCCATCTGGGGAGGTCTCAATGAACTTCGGGACATAGCCAACTTCAACGACACGATCAATCGCATAGTTCGAAACGTTGATTCGCATTGCATAAGACGGCGTTTCCCCACGAGCACTCTTGGTATACGGCGTGCACGAATCGAGACCTTCGGGCCCCATGGTCGGTCCGTACATGGAGTAATTCGAGATCCAGTAGTACTTCGCATCGGGAGAGAACGCACCCTCAACTGGCGCACCGATGACCGTGCCAGGGTGACCGACGAAGCCGAACTTACTGAGCTGCACAGCGGTCGGAATGGTCTTCACGACTGCGCCGGTCAGCGAGTTGAAGACGGTGACCGTGTGACGGTAGACCATGTTCTGCGCCATGGTGAGCCCTGCACCAGAGGCGGTTACCGACTTTGGCGTGATCGCTGCGGAGTAATACTGACCAACTCGGACAAGACGGCGAAGAACAATGGCCTTTCCAGGTGGGATCTTGTTGCGTGGAGGCACGGTCGTGGTCGTCGAGGGAGTGGTCGTTGTCGACGTTGTGGACGTAGCACCAATCCCACTCGAACCCGTCCACGTCAAGACCGTGCTGACTCCAAGAGCGACGATGACGCATGCGGCGAGCCCAATCGAGATCCTCCGACGGAGGTAGACGGCCTGAGTTTGCTGGCGACCGTGACGTGCAGGCATGAGAGCACGGTAGTTGAAAGCAACGACCCAACT
>CAIXCS010000065.1 GCA_903918025.1 uncultured Actinomycetes bacterium
CGCTGTTGCCGGTGCGGCCAGCATTCTTGGTTTTTTCGGTTCCTTCAACTGGTTCCTCGACCTCTGTTCCCACTTCCGCGTTCAGTATTTTCTCGGACTGAGCGTGGTGGCGTTGCTTCTGTCGATTCCTCGAAGACGGGGGAAGCTTCGTGATGCTCGTTCGAAGAGGGTAACGAGAGCGTCGGAAACGGCGGCGTAGGTGCGCAGTTCCAGTAGACGAGCGAGGAGAACGTCGCGCTCCTCCCAGCCAACGAACTCCTCGTCGGGCTCGGCACTGTCGCGACCGGGCAAGAGACGGTGGCTCTTCATCTCCACGAGTATTGAACCGATAAGCAGGAATTCCGACAGTTCCTCGACATCGGTAGTGTCGGTTATTGCCGCGATGTGCTCCACGTATTGGTGGACGAGGGGCGCGAGCGCAACGTCGAGAATCTCGAGCTCGTGACTCGAAATCAGCTGGAGAAGGGTTTCTACGGGGCCGCTGAAAGACGGCGTCGTCACGACGAAGGTCACGGGCAAACTCTACCTTCTCCATCACGGGCGTACCCACTCGTAGAATGCGCACATGCGTATTCTTTCTGGAATTCAGCCTTCGGGCACGATGCACCTCGGTAATTACCTCGGCGCCGTTCGTCAATGGGTCGCCGCACAGAATCCCGAAGCCTTCTTCTGCGTCGTTGATTTGCACGCACTCACCTTGGAGATTGAACCGTCGCAGCTGCGAACGCAGACCTGGGACACCCTCGCTTCACTGTTGGCGGCCGGACTTGACCCTGCGCAGTGCACCTTGTTTATCCAGAGCCAGGTGCCGTTTCACACCCAGATGAGTTGGCTCCTCGAGTGTGTCGCCTCCTACGGCGAACTGACCAGGATGACGCAGTTCAAGGAAAAGTCTGGACGCCAAGAGGGCTACCGCGTTGGACTATTGACCTACCCCGTACTCATGACCGGCGACATTTTGCTCTACAGCGCCCAACAAGTCCCCGTCGGTGACGACCAGCGTCAACATCTCGAACTCACCCGCGATATCGCCGAACGATTCAACAATCGATACGGCGAGGTCTTTACGATTCCGGTGGGCGTGCAGCCGCCAGCGGCCGCTCGCGTGATGGATTTACAAGAGCCCACCCGCAAGATGTCCAAATCGCTTTCTTCGCCACTCGGATCAATATTTCTCCTCGATGAGCCGTCCGCCATTGAGAAGAAGATCAAGAAGGCCGTGACCGACACTGATGGTGAGGTGCGTTACGACTGGGAGACCAAGCCCGGCCTATCGAACTTGTTGGAGATATTTGCCTGTATTACTGGCGAAACGCCCGCGGCCGTGGCCGAACGGTATGAGCGGTATGGCGATTTGAAGAGTGACCTCGCCGCCGCCGTCATTGCCGAGCTCACTCCCGTTCGTGAACGCTACGACGTGCTTCGAGCCGACCCCGCGCAACTCGCTACCATCGCCGCCCAAGGAGCTGACAAGGCGTCTCAGGTGGCGGGAGAGCGTTACCGCTTGGCCGCGTCGGCCATGGGCTTGATCTAAAACGCGAGCGACAGCCACCACGTTTGGAGCATGCCGAAGAGCGCGCCTAAGCGGTGGAAGGTGAAATTGTCCAAAATGACGAGGGCCATCACCAACGGTAGGGCGCGATTGCGAAGCTGGTAATACGACGCCATGCGGTTCGCGGGGACAAAGCGCTCAATAACGACCGATCCGTCAAGCGGAGGAATCGGAATGAGGTTGAAGATCGCCAGCGTGAGGTTGGGAAGTCCGATGTACGCACCAGCGAGCAACAACGTGTTGGACTGATTGACGTGCACAGCGTACCGACACATACCCAGGCCGATGAGCGAAAGCACAATGTTGACGAGTGGCCCCGCGAGGGAGACGTAGACGTTCTGGGTCCGAGGGTTACGCAGTCGTGACACGTTCACCGGTACGGGTTTCGCCCATCCAAATGGGGGAAGCCCGAGAGCAACGAGCAGCAGC
>CAIXCS010000066.1 GCA_903918025.1 uncultured Actinomycetes bacterium
CATTGTCGGTCGAGGGGCTGCAGATGGCCTCAACTTTTCACCACCAATCAGTCCAGCTCGCCAAGGTGCTGGAACTGCTGACGCCGGTACCTGCCGGTGTGGTTGTCGACTGCACCCTTGGCGGCGGAGGTCACGCAGAAGCGCTGCTCGAGGCGCGGAACGATCTCTCCCTAGTTGGCCTGGATCGAGATCAAGTAGCGATCGAAGCAGCGATGGAGCGCCTCGCTCAATTTGGTCCGAGGGCTTTGGCTATTCGGTCGACCTTTGATCAACTTGCAAGCGTCGTCCGCGAAGGCATGGAGCGTCAACGTCCGTGGCCACTCGATGGGGAGGGAGAGCCGCAGCCCGTTGTGGGCGTGCTGTTTGACCTTGGGGTGTCGTCACCGCAATTAGATGAAGCCGGTCGTGGCTTTTCCTACCGATTGGATGCCCCGCTTGATATGCGGATGGACCAATCGCAAGGCCAAACGGCGCGTGAACTTCTCGATGCACTTGATCTCGATCAACTCACTGATCTCCTTCGAGACAATGGCGAGGATCGCATGGCCCGACGAATTGCGAAGGCAATTATGGCGGCACGGCCCATCATGACGACTGGTGAGCTCGCCGAAACGGTCGCTCAAGCGGTCCCCGCCGCCGTTCGTCGTCGAGGTCACCCCGCAAAACGGACGTTCCAAGCACTTCGTATCGCCGTCAATGGTGAACTTGACCAACTTGAGATTGCCCTCCGTGATGCCATAGACGTCCTTGTTCCAGGCGGGCGATGCATCGTCCTCAGTTATCACTCTGGTGAAGATCGAATGGTGAAGGCTGCTTTTGCTGCAGCGACGACCGGTGGCTGCACGTGTCCGCCACGGTTGCCATGCGTTTGCGGACCTGTACCTAGCGTCAAGAAACTGCATGGCGGTTCAATTGGCGCATCAGCTGAGGAGATGGCGGAGAACCCTCGTGCAGAGAGCGTTCGTCTTCGGGCAGTGGAGAAGTTGGACCGATGAGCGCGGCAACCTCTACCCAGGTACGAGGTGGCGCGGTTCGTAAACCACGCCACGCTCCGGCTCCCCAGCGTCGGTCGTTGTCTCTGGTTCCTCAACCTGCTCGTAAGAGCGCGAAGTGGCGTCGTCCGTTGGTTCTCGGATCTGCCGCGTTGGCGTTTTCGGTGGCGATCGTCGTACTTGGCTATGGCGTGCTCGTCCAGGGGCAAGCAAACCTCCAAAGGTTGCAAGCTGAAGTGGCGGCCGAGAATCTCATTCACGACAAGGCACTGTTGAAGGTGGAGACCATGCAGTCCCCATTGCGTGTCACCGACGCTGCAGTGGCTGCCGATCGCCTCGTTGCACCCATCTACGTCCGTGAAGTACCAGAGGTTGGTCTCAGCCTTCCCGTTCGACCAATTCAGTACGTACCCGAACTCCGCTATATCCCTCCAACACCAACCCCTCCTCCCGTGGCTACGAGCAAAGCCCCAGGTACGACCAGTGCGTCCGCTCCTGCAGCCAAGACCGATGGATCAAGTCCCGCCACGACCAACACTGTTCCGGGCGTGACAACACCCGCGAACCCAAGCGCGCAGCCCAAGCCAACTCAGACGTCAGTGACCTTTCCAGGAGCGCTTCCGCCAATCACGTCAACCTCAGGCACTCGATGAGCGGACGTCGAGTCGAAACTCCTGTCCGGCCCACCACAACTCGGAGGAGGCCCACTCCGCCTCCAGCGACTCAGCGCCGTCGTCCACCTGTTCTCCCGGCTTATGGATTCGGAGTTCGGACTCGACGTGTTGCGTGGATTCGGCTCTTCCTCCTCGCCGGAGTGTGTGTTCTCATCGCTCGAATGGTTGATCTGCAGGTAATTCGCTCCCCTCAGCTCTCCGCTGTCGGACGGGCTGAGTTGCTCCAAACAGTGACCTCGCCAGCACTTCGTGGTGGCGTTTTTGACCGAAATGGGCAGATCCTGTCGCTTTCCTCACCCTCCTTGACGCTTCAGGCGGACGATGCACAAATTTCCCACCCAGAGTTGGAAGCGGCAGCGCTCGCACCACTGCTGGGTCTCTCGGGTCCACAAGCCGTTGCAGCGCTCACTGCGAAACTTTCCCAAACAGGTCGCGGAAGCGGTCAGGTTGTGCTGGCTTCCGATATCACCCAGAAAGTTGCCGATCAGGCGCTCGCACTGACGTACAACAATGGGCTCGCCATCACCACCCACCATCCACGCTCCTCCCCAAATGGGGCACTTGCTGGTTCTGTTCTCGGCACACTTGACTGGGAAGGAAACGGCAACGGAGGCCTCGAGTACGCCTACGACCACATGCTTTCGGGGAAGGCCGGCCAAGAGCGAGTCTTGAAGTCACCAAATGGCTGGCAACTTCCACAATCTTCCCCGGTGGTCGTCTCGAAGTCTGTTCCTGGTCAGGGGCTCGAACTCACCCTTGATGTGCCGCTTCAGTTTCAAGCGGAGCGTGCCCTTGGCAACGAACTTCTCAAGAGCAATGCAGTTTCTGGAACTGCCATTGTGATGGACACCCGAACTGGAGATGTCCTGGCGGAAGCAAATCTGGTGAACACCACACAACTTCACAGCGCCGGCATGGTTCCTGTCCCACCTTTCATCCCATCGAAGCACCCAGTACTTCCTGGAATTCAGCAGGCAATGAATAATCTTGCGGTGACCCAGACCTATGAGCCTGGCTCGGTCTTCAAACTCGTTGCCTTCTCTGGTGCGCTCCAAGCCGGAAAGATCACCCCAACGTCAACATTCAATGTTCCTGATCAGGTGAAGATCTCGACATATACCTTCCATGACGCAGAGCGCCATGGACTTTTGCACATGACCGCTACCCAGATCTTGGCGCAGTCATCGAACCTTGGTACCTTCCAGATTGCGCAACGCGTTGGAGAAGCAGGAATGCTCGCCCAGGTGCAGCGGCTTGGCTTTGGTCTTCCAACGGGCTTGAAACTTCCAGGTGAATCACGAGGCCTTACGGTCTCCTCGTCAACATGGTCCGACACTGACTTTGTGAGTCTCGCCATTGGTCAAACAGACTCCGTCACTGCCCAACAGATGATCGATGCCTATAACGCCATCGCCAACAATGGGATGTTCGTCGCTCCAAGACTCGTGCGTGGCTACGTCAGCGCCTCTGGCGTGGTGACGCCAACCAAAGCTTCGGCTCCACATCGAGTGCTCGATCCGCTCTACAACAGTCAACTCACCGCAATGCTCCGGCAAGTGGTTCTGGCTGGCACTGGCACCAACGCCGTGGTGCCAGGGTACGCAGTGGCTGGAAAGACTGGGACTGCCCAAATTCCGAATCCAAATGCACGGGGGTATCTACCGGGTGACTACATGGCGAGTTTCGTTGGATTTGCCCCGGCGTCCAATCCAGTCCTGACCGCCATTGTGGTACTGAATCGGCCCACCCCCCAATTCTTCGGCGGAGAAGTTGCCGCACCCGTGTTCTCCTCGATCATGAGCTACGCCCTGCATCGCTACAACATTCCAACCACTGCGGGGGCACCAACAAAGATCATCAAAACAGGAACCGCAGCTTCAGATGTGACGGGTGGCCTATGACCATCGCTCTGACGTCGTTAGCGAGAATGCTCGAGACGACCTCTTCGGTGGGGGTGCTCGAAAGCGTTGCTCTTCGTCGAGCCGTCGCCGACTCAAGGCTCGTGCAGCCTGGAGACCTCTTCTGTTGCATTGTCGGGGACAATTCTGACGGACACGATTTCGCTAGCGCTGCCGTGGAACGAGGAGCGGTTGCGCTGCTCGTCGATCATGCGCTTGACCTCGATGTCCCACAGCTCGTTCTTGACCCATCATCCATGCGTCACCAAGTTGCGCTTGCGGCGCAGTTCCTCGCCGGACGACCTTCTGAAGCTTTGGCAGTCTGCGGAGTCACCGGGACCAATGGAAAGACAACCGTCACACAGATGCTTGGGTCGATGGCCCGAATTGCAGGACGTCCCACAACGGTGATTGGAACGCTTTCTGGATCTCGGACCACCCCCGAAGCTCCGGAATTGGCGGAGTATCTTGCAGACGCCCGTGACGAGGCGAAGGCTGAAGGCCTGGTTGGTGTCGTGGCATTGGAAGTATCAAGCCATGCGCTCGCTCTCTCGCGGGTCGATGGCATCAAGTTTTCCGTTGCGTGTTTCACCAACCTCTCCCATGATCACCTCGACTTCCACGGAACAATGGAGGCGTATTTCAGCGCCAAGGCGCAACTGTTCACCTCGGATCGTTGCGAACAGGCGGTGATCTTTGTCGACGACCAGGCTGGAGCTCGACTCGCGGGAATGGTTGATGTCCCCGTCATTGCGGTCTCGATGAGCGATGCAACCGCGATTGACCTCGGTCTCAATGGCTCCTGGTTCACGTGGCGCGAGATGCGGGTGCATGTTCCGCTTCCCGGAATGGTGAATATCGCGAATGCTCTCGTCGCCCTCGCCGCCGGCGTAGCGCTGGGCATCAAACCTGACGCTTGTGTAGTTGGCCTTTCGGCAATGGCGCTCGTTCCAGGTCGGCTCCAAAGGATTGCCGGAGAACGAGACGATGCACCGACGGTCTTTGTTGACTACGCCCACACACCAGCAGGGCTAGCCACGGTCTTGACCGATCTCAGAAGACTGATGCCAAAGGAATCTTCGCTCATCGTCGTCTTTGGATGTGGAGGCGATCGCGACCAAATGAAGCGTGCGCCAATGGGTGAAGCGGCCGCTCGCCTCGCGACGTCGGTCATCGTGACGAATGACAATCCTCGAAGCGAAGACCCAGGTGCGATTGCAGATCAAATACTTTCGGGCATTTCTTCGGATCGACGTGCCCAAGTCAAGGTTGTCCTCGATCGGCGACTGGCCATTGAAGAGGCCATCAGCACTGCACGTGCAGGCGATGTCGTTCTCGTTGCGGGAAAAGGCCATGAAGGATTCCAAGTAGCTGGCGACACGACTACTCCCTTCAACGACGCGCAGGTTGCACAAGCTGCGCTCTCCATGACCCATGAGGAGGCCACATGCTCGCCCTCATGAGTGCGGGTGGCATCGCGCTCCTCTTTGCTGCGATGACCATGCCCTTGCTGATTCACTGGCTGATTCGTAATGAGATTGGCCAACATATTCGTGATGACGGACCTGCCAGCCATGCCGTCAAAGCTGGGACGCCAACAATGGGTGGCATTGTCTTGCTCATTGCGGCAGTCGTTGGCTACCTCGCGGCGCACGTCTTCGCCGAAGTTCAAATGACGAGGTCAGGAATCTTGTGTCTCGGCACCATTCTGGGCTTTGGTGTGATTGGTTTCGCAGATGATTTTCTCAAGGTTCGAAACAAGCGAAGTCTCGGCCTCAATAAGCGAGCAAAGTTCTCCGGCCAGCTCTTGGTGGGGACGGTTTTTGCTGTTCTTGCCTGCGAATGGGCCGGCGTGGGAACGACGCTGTCACTGACGAGGTCGACGCTCCCCGGTTGGCACCTTGGCGCAATTCTTTGGAGCATCCTCGCGGTTTTGGTCGTGATTGGTTCTTCCAATGCCGTTAATTTGACCGATGGGCTCGATGGCCTTGCGGCCGGCTCGTCAACCCAGTGTTTCGCCGTGCTCGCGATCATTGGCTACTGGGTGAGCCGTCACCCGAAGATCTACCACGTTCACTCGGCTCTCGACCTTGCAATCGTCGCCATTGCCCTGGCTGGCGCGGCGCTTGGCTTTCTCTGGTGGAATGCTGCACCGGCGAAGATCTTCATGGGTGACACTGGTTCACTTGCTCTCGGTGCGGGACTCGCCGCCCTTTGTCTCTCAATGGATGTGACCCTGCTTCTTGTGGTCCTTGGGGGTCTCTTTGTCGTTGAGACGGTGTCGGTCATTTTGCAAGTGGCGAGCTTCCGCCTCTTCCACCGTCGGATCTTCAAGATGGCCCCGATCCATCATCACTTCGACTTGAAGGGGTGGCCTGAGACGACCGTCACGGTCCGATTCTGGATCTTTGCTGCCCTTTGTGCGGCACTTGCGCTCGGAATCTTCTACGTGGACTTCATTCGAGTAGGCGGGGTTGTCTGATGGTGTTCAAACGACACGGCACAACGACGGCGAAGAGGAAGCGACAGACTGCGTCCCCGGAGAATCAGGCGAAGAACGCTCTGAAACCGTCTGCGAAGAAACCCGGCATGGCGCTCAAAGCAGGTGCGTGGTTGAGCTCGGTCACCAAAATTACCGGCACTGCTCGACTGATCGCCTTTCTTACCCTCGGTCTTGCGGTCTTCGGCGTGGTGATGGTTGGCTCAGCGTCGCTCGTGCCCTCGCTCGCGTTGTATGGGACCCCGTGGCACCTGCTCCAAATGCAACTGCTCTATCTACTTATTGGCGTGACGGTGGCACTTGCGTTGGCAAAGATCGACTACCACACGTGGGACCGTCCTTCGGCACTCATTGTCTGCGTGGGTGTGGCTTGGCTCGCTCTCGTGACCGTCAAAGCGGTGGGTCCCGTCATTGGAGGGTCTCGTCGTTGGCTCCCAATCATGGGGCTCATGTTTCAACCCTCAGAATTTGCAAAATTGGTCGTTGTCGTCGCTGTCGCCTCCTTCGTTGCTCGATACCTCAAGGCAAAGAAGAGTCAAGGCGTGTTGGTGGGTTGCGTGCTCGTCCTGACCGTTCCTACAGCCCTCCTCGTCATGGCTGAACCCGATTTCGGCACAGGAGCCATCGTGGCACTGATTGGTCTCGTGGCCCTGTTCGCGATCGGCGTCTCGGGCAAAGCACTTGGGTACTTAGTCGCTGGTGGCGCACTCTTCGGAGCTGCCTACTTATGGTGGAAGCCCTACACCATGAAGCGATTTCTTGGTTTTCTTCATCCCGGACAAGATCTCCTCGGAAAGAACTACCAGCTCCATCAGAGCAAGATTGCGATCGCATCAGGCCATCTCTTTGGTGTTGGTTTTGGGGCCTCAAAGAGCAAGTGGGGTGCGATTCCAAATCCACACACTGACTTCATCTTCTCGGTCGTTGGAGAGGAGTTCGGCCTCATCGGCACCTGTGTGCTCCTCGGGCTCTTTGGTGGTCTCATCTGGCTTGGGGTTCGTGCGTCTCTACGAGCACCAGACGCCTTTGGCTCGCTCCTTGCCCTCGGAATTGCCACATGGTTCGGTATGCAGATCTTCATCAACATTGCGTCAGTCGTTGGGCTCTTCCCCGTAACTGGAGTGCCACTTCCGCTCATTTCGTATGGCGGGACTGCGATGATTGCCGATGTGATGGCCATTGGACTCCTCATCAACGTCGCCACCTTCGAGCGAAAAGAGGTGAAGAGAGTTCAGAAGCCTTCACCAACAAGGAGTGCCGAAATCACGGGCCTGCGGGCCTCGTCGCATCGTTCTTCACGTGCAGCGAAGCAGCTGACGTCGGTTGGTGCACCTCGAGCGGCGGCGTCGCGGCCACGTCGGACGCGGTGACTCGACGCACCGTACTTCTCGCCGGTGGTGGAACCGGTGGGCATGTCTTACCAATCCTCGCCGTCGCTCAAGCCTTGGTCACTGAGGGACTTCGGGCCGATGAGTTGCAGTTCCTGTGTTCCGCCCGCGGGCCAGATAAGACCCTCCTCGACACAACGGGATTCCCGGCTACCTATATGACCGGGAGAGGAATCCAACGATCGCTTCGACCTCGCGCGCTTCTCGACAATGCCGCGGCGGTGGTTGGGCTTCTGCGCGCGCTAGGGAAAGTAGTCGTACAAGTCCAACGGTGGCGGCCAAAGGTGGTGGTTTCAGCTGGTGGGTATGCGGCCTTTCCAGCAGTTGTTGCGTCGGTCGTGCTGAGGATTCCTCTCGTCCTTGTCAACATCGACGCGATTCCAGGAGCGGTTCACCGAATTTTTGGTCGATTTGCTGTCTGTTCTTGTGTTGGTTTCGAGGGGACACCTCTTCCGCACCCAATCGTGACCGGAGCACCACTCTCACGGTCAATCATCGAGGCATCGACAACACCCGAGGCTCGACGTCGTGCGCGTGGTCTGCTCGGGCTCGGTGAAGGTCGAGTGCTTGCGGTCGTTGGAGGCTCCCTCGGGGCGAGGTCGCTGAATACAGCAACGGCCGAACTGGTTCGAGGTGGGCACCCTGCGCTCGAGATCTACCATGTCGCCGGTCGGAGGGACTTTGCTGGTTTGCAACACGAGCAAGAGCAACGAGGCCCTGATCCGACCTATCACCTTGTTCCCTTCGAGCAAGAAATGGCGAGTCTCTACGTAGCCGCTGACGTTGTTCTTGCCCGCTCTGGGGCGATGACGGTTGCGGAGTTGGCTGCAATCGGCGTTCCCTCGATTCTCGTTCCTCTCCCCACCGCTCCTGGTGATCATCAAACAAAGAACGCTGCGATCTTGGCCACTGCAGGTGCTGCCATGGTGGTGCCAGACGGCGAGCTGAACGCCAGCAGGTTGCAGGAGATCCTGGCTGAGTTGACACCTGATCGGCTGTCGCAGATGCGGACCGCCGCGGGGTCAGTCCACACCAGTGATGCGGCTGCGAAGATTGCGCAGGTGGTGACGTTCTATGTCCGCTGAACTTGATCTCCGTCGTCCTCTCCGCATCCACATCGTCGGAGTGGGGGGAGCGGGCATGAGCGCAATTGCCGAAGTTCTCTCCGGTCAAGGACACCAAGTTTCCGGGTCGGATCTCCGTGAGTCGGGGACGGTGGATCGTCTCCGCCGCTCCGGAATTTCAGTTGCCATTGGACACGATGCTGCAAATGTTGGAGCGGTCGATCTCATCACGAGCTCGCCGGCAGTCTCACCCGCGAATCCAGAACTCGAGGCAGCGCGTTCTGGACAAATTGACCTTGCAACTCGAGGTGAGGTGATAGCGGCGATAGTCCGGCTTCGCAGAACACTCGCGATTGCAGGAACCCACGGAAAGACCACCACCTCCTCAATGTTGACGTTGATCGCCCAGGAACGGGACCGGTCACCGAGCTTCATGGTTGGCGAAGTAGTCGCAGGGACTGGAACCAATGCCTTTTGGGGGAGTGATCCACTCCTCATTCTCGAAGCAGATGAGAGTTACGGAACATTTGCAACAATGACCCCGGCCATTGTCGGCATCACCAATGTTGAACCGGATCACCTCGACCACTACGGAACACCAGCCGTCCTTGAGACTGCCTTTCACGCACTGCTCGAGCGCGCCACCGAGGGTGCGGTTGTTTGGGCTGACGACCCTGGAGCCGCTCGGGTCGCTCAAGGGCTCAAGGTCTGGACGGTTGGCGCAACCTCTGAAGCGACGCTCAAGGTCACCAATCTTGCTCTTGGTCGTTCAGGGTCAACCTTCTCCTTGGACCTACCCGATGGGAGTTCTGCCGACGTCACGCTCGCAACTCCCGGTTTACATAACGTTGCCAATGCGTCGGTTGCAGCGGTAGTCGCGAACTTGGCCGGGATCTCCGGTGACGAGATTACGAGTGGACTTGGACGTTTCACTGGGGTGCCTCGGCGGTATGAATTCCGAGGCTCGGTCCATGGCGTGACCTTTGTGGATGACTACGCGCATCTCCCAACCGAGGTCGAGTCGACCGTCTCGGCTGCGACTGCCGGAGGCTTTGACCGCATTGTTGTGCTGTTTCAACCACACAGGTATACGAGGATCGCCAACGTCGGCATCGACTTTGCGAAGAGTTTTCATGGGGCAGATGTGGTCATTGTGACGGACATCTACCCAGCCGGAGAGGCACCAATTGCCGGTGTTTCCAGCCGAATTATCACCGAAGTGGTGACTGCCAGCGGCACGGTCGACCGTGTCCTTGGGGTGGCATCACTCGAGGACGCCGTTGACGCTGCGCTTCCTTTTCTCGTTTCAGGAACGTTGTGCCTCACCCTTGGGGCCGGGGACTCTACGTCGCTGCCCGACCGATTGCGCGTGCGGCTCGAGCAACCATGACCGGCTCACTGAAGGATTCGTTGACGAGCGCCGTGGGTGATGAAGGTTCTGTCGAAGAAGATGCTGACCTTGGTGGCCACACGACCTTTCGAGTCGGAGGTCGAGCGGCGTGGTTCGTCACCGCCTCGACCTTGAGGTGCCTCCATGTGGTGCTCGATCAACTTCCAGCGACATTGCCCCGTGTCATTCTCGGGAATGGGTCAAATGTCCTGGTAGCGGACACCGGGTTTGACGGAGTGGTGGTGCATCTCACGGGGGAGTTCGATGCGATTTCGATTGACGACACCACGCTGACCGCTGGCGCAGGGGCCGATCTGCCAAAGGTCGCCCGAAGGAGTGTCGAAGCAGGCCTGACGGGTTTTGAATGGGCAGTCGGTGTTCCAGGGACGATCGGGGGAGCGGTTGCAATGAACGCTGGCGGACACGGCGCCGACATGGCGGCTTCGCTGTCGCTTGTTCGGGTGGTCGATGGCTTGAGCGGAGCAGAGCGGACGGTGACTCGTGACGAATTGGGCCTCGGGTACCGGTCATCGAATCTCCGCTCAACCGACCTCGTCGTCAGCGTGGAACTCCACCTCGACGCGGGGAACCGGGAGCTCGGGCGGAAGCGGCTCCAAGAAATCGTTGCCTGGCGTCGGGCCAATCAGCCAGGTGGCCAGAACTGCGGTTCGGTCTTCACGAACCCTCCAGAGGGCCCCTCTGCCGGAGCGCTCATTGACGGTTGTGGGCTCCGAGGTTTCAGGGTAGGGAACGCAGCGGTCTCAGAGAAACACGCAAACTTCATTCAGGCCGATCAGAACGGACGAGCAAGTGACGTGCTCGAGGTTATTGCCGCGGTCGCAGCGACGGTGTTCGAGCAACGTGGAGTAGCGCTTCACACTGAACTCCGTGTCCTCGGCAACGTGGCAGACCTCCCCCGTGGGCTCTTGTCATCGGTGATTCGGTGACGACCCGAAAGCCTGCCCACGGGAAGTCCTCGAAGACGACACCGGCCAAGACCGGCGCCTCGAAGCAAGGCCGCACTGAAGCTGCACCAGGTACCAACGGTCAACGATCCAACTGGCTCGACGGCAGAGCAACAGGCCCGAGGTCTCTGAGGCAGTGGTTGTTCATTGTGTTGATGGCTCTTGCGGTTCTCCTCGGGCTTTCCGTCGCGGTGATCTGGTCGCCACTGCTTCGAGTGGAAACGATTTCTGCGAGTGGATCACTCCACACGAGCCCTGCAGCCATCATTGAAGCGTCCGGCATCAAGCATGGCCAATCAATGGTGCTGCTCAACACCGCAACCGTGCGGGATCAGATTGAATCACTGCCTTGGGTGGCAACTGCCTCAGTCGTTCGGAATTGGCCGACAGGAGTCCACCTCAACGTCACGGAACGCTCACCAGTTGTGACGACCCGCGGTCCAAAGAACGCGCTCGTCGCCGTCGATGCGCAGGGTCGTGTGCTTGGGACCACAACGACCCGACTTGGACTTCCTGGCCTCAGCCTTGCCAAACCTGTAGGTGGTCCAGGAACGACAATTACGAAGCACGCCACGCCATGCCTCGCCATTGCAGGTTCACTTCCGACGGCCTTTCGGAGTCAGGTTCGAGCGCTGCTCTGCATTGGACCTCATGTGCAGATCATCCTGCCCGGTCCTGTCGTCTTTGAACTTGGTTCAACCCTTGACTTGCGGGCGAAGTATGTCGCCATTGCCTCACTCATTGCCAAAGAAACCTTCAATGGTTTCGACACGGTTGACGTCACTGATCCCTCCAATGTGACGGTGACTGGGCAGCCTCATGGGTGACTTCTTCGGAGTTGTTGATGGTTCCAAGTGTGGATCCCGCCAATGGTCATGCGCCGTAGGGTACGGTTCGCACAGATCTTCGGTCGGCTATCTCACTCCGACCACTCCGGCCGATCTACGATAGGAGCGTGATGACCAACCCTCTGCAGACCAACTACCTCGCCGTGATCAAGGTCATTGGCGTCGGCGGCGGCGGTGTAAACGCCGTGAACCGGATGATCAACGCTGGTCTGCGCCACGTTGAATTCATCGCCGCGAACACTGATGCGCAAGCACTGTTGTCCTCTGATGCCGATCTCAAGATTGATATTGGACGCCAACTCACCCGTGGACTTGGCGCCGGATCGGACCCAGAGATTGGCCGACAGGCGGCTGAAGAGCACCGCGCCGAGATCGAAGAGGCACTCGCTGGAGCCGACATGGTCTTCATCACCGCCGGTAAGGGTGGCGGCACCGGAACTGGTGCAGCACCGGTCGTCGCAGAGATTGCGAAGAGCCTCGGTGCGCTCACCATCGGAATCGTGACTCGTCCGTTTGCCTTTGAAGGACGCCGCCGCGCCGCTCAGGCGGAGAAGGGCATCCAGATGCTCAAGGAGAAGGTTGACACCCTCATTGTCATTCCAAATGACCGCCTCCTCACGATCTCGGACAACAAGACGTCAATGGTCGAAGCCTTCAACCGGGCCGATGAGGTCCTCTACCAGGGTGTTGGCGGGATCACCGATCTCATTTCGAACCCAGGCCTCATCAACGTCGACTTCGCCGACGTCAAGATGATCATGTCCAATGCTGGTTCAGCTGCAATGGGCATTGGCGCAGCTATTGGTGATAGTCGTGCCGTGAATGCTGCACGAGCAGCAATTACTTCGCCATTGCTCGAAACCTCCATTGAAGGTGCGCGAGGAATTCTGCTCAACATCGTCGGTGGATCAAGCCTCGGCCTCTTTGAAGTCAACGAAGCGGCAGAGATCATTCACTCGGTCGCACACCCTGATGCCAACATCATCTTCGGTGCGACGATTGACGACACCATGGGTGAAGCGGTCAGAGTGACCGTGATTGCCGCAGGCTTTGATGGCCCTGCCGAAGGATCTACTCGTCCACGTGGCGCCGGGTTGGGACTTTCGGATGCTGCGGACATCTTTGGAGATTCGAGGAGCGACGTCGATTTGGACCTTGGCGACGACGATGACTTCGACGTGCCGTCGTTCCTCCGCTGAGCACACTTGATCTCGGTCGGCCGACCGAACTGACCCTCAGCCTGCTCGAAGATCGTCTCAACGCGCTTTGGGCACAAGTCGCTACCGCTGGTGGATCGCCCGAGACGGTGACGCTCTGTGCCGTGACGAAGGGTCAACCAACAGCCGTTGTCGCTTTGGCCCGTGCGGTGGGACTTACCTGTCTTGGAGAGAACTACAGCGACGAGTTGTTGGCGAAGGCTTCTCCAAGCGACGGCATGGCTTGGAATTTCCTTGGACCACTTCAGCGGAACAAGATCGGCAAGCTCGCTCCCGTTGTCGCCCGCTTTCAAGGGCTTGCTCGTCTCGTCGAAGCCGAGACCCTCGCAAGAGTTGCGCCAGGGGCATCGGTGCTCGTCCAAGTTGATGCCACCGAGAAGAAGGAACGCAATGGGGTACCGCTTGTCGAGGTGCCGAACTTTCTCGCTCAGCTCGAGGGACTCTCACTCTCGGTGGATGGACTCATGACGGTTGCTCCCGAAGATCGCAGCGCTGCAATTGCGTGTTTCAAGAACCTGGCTGACCTTGCACGAGAAGCCTCCTTGCCGGTCGTCTCAATGGGAATGTCCGGGGATCTCTCCGATGCCATCGCAGCCGGTTCGACCATGATCAGAGTTGGCAGCGCGCTGTTTGGCCCGAGGGGCGAATACCGCTCGGCGACACAAGGGTGAATCGTGCTCTAGATTCTGTTGCCTACGCGAGGGTCTCGAAGTCGAGACCAGGCGTTTGAGAGCGGGAGAGGCGTCCATGGCGAAATCAATGATGCAGAGGTTCCTTGGCTACGTTGGACTTTCTGACGATGGTTTTGAAGACGAAGAGTACGCCGACCCAGAACCTCGTCGTCAGGCAAGTCCTCGCCTCTCAAGTGTCCGAACGCGTTACGACGATGACGACGTCCAAGAGCCAGAGCACGACCGCCCACAGCGCGCCCCTCGCCAAGAACGCCTTGCGCCCGTCACGCCACTCGGAAAATTGCGAACAAGCCGTGATCCCTACACCTCAGGCCCAACGATGCTTCCACCAAGCCAAGCTTCGAGCGTGCGGACGATTGCTCCAGATCCAGTGACGCCAATGGTGGTGTCGGTGACGTTGTTCAAAGATGCCAAAGAGATTTCTGACGCGTTCAAAGTTGGCCGTTCGGTCATCTTCAACCTCCAACAGGCCGACAGCCAAATTCAGCGTCGGTTAGTCGATTTCTGCAGTGGTGTTGCACATGGACTCAACGGCAAGCTTGAGAAGATCGCCGACCAGGTGTTCCTCATGACTCCATCCTCGGTTTCGGATGAGGACCGGGCAAAGTTGAAGTCTCGAGACTTCCAGTCGTAATGGGAATCCTTCGAAGCCTGCTCTACGCGTATGTCGCGATTTTGATGGCGGCTGCACTCTTGAGTTGGTTTCCAAGTTCAAGTGACGGTATGCGGCAGACCAAGCGGTTTCTAGCTCGCCTCACCGAACCGGTGATTGCGCCGGTTCGTCGGATGCTTCCCCAGACTGGCGGAATCGATTTCTCGATCTTTCTCGTGACGTTTGTTCTGCTCTTCATTGCCCGCTCTCTCTGAACATCCCCGGCTTCACTAGGGCGGGGTCGCTACACTCTCGTTCCATGACGACTCCTTCTCTGCCGAAATCAGCGCTCGAGACCCTTCGGACGGTCGAGTTCAAGTTCGCCGTTCGCGGCTACAAGACCGATGAGGTGGACGAGTACCTCGAGCGCGTGACGATTGAAGTCGATGCGCTGCGTGACCAGCTTCGTCAAGCATCTGACCGACTTCGCCAAGCAGCCGAACACATTGCGCAACTTGAGGCGAAGGCACGTGAAGTGCAAGTGGCTCCCGTTGCGGCCCCAGAACCCGCGCCGATGCCAACCCCTGTGGTGGTAGCAGTGCCTTCGCCATCATCCGAAGAGGTCGTTGCGGAGACGCAACGCACCTTGCTGATGGCACAACGTTTCGTCGAGCAGACCGAGCGTGAGGCGACGGAGTCTGCAGCAAAGACCGTTGCAGAAGCCGAAGCAATGGCTCGGCAGATTACGGTCGAGGCAGAGCTCCGTGTGCGTGAAGAAGTGGGGCGCCTCGAGTCAGTCAAGACAGAGCTTTCCTCTGAAATCGACGGCCTTGCTACGCAGTTGGATGCCGAGCGACTCCGCCTCACTGGCCAGCTGCAAGAAGTCCTTCGATGGATTGAGGAGCACGTGCAGCCGAGCGCCGCGATCAAGAGCAGTCGCCAAGCTCCTCCCGTTTCACCTGTTGAAGCAGATCCAGCGCCAGAAGCGGCAATCTTCGAGTTGGGGACGAGCGAAGCTGGCAACACTGCGCCGTAACTGATTCGCGTCAAGTGGGCGGGCCACGTCCGCTAACCTGCCACGTCTGCGTTCCCGCGAGGGTTGACGGGGACGCCGTACCGTTCTTTGAGGAGGATCCATGCCGAGTGCACCAAAGGTGAACAAGAAGGCTTCGGCGAAGCCAACGACGAAAGTTGCCCCTGTGAAGAAGGCAGTGCCTGCAAAGAAGGCTGTGCCAGTCAAGAAGGCAACCACTCCACTCAAGAAGACCTCAGCGCCAGCAAAGAAGGCTGCAGCGCCAGCGAAGAA
>CAIXCS010000067.1 GCA_903918025.1 uncultured Actinomycetes bacterium
ATCAACCCGCACTCGATTGAGATAGGTGCCATTGAGGGAGCCCAGATCCTTCAGCACCACTCGACCTCGATCATTCCTCATGAGTTCTGCGTGATGACGCGAGACGGTCACGTCGTCAAAAAAGAGCTCTGAGTCCACCGAACGACCAATCTTGACGACCCGAGTCCCAATCTCATAGTGCGTTCCTGCATTGGGTCCTTCGCTCACGACAAGCAGATCCCCCTCTTCGTCTCTTGCGCCGAATTCAAGCCCAATGGCGTCTTCAGCTCTCGGAGGATGAACCGAACCTTCAAGCAAGATCGTGGAGTTGCTCGGATCACTTGCCATTGCATCGCCACAGAGCGAACAGAAGTTGACCCCAGACGGATTGCGATGACCGCAGCGGTGGCAGAACACGATCCTCAAACTAGCCGAGGAGTGCGGCCCCGTCTCCAGCCAGATCTGACCGGTGAATTAGGCCTCGGTCAGCCCTCGGTAACCACTTGCATCAAGCAGCGCCTCGTAGGCGTCGGCACTTGAAAGCTCAATTTCGCAGAGCCAACCTTCGCCATACGGATCAGCATTCACCAGCTCTGGATGCTCAGCGAGCGCAGCATTCACGGCCACAACGGTTCCAGCAACTGGGGCGTAGATCTCTGAGACTGACTTGGTGGACTCGACCTCACCGACGGCTGAACCAGCATCGACCGTCGTGCCGACTGCGGGGACTTCAACGTAGACGACGTCGCCAAGGGCATCTTGGGCGAAGTCAGTGATACCAATTCGAACACGTTCGCCCTCTCGACTCGCCCACTCGTGGTCGGACGAATAGCGGAGGTTCTCAGGAATCTGCATAGCCAGAGGATAGTGGAACAGCCTTAAGCGGTCGGTGGCTTCGCCGCACGCCTCGCTGCCCTCCCCCGACTCAGCGCTGCGCGAGCGGGCGCAAGGTAACGAATCGCTGCCGCCCAACTGAGGACAAGTCCAATGATGCCAAAGCCCCAGGCGCCAACCATAAACCCACGCTGCCACCAGGCAGGCCCACATGCCCCAAGGAACATTGGGTAGCTCACCATCAACGCGAAGGCGCCGCACTTCCCAATCCACAAGACGTCAATTCGAGCTCCGCCAAGACTTGCGATGAGGAGCACGGCAATCGAAACAAGCACCTCTCGAGTCAGGGTGGCAATACCAAACCAAGCAGGAACCGCATTCACCCACATGGTGGCGATCACCGAGGTTGCGACAAGGACCCGATCGGCAACCGGGTCGAGAATTTTTCCAAACTCTGAGACTTGATGAAATCGGCGTGCAACGTAACCATCAACGTAATCCGTCACCCCGAGAAACGCGAGGAGAAATCCCGCAGCAACTTGCCGGTGGGCGCCAAAGAGCAACCAAAGAAAAACAGGAAGAAGGCAAAGCCGAAGGATCGTTACAACATTCGGTATCGTCCAGAACTTCTTCGAACTGAGTTCTTCCTCACTCATGAGTCAAGGAGTGAGTCGAGTCCGACCGTCAGTCCACGAAGGCGTGAAACCTCTCGTAGCGCGAGCAGTGCTCCAGCAGCGAAGGACGTTCGATCGAACGAGTCGTGCCGCAGGGTCAACTGCTCACCCGGGCCGCCAAAGAGGATCTCCTCATGGGCGACGAGACCTCGGAGACGAACAGAGTGGACGTGAATCCCACCGGGACCCACGCCCCCTCGGCTTCCTTCGAGCCCAACCATGTCGGTTGCATCTGGTGGTTCTGCCATACCTGCAGCCGCTCGAGCATCTGCCAAGACGGCGAGCGTGTGGGTCGCCGTGCCACTTGGCGCATCACGCTTGTCCGGGTGATGCAACTCAATCACTTCAACCGAAGGAAAGTAGCGCGCCGCCTCTTGGGCAAAACGAAGGAGCAGAATGCCACCAAGGGCAAAATTCGGCACCACGAGCAGTCCGAGTTGCTTTTCCTCCGCAAGCGCACCGAGCTCTGCCTGAGCAGCCGTGTTGACCCCTGACGTGCCGATGACGACATGACAGCCATTGCTGAGCGCAACCATTGCATTCGCCGCAGCACTCTCCGGTGACGAGATTTCAAGAACAACATCGAGCGTCGAGAAGTCAAAGGCTTGCACCGAATCAACCACTGCCACCGCATCTCGAGAACCATGCTCGAGCGCCG
>CAIXCS010000068.1 GCA_903918025.1 uncultured Actinomycetes bacterium
AACAACTCTGTCCGTCCACCTGGAAAGTATCGGTAGAGGGTTGCCCGACTGATGCCAGCGGTCTTTGCGATGTCCTCGAGCGACGTGCGAGAAGGACCCCACTTCGCAATGCAGCCATACGTGGCCTCGATCAGCGCTTGTCGTTGATCCACCACGGTAGCCATGGGTCTTAGTCGACCGTCCAGAAGGAATTCGACCGAAGCAGCGCTGCGAGGTCGCCATCGCCACGCTGAGCTTTCGTTGCCTCCACCTGCGCAGTCATCGACTCGCCATACTCACTGCGCTGCACGTCCCGGAAGACTCCCATCGGCGTTGGCATGGTTGGGCCAGAACTGAGACGTGAGAGTGCGAAGGACAGCGCAGGGTCTTCACGATGCTCATCGTGAACGAGCACCTTGTCGAGCCCGACTGACGCAACTTCGACAATCTCGAGTGCTCCGTTTGATTGCTGGACGACACCGTGCTGGAGGTCAGCGCCAAAACGAATCGGCTCACCGTGAACCAAATTGATGAGCATCTCGGCGCGATGGTCCTTTGCCGTGATGCCTTCAAACGCTCCGTCGTTGAACACATTGCAGTTCTGGTAGACCTCGACGAACGACGCACCCTTGTGAGCATGTGCTCGTCGGAACATCTCTTGCATGTGAGCGCGGTCCATGTCGTGGGTTCGAGCAACGAAGGTTGCTTCGGCACCAATGGCAAGCGAAACAGGATTGAAAGGATGGTCGAGTGAGCCAAATGGCGTCGACTTCGTAATCTTTCCCTCTTCTGACGTCGGTGAGTACTGGCCCTTCGTGAGGCCGTAGATCTGGTTATTGAACATCAAGATATTGAGGTTCACATTGCGACGAAGCGCGTGGATCAAGTGGTTTCCACCAATCGAGAGCGAGTCGCCATCTCCTGAAACGACCCACACATCAAGGTCGGGTCGAGTCGTCGAGAGCCCGGTGGCAATCGCTGGGGCACGTCCGTGAATTGAGTGCAAGCCATAGGTCGACATGTAATACGGGAACCGAGCCGCACAACCAATGCCGGAAACAAACACGGTGTTCTCACGTCGCACGCCAAGATCTGGCATCAACATCTGCACCGCAGCCAAGATTGAGTAGTCGCCGCAACCAGGACACCACTTGACTTCTTGATCGCTCGACCAATCTTTTCGAGTCGTGAGAGGAATCTCCACGGTCGTCATCAAAGTGCTCCCAACTGTTCGGCGATTGCTGCTTCAATTTCTGCTGCTCGGAATGGATTGCCCTGCATCTTCGAGAGACTCTGCGCGTTCACAAGGAACTCCGCACGAAGCATCTTCGAGAGCTGCCCAAGGTTCATCTCAGGAACGAGGATTCGCTCATAACGACTCAGGACTTCCCCGAGATTCTTCGGGAAAGGATTCAGGTGGCGAAGGTGTGCTTGGGCAACCTTTTCGCCCTTGGCACGTGTCCGCTGCACACCTGCGGCAATTGAACCCCAGGTGGAGCCCCAACCAATCACCAAGAGCTTGGCGTCGCCGCTCTCGTCATCGACCTCGAGGTCCGGGATGTCGTTGGCGATGCCAGCAATTTTGGCCTGACGGAGGTGAACCATCTTCTCGTGGTTCGAATTGTCGTACGAGACGTTTCCGGAACCATCCGCCTTCTCGAGTCCACCAATGCGGTGCTCGAGGCCGGCGACGCCGGGCGGAGCCCACGGACGAGCCAAGGTGACTTCGTCGCGAAGATACGGCCAGAACACTGGCGTTCCATCCGCATTCTCGTGATTCGG
>CAIXCS010000069.1 GCA_903918025.1 uncultured Actinomycetes bacterium
GCCGACTACCTCACCTTCTACAACCACCAACGCCGTTGCACCAAGGCTGGAGGTCAAAGCCCAATCCGCTACGAGTTACTCTTGGCTCGTCGCAACCAAGTTGCTGCATAAACCGTGTCCACTATTTCTGGGCAGCCTCAAACCATGGAAGAACAACTGAAGACTGTCCCTACGTCGGGCCGTCTCCGACGAAGGGTCACCGCTCGATCCGGAGTCGCGATTGCCATTGGAACAGTTGTCGTCGCGTCGGTTGCGACAGTCGGCGCCGCCACACTGAGCGGGCACTCAATCAGTGGAGAGGGCACGGCATCAATCAAGATCGTCGGTCTGGAAACCCCCGGCGATGTCAGCAAAGTCCATGGAAGTGGATGGATTGATCTCGTGAGTTGGTCCTTTGGCGCGTCAAATTCAACCAATCCCGCAGCTCCAACCGCCGGAGCGGGTGCCGGAAAGGTGACGTTCAATCCCTTCAGCATCACCCGGAAGATCGACGCTGCGTCGCCAGTGCTCTACGGAGCGTGTGCTTCGGGCAAGGTCTATCCATCGCTGACCTTCGAAGCCGACTCCGTGCAGACTGGTGAGCAGGGCACTCCAGTGGAGAACCTCCAGATCGTTCTGACCGGGGCTTCGGTCCGGAGCTGCGGCTCGAGTGGATCGAACGCAGGTCTTGATCAGCCGCTCGAATCATTGAGCTTCAACTACTCAAAGATCGAGTGGAAGTACACCGATAGTTCCGGAAAGCTCGTCTCTCGATATAGCTGGGACCTGAAGGCGAACAAGAAGGTTTGATTCGATGTGGGCGGTTGACCAACTGGTTGGCCGCCCACGTTGTCTCTCACACGTAGTTTGACCAAACTCCGGGAAAGCCAAACCAGGTGTCGGTTGAGGGCATCCGCACTCCGCCCATTCAATGGGACACGTACAACTCGGAGCCGATGGTGGGATTCGAACCCACGACCTGACGATTACAAATCGCCTGCTCTGGCCATCTGAGCTACATCGGCTAGTCCTACTTCGGGGAGAGCATACGCGCATCATTCGGCCACCGGCCCTGCCCCGTTCTCAACTCCGGTTGCGGTTGGCCCCAAGACTTGGGACGATAGAGCCATGACCGAGTCGAGTTCGTCCGAGCACACCGAGCATCGTCGCTCTCCCGTCAACCGAATGAGAGCAGGACTGACGGTACTCGCGACCTTCCTGTTGGCCACGGTTATCTTCAGTTCACTCCCACCGAATGATAAGGCGGCGGTTGCGACAACGACTGCTCCCACGACAACAACGACTTCACCAATTAACAAGGCCGACGTGCGCGTGCAGGTCTACAACGGTACGGCAGTGAACGGCGCGGCGGCGAAGGTCACCCATGACCTGACGGTTTCTGGTTGGGCAACGCTTCCTGCCGAGCAGGACAACGTCACGACGGCGTCGACCTTCGTCGCTTACGCACCGACCTACCGTCCAGCCGCACTCGAGGTGGCTCGAGAACTTGGTCTCACGGTCAGTGCAGTGGAACCACTCACCAGTCAAACAGCAAATCCACCCCCGGCCGCCGGTACCAACCTCGCCGTCGTCGTCGGTCTCGATCTCGCTAGTTAGGACTTTCGGCGTGAAAGCGCCGCTTCCAGCACTTCACGTGCCATTGGACGAAGTTCATCAATGGGGCGATTCCGATGGATCCTCGTACCGAGGTCAACCTGGGCAACAGAGCCCGGGCCAAAAGCGTGAACCACGTCAAGCAGGAGACCCATCTCCACCTTGTAGCCGTCTTCGAAACCGACCAACTCGAACGTGGCCCGGGCTGCTGCCGTCTCTCCGGCAAGTGGCTGCAGTAAATGCTTGAGTTCAGGAAAGAGCAGTTCCAAAATTGGTCGAGCTACCAGCTCGGTCACTCGACCGCCTCCGGTCACTGAACCACCTAACGGCCGCTCGTAGAAACCTTTGACCAGGCGGACCTCTGGATCAAGAAAGAGGGGGCCGAGAAGTGCTGGAAGGTAATTGGCATGGGTGTTCTCGACATCGCCATCGAGGAACACAATGAAATCCCCAGTCGATGCGGCAAGTCCTTCGGCCATTGCCTGGCCCTTGCCTCGAGCCTGGTCAAGCACGTGGACCCGAGCCCCGGCTTGGCGGGCGAGTTCGGCGGTTCCATCGGTTGAGCCATCGTCGACGACCACAATTTCATCCACGAGTCCCGTGCCGCCAGCACTCGAGAGATGCGGAGTTGCAACGGCTTCAACGACCTGGGCAATCGTCGCCGCCTCATTGCGCGCGGGGATCACCACAGCGACAGTTCGTCCATTCTTCGCCGCCAAAACCGAGGTCGCTTGGAATGCAGCAATTCCATAGGTTGGATGCTGGTTGAGTGGTGTTTGATCTGGAGAAGAGGCTGGAACCACGCCATAGGTTTAGCGGCTCGATCCGCATCTCGCTGCGATCGGCGGTTGGCTAACTTGCGTCGCAACGAGAAAGCGGCCACAATCATTGACATCATCCAGAGCGACTGAGGGACGGGCCCTTTGACGTCGCGGCAACCAGTTCTTCGGACCAGGTGCCAACGCCCGAACGATGAGGAGTCGATATGCCTTCAGTAATTTCGTTGCGTTGTCGAGAGTGCGGACGAGAGTTTGAACCGCTCGCCCTGCATGTTTGCGACTTCTGCTTTGGCCCTTTGGAAGTCGCGTATAACTACGACGAGATCCGCTCAACGATTTCTCGAGCATCGATTGAGGCCGGTCCTCGGTCAATGTGGCGCTACCGCGACCTCCTTCCCGTTGGCGATGCCGTGCCCATCGATCTTGGCGCCGGATTCACGCCACTCGTCAAGGCCGACCGACTCGGTGCACATCTTGGGCTGAAGAACCTCTGGGTCAAGAACGACACCGCAAACCCAACCGGTTCCTTCAAAGACCGAGTGGTCTCCGTTGCGCTCACGAAAGCTCGAGAGCTCGGTTACAAGGTGGCGGCGTGTGCCTCAACGGGGAACCTGGCCAACTCGGTTGCCGCTCATGCGGCAAGAGCGGGAATGGATTCGATTGTCCTCATTCCTTCAAACCTTGAGGCCGCCAAGATCATGATGACCGCCGTCTACGGCGGCACCGTCGTCGCCGTTGAAGGAACCTACGACGACGTCAACCGCCTCTGCGCGGAACTGACGAGTGAACATCCGTCTTGGGCATTCGTCAATGTCAACGTTCGCGCGTACTACGCCGAAGGAAGCAAGACCCTTGCCTTTGAGACCGCCGAGCAGTTGGGCTGGCAGGTTCCCGATCATGTCGTCGTGCCAATCGCCTCTGGATCACAGCTGACGAAGATCAAGAAGGGATTCGAGGAATTGGCCAAGGTCGGCCTCATCGAAGGCTCTGGTCAGGTTCGAATCTCCGGTGCTCAGGCGCTTGGCTGTTCTCCCGTTGCAACGGCATTCGCCGAAGGTACCGAAGATATCCGGCCGGTTAAGCCCGACACCATTGCGAAGTCACTCGCGATTGGCAACCCAGCAGACGGTTACTACGCCTTGAAGGTCATTCGTGAAACCGGTGGTGGCTGTGCCGCGGTGACTGACGCCGAGATTCTTGACGGAATCGGTCTTCTTGCCAGAACCGAAGGTATTTTTGCCGAAACCGCTGGTGGCGTCACCATTGCGAGCCTCTGCAAGCTCGTAGAGAACGGCGCCATTCACCCTGACGAGAAAGTCGTCGTCATGATTACTGGCCATGGACTCAAGACGGTTGAGGCGCTTGCCGGGACCGTTGGCCCGACCGTCACCATCAAGCCCACGCTCGACGCTTTCGATGCCGCTCTAGGCTCGAAGTTGCCCTAGGAAAGACCCGAGGACCACCATGACCTGCACCATTCGCATACCTACGCAACTCCGACCACTCACCGCCGGTGAGGGAGAAGTCACCGTTGAAGCGGCCACCGTCGGCGAGGCGCTCCACGCGCTCGAAACGACCTATCCGGGATTCGGCGAGCGACTCTTTGATGATGCCGGCGGCCTGCGCCGGTTCGTCAATGTCTTTCTGGCTGATGAGGACGTTCGGTTCCTTGGTGGCCTTGAGGCACCGATCGAGTCAGGTCAAACCCTCTCCATCGTCCCTGCCGTCGCCGGAGGCTGATCCTTCGCAAGAAGGATGCTTCGCCACTGCAGGCAACCCCCGACGGTCACCTTTCTGGCACTCGGACACCGAGAGTGCTAACAGCAACTAGAGTGGACCGGGCCAGCGGCAGAACGCCGCGTTGACGCAATTACCGGAAGGAAGGCAGCGATGGCGAAGCTCATTGCATTCGATGAAGAGGCCCGCCGCGGACTCGAGCGGGGCATGAACAAGTTGGCCGACGCGGTGCGAGTCACCCTCGGACCAAAGGGACGAAACGTCGTTCTCGACAAGAAGTGGGGCGCTCCTACGATCACCAACGATGGTGTTTCCATCGCCAAGGAGATCGACCTCGAGGACCCCTACGAGCGGATCGGCGCTGAGCTGGTCAAAGAAGTTGCGAAGAAGACTGACGATGTCGCCGGTGACGGAACGACCACGGCAACGGTCCTTGCATGGGCGCTTGTCCGTGAGGGCCTCAAGAACGTCGCCGCCGGCGCCAACCCCATGTCACTCAAGAAGGGCATCGAGGCCGCTGTCATTGCTGCCACCAAGTCCTTGAGCGACCTCGCCGTTGCCGCTGACACGAAAGAGCAAATCGCACAGGTTGCGTCCATCTCCGCAGCCGACAACGAAATCGGTTCACTCATTGCCGATGCCATTGACAAGGTTGGCAAGGACGGCGTCATCACCGTTGAGGAGTCCAACACCTTCGGGATGGACATGGACCTCGTCGAAGGAATGCGTTTCGACAAGGGGTACATCTCTCCCTACTTCGTTACTGACCCAGAGCGCATGGAGGCTTCCCTCGAAGATGCCTACGTTCTGCTCGTCGGCAGCAAGATCACCGCAGTCCGTGACCTCGTCCCAATCCTCGAGAAGGTCATGCAGACCGGCAAGGCCCTCGTGATCATTGCCGAGGACCTCGAAGGTGAAGCGCTGGCGACCTTGGTCGTGAACAAGATCCGTGGCACCTTCAAGTCAGTCGCCGTTAAGGCTCCAGGCTTTGGCGAGCGCCGCAAGGCCATGCTTCAGGACATCGCGATCCTGACCGGCGGTCAGGTCATCACTGAAGAAGTTGGCTTGAAGCTCGAAAACGTTGGCTTGGAGCTCCTCGGCACTGCTCGCAAGATCGTTGTGACGAAGGACGAGACCACCATCGTCGAAGGTGCTGGCGATGAGGACGAGATCAAGGGTCGGATCAACCAGATCAAGGCCGAAATTGAGAACACCGACTCTGACTACGACCGCGAGAAGCTCCAAGAGCGTCTTGCCAAGTTGTCCGGTGGCGTTGCCGTCATCAAGGTCGGTGCCGCGACTGAGGTCGAACTCAAGGAGAAGAAGCACCGGATCGAGGACGCGGTTTCAACCACCAAGGCCGCTATTGAAGAAGGTGTTGTTCCTGGTGGCGGCGTTGCCTTGCTGCGCAGCCAAAAGGCCATCTACGAAGTTCAGGCAACCCTGAGCGGTGACGAAGCCACCGGTGCGGGAATCGTTGCTCGTGCGGTTGAAGAGCCACTGAAGCAGATCTCGGTGAATGCCGGACTTGAGGGCGGCGTGGTTGTGGACAAGGTCCGTAACTTGAAGGTTGCGACCGAAGGCTTGAACGCTGCAACTGGTGTCTATGAAGACCTCATCAAGGCTGGTGTCATTGACGCTGCCAAGGTGACCCGTTCAGCACTCCAGAACGCTGCGTCAATCGCTGCGCTGTTCTTGACCACTGAGGCTGTCATCGTCGACAAGCCAGAAGAGGCCGGTCACAGCCACGGCGGCGGCATGGGAATGGACGACTACTAAGTCATTCCCAACAACATCCGTAGTTGACGAAGGGGCGCCCACTTGGGCGCCCCTTCGTTGCGTGCTGACCGCATGAGGGAGACATCGGCCTGTGCCGCGCTCTGTCGTCTTCGTCGCACCAGCCGAACGAGTGCTTAGGTGGTCGGTTCCTCAAGTGCCAACTCCAGCGCAGACTCGCTTGGGTTCATATCCCAGGCACTGTTGCGCTCGGTGTGGCGAGGCAAGAACAGCGTGGGAATGACCGCCAAGACCGAACAGCCAATGGCCCACCAAAACGTCGTAGCGAAGCCGTGCGCGAGGGTGACCGACGCGGCTTCTTTATCGGGCAACTTCGAGTGGGCAAGATCGAATTGTTGCTGAAGGAGGACGGCCAGTACGGCAGTCGCGACCGAGCCTCCAATCTGGCGAAGGATTGACGTCGTGGTCGTTGCTCGAGGCACATCCGAGTGCGCCAGCCCGCGGTAACTCGCCGCAGTCAGCGGCATCATGGAGAGGCCCATGCCAACACCGCGAACAACCATCGAGAGCGCCAGCGTCCAATACGGGGTAGTTGGGGTCAAGAGAGTAAATGGAATTGTCCCGAGCACAATGATCGCCGAACCAATCGGTACGACTGCTCGAGCCCCTTTTCGATCGGCCAGTGTTCCAGCCCATCGCATCACCGCCATTGCACCAAGGCCTTGTGGGCACATCAGTAGCCCGGCGACGAGTGCCGACTGTCCTCGAGCTACTTGGTAGTAGAGGGGCATCAAGAAGAGCCCACCGTAGAGGGCTGCACCCATGAGGAAAATGCACAGACTCGCAATAGAAAAGGTCCGATGACGAAAGAGCCGGAGATCAAGGAGCGGCACCTTCGCCCGGAGCGCCCAAAGGCAGAAGGCAACGAGCATCCCAACGCCAAAGATCAGTAACCACATCACCTTTGGTGTGGTGAAGGTCTGTCCATTCACACCGGTCTGTGAGAGGCCATAGACGAGC
>CAIXCS010000070.1 GCA_903918025.1 uncultured Actinomycetes bacterium
CCGGTGGAAATGCCGCCCAATATGCCGCCGGCGTGATTCGACAGGAACAATGGCTTGCCGTCGTTGCCGACGCGCATCTCATCAGCATTGTCCTCGCCCGAAAGACAGGCGGCGTTCATGCCTTCGCCAATCTCGACGCCTCCAAGTGACGTCTTCTTGGTGGCAGTCCGCAGGAACGACGTCACCGGCGTCGTCCACCGAAGTAATTCTTCAACTGCCGTTGGAAGCACATCCTCGTTCTCGACGATCTGTTGCCACTGGTCTGGGCGATCTGCCAGAGCGACCAAGCCACCAGATATGAGGTTTCGGGTGGTTTCGTTGCCGGCGACCAGCAGTTGAATCAGGAACATGGCCAACTCAGCCTCAGAGAGCAGGTCCCCGTCAATGGTTGCGGTGGCAATGGCAGACACGAGATCGTCTCGAGGTTCGCGGCGACGCTGCTCGGCCAAACCAATGAGGTAGTTCCACATCTCGAGCTGCGTTGCCGCTCGGGTCTCGGCATCGAGTTCTTGAGCACCGGGAATTGCCGCTTCGGACCACCTGAAGAACGTTGGCCACTCTTCGACATCGGCGCCCAGAATTTCCGCAATGACCTGAAGGGGGAAAGGAATAGCTAGAGCAGTCACGATGTCGACGTCCTCGCCGATTGGCAGCGTCGTGAGGAGACGCTCGGATATCGCGGCGACTTGGTCTCGGAGTTGACGGACGACCGTTGGCTTGAAGCCAGGCTGGGCGAGACGCCGATATCTCGTGTGCTCGGGTGCATCGGTGTGCATCATGGTTGGCGGACTTGGGTAGGTCGTGCCGATCTCCTCAACGAGAATTCCTCGGCTGGAGCAAAAGTCCTCCGGATGGAGCGAAGCCCTTGTCAGGAGATGATGCGTAGAGACCGCCCAGAAACCCGGCTCGTCAACCCACGTGACCGGTGCCTCACGTCGAAGGGCTGCATACAGCGGGCGAGGGTCTCCGAGATACGTCGTCGGGTCGAGGAGTTCCGCTCCTCGAGGATGGCTTTGCCGCATCAAAGTGCTGCGACCTCAGTAAATGGGTGCACTTGTTCCAAGAGAAGCGCCAGTTCGAGGACAAGCGCATCATCAAGCCAGTTCCCAACGACCTGAAGTCCAATGGGCACTCCAGAAGCTGATCGTCCAACCGGAACTGACGCTGCAGGAGACCTGGTCATGTTGAAGGCATAGGTGTACTGCACCCAGTTGATGGTCTCGACACCGTTCACGACGCCAAGCCCTCCGAGGTCATTGCGTGGGGCAACACCGGCAGTCGTTGGGCAGAGCAGGAGGTCATAGCCCTCGAGAGCCGTGGTGAGTTGTCTTGTGAGGAAGTGGCGCGTATCCATTGCCTCAATGAGGCCGCGGGCACTGAGCGCCGCACCTCCCGCAACAATCATCTGGAGGATGGGATCCACTTCCTCCATGGCGGGGCTGCCCTCAAATGGCGCAAATGATCGGTCGAGGCAGGCGCCAACAATCGAGAGCCATGGGTTGATGGGGTCTTCGTCGAAGACTCGATCAATTGGAGTGACGATTACGCCTGCAGCTTCGAGTGAGCGGAGTGCACGCTCACAAGCACTCAGCACTTCGCGATCCGTTTCACCAAAACCGAGGTCGGGGGACCAGAGGACCTTGAGTGGTCGACCGATACTGCCTCCGAGTGGTGCGGGGAGCGGAGGAAGGCTCGAATTGTCGGCAGGATCCGGCCCGACGACAAGGTTGAGCGCCATCACGACGTCACTAAACCGTCGAGCGAGTGGACCCTTTGCGGAGAGGTCCAACCACCCGGGTGCTTCGGCGTCGGATTGTGGCACTCGACCGTAGGACGGTTTCATCCCTGCGAGCCCACAAGCCGAAGCAGGAATGCGAATGGATCCACCGCCATCAGATGCTGTCGCCATCGGGACCATTCCCGAAGCAATTGCCGCAGCGCTACCCCCGGAGGAACCTGCAGGAGTGTGCTCAAGATTCCAAGGGTTCTTGGTTAAGCCAAAGAGGGCATTGTCGGTCTTGGCTGTCCAACCAAATTCAGGCGTGTTGGTCTTCCCAACCACAATGCAGCCAGCGGCCTTGAGCCGTGCCACCAAAGTTGAATCCCCGGTGGCGGGACCTGCGTCCCGGTAACAAGCTGACCCATAGGACGTCGGCAGTCCTTTGGCATCTTCAAGGTCCTTGACGCCAATTGGGACCCCGGCCAGAGGAGGAAGGTCCTCGCCACGACTCCTCTTGGCATCGAAGACCTTGGCTTGTTCCAGTGCACCTGCGCGATCCAAGGTCGTGAAGGCATTGATGGAAGGATTCAATTCCTCGATCCGGTCGAGACTTGCGGTGACGACGTCGGTTACTGAACGCTCACCTCTCGAGATTGATTGAGCCAGGTCGGAAACGCTTTCGGTGCGGAAGTCCATGCCGAGTTCC
>CAIXCS010000071.1 GCA_903918025.1 uncultured Actinomycetes bacterium
AACTCCGGCGAGTAACGGGTTGAACCTGACATAGACGCATCCTCTCAAAGGATTTCGTCTCCAAGATTCCCGTCGCGATTCACTTCACCGTTGTTTGTCTTGCTTCCATTATTCCGAGATCCCCTCATCTGAGCCATGCCCACTTGCCTGAAGGTTATCTGAATCCAAAATTGGGGGCTGAAACTCGTAGCGGGCGAGATCGCTCCATTCACTCGCTACACTGCGACTATGACCTCTGACTTTCGCTCTGCTCCCATGGACTCCCCTGAAGGTGAAGGCAAGGCCAAGAGGTTCTTCGATGCCTCCCTTCGAGGGGTCAATCGAGCAATCGCACCAATTGCGGTTCCGACTGCCCAAGTCATTGCACGAGGCGCAATTGAAGACGTGCTTGGCTTCTGGGTCCTCTGGCATATCTACGGCGGCTTCGAGGGACTCGTCGAGCTTGGGATGCACAAGTCCACGGTCTGGCGCAAAGTCGCACGTTTCCGGAAGGTCACCGGTGTGCACCCTGATGTGTTCACGATGCCAGGCATCACCCTTGATCCTGAGATGTTTTGGAAGACGGCCCCCAAACAAGAACCTGAAGCAACACCAACTGAATAGTTGCATCATTGCGAGTGTGACACCCGTTTGGGTATACTCGCATCTATGCAACAAGCACCGCTCACCGAACTCGCTTCAGGGATCGACGCGCTCTACCTCTCTGGTCGGGCGGTGCTGCCACCTTCGTTGCTCAAGCGGTTAGAAGAGGCGAGGAACAGAGCCGAACTCCAAGATGCTCCGGTTGAGGTCCTTCTCGGCAATCAGTACTTCGACCTCTTGCCCCGCAACTTCGGAAAGTATCGCTACCGACTGCAACACCAGTTCGGACTCCTTGGGATCACCCCAAGCGAGAAACTTCCAGCGCTGCGGTTCCAACCTCGGGCCGAGTTCCTTCATGGTCATGGACCAGATGGTGCGGTCGAGTGGTTCAGAGATGTCACCGAGCAAGAACTCGGCATGGTTCGAGTCTCGGTCAGTCGGGTGGACCTGTATGCAGACTTCCAAGGTTGGGACCTCTCGGGTGATGATCGAGAGCACTTCATCTGTCGTTCAAGTGACGTGGTGCTCCATGAGTCCGACAAGGCCTTCAACGGCCTCATCTTCGGCACTCGCAAGTCCAGCACCATTGGCGCTCGGCTCTACAACAAGACGATCCAGTCCGAGAAACTCGGGAAGGACTACTGGAAGGATATTTGGAACGAGCACTACAACCCCTCGTTGCCGGTGCATCGAGTTGAGTTTGAAGTCAATCGAACCGCTCTTCGTCAGTTTGGTCTCGATTCCCCAGAGCAAGTCTTCGAGGCAACTGGATCGCTCTGGATGTACTGCACCAACGAGTGGCTGACGCACCGAGTTCCAACGGAGGATGCAACAAGGTCCAGGTGGCCAGTCTCACCAGAGTACCAATCGGTGCAGCGTGCGAGCCTCCAGCAAGACGCCATTGGCATTGAGCGTTGCTATGCAGCACTCAAGGCTGGGCAACTGCGCAACCTCATCCCTCAACTCAATGGCTATCTTGCTTCCTTCGCCGCACTCATCAATGCCTCGGACTTCCGCGAACTGTTCTACGTCGTCGAGGGGGATCTCAACCGCTACAACGAAGCAAGAGACATCTCCTTCGCCCAACGCATCGAGGCCAAGCGCAAGCAGTTCGGTCTCCTGTGATCCCGCCCGCAAGCCTCGAAGCGGTTGCATCCGTCATCGTGGCGGTGCTCGTTCGTAGTGTCAAAGAAGCGAAGCCAACAAGCAGGAACGGGGAACGAGATGCTGACCATCGCCTATTGCCGGGTGTCGACGGAGGATCAGGCTGAAGAGGGCTACTCCATTGAAGGACAGACGGACAAACTGCGGATGTATTCGGAGTTCCGCAACTTAGGTGAGATCACCGTCATCACCGATCCGGGACTGTCTGGCAAGAACATGAAACGTCCGGGTCTCCAACAGATTCTCGCAATGGTTGAAGCGGGACACGTTGCGAACGTGCTCGTCTGGCGACTGGACCGCTTGTCTCGGAATCTTGGGGACTTGATCTTGCTTGCTGATCTATTCGGCAACAACAACGTGGCGCTGCATTCAGTGTCAGAGAACTTGGATCTCTCGTCTGCTGCGGGTCGGATGTTCTACAACATCCTTGGCACCTTCGCCCAGTACTTCAGAGAGTCACTGTCAGAGAACGTCCGGATGGGCAATGACCGAGCGGTCAGAGAAGGCAAGTGGATCAACCGGCCAAAGACTGGCTATGGCCTTGTAGGTGGCGAACTCATCCCAAATACTGATGCACCAAGGATTGTCGAGATCTTCTCGCTTCGAGCACGGGGCTGCTCCTATCGAGAGATTGAAGACCAAGTGGGTATCAAGTACTCAACGGTGTCGGCGATCCTGTCGAGCAAGATCTATCTCGGCCAAGTGCTCCACAATGGCGAGTGGTTCCCCGGCACGCACGAGGCCCTCATTGCAGACGAGATCTGGCTAGCGGCACAGCGCACCAACACGACCGGCAAACGTCGCTCCAAGGATCTCTTGAGTGGCAGGGTTCTCTGTGGCCTCTGCAACCGCAAGATGACCGTCAACCAAAACGGCCAAGGCCAACTGGGTTACCGCTGTCACCATCGAGGCAAAGGTTGCCAACTTCCCTCTCGAAGCAACAAAGGACTTGCTCGCGCAGCGGTCAAAGGGATGACACTCATCTCTGGCGACGAGGACTTGCAACGGGCCATCCGTCGCAAACTCGATGGGCGTGCCTCGGACGCAGCGGCAACGGTGCGCCCGAAGCGCCCCTCGGGACCGAAGATGACCTTGGCGACCCTCTCCAACAGAAGAAGGAAGCTCCTCGACCTCTACTACGCCGGCAAGATCAGCCAGGACGGCTTTGAGGCCGAAGAGAAAGAACTCGCCCACTCGATTGAGGCACTGCGCCACCAAGAAGCCCTCAGCCAAGCAGAGAGCCATCTCAAAGATGACCTTGAACAGAAGTTCGAAGAGGTGGTTTCGATGCTCGCCTCGTTGGACATTGAACAGATCTTCGAGGCAGCAACCCACCAAGAGAAGAAGGTTCTCGTCGAGAATCTCCTGGAGTGGATCAAGGTGTTTCCGGACTACCTAGAAGTGAAAATTCAGGGTTGTCCAGCCATCAAAATCCGACCAAGCGAAGTCGGCCTGAAGGACTCGGAGATTGTTGGTGTCGAAGGGGGGACTTGAACCCCCACGCCCTTACGGGCACTAGCCCCTCAAGCTAGCGCGTCTGCCTATTCCGCCACTTCGACGTGTGCCACAGTCCAAAGACCGCAGAGAGCCACTCTAGCGCGAGCAGAGGCACTCTTGAATTGCTCAGCCGACCGTCACATTTGGTTTCAGAACCTGTGGCTTCGATCCCGAGCGAGACGGAACCAAGATCGCCCAGGTCTCCGCATCCTGAGTGGTCGCTCCTCCGAAGGGGTAGATCGACACTCCATCGAGCCTCGTCCTCCAAGTCTGGAACGCAGCTAGGGAGGTCAAGGGAATGACGGCGACCTCTGCGGCAAGTTGTGCATCGATCGAGCGGTAGGTCACCGCGGCATCAACGGGATTGAGCTGCGTCGATGCCAACGCAAGCGCATCGTCAACTTGGGTATTTGCGTAGCCACCGGGATTGGCGAGATCGCGATTCCCCAACGCTGGCGAGCGATACCAAGGAGCTTCAAGACTCACCGCTTGCGAAGCAGTTCGGACGAGAAGTGCTCCGTCGAGTCGTCGCGAAGCAAGTAGTGAAGAAGCCACACCTTCACTCGGAACAAATCGAATCCTGACACCAAAACCTGCAACGTTGAGTTGCTTGCCCAATTGGGTGGCCACAGTTGTAGCCCAAGGGAGGTCGAGAGGAATCCCCAGCGTAAGAACGATTGGATGGCCGCCAGTTGTTACAAAATGACCGTGCACCAGGTGAATTCCAGAACTAGAGAGTCCCGCAATGAGCTCTGGGGATGGAGCGACTGGTGGTGTTGGCAACGATGCACCTGCACGATCCTGACCCAACGCATTGGTGACGAGGTGTGGATTGAGCGCACTGGAGAGCTGACCCACATTCACCGTTGTCGCTCCAACCATCGCCTGCCCAAGACGCACCGGGTCGATTGCACCTTGTACCGCCTGTCGAAGGGCGAGAATGGCCATGGGTCCGCTCCGAAGGTTCGGTACCAATTGCAACATCGCCGAGGTCTGACCAATTGAGGAACTCGTTCGATTCGATTGCGCAACTCGGAGAACATCCGCTGTCGAAAATGGAGTCACCGTCGTCAACTGCGCAACATTATGGAACACCCATGACGCCGCGATCGCTTCAGACGGAGCAACCCGAATGACCACTCGGTCAAGAGCCGCTGGCGTGCCCCACCAGCGGGGATTCTTCACGAGGACGACTCGGCTTGGCGTTGAACTACTGATGACAAATGGACCCCCGGAGACATCGACAGATGCACGTGGATCCGTGCACCCTCTTGGGCCCGCGAGTAAAACCTCCGCCGGGAGAAGGTTCGAAAACAGCACCCGCCAATCAGCAAAAGGGTGAGCGAAGGTTGCGATGACTTGACCGTCCGACTCACCTGGAACAAGTGTCGAGATGGTTCGGTAGCCGAGTGCGGTCTCCATGGAAGACCGCTTTCCCGCTTGCCAATTTGCAATGAGATCAGCAGAGGTAATCGGTCGACCGGTCGACCAGACGGCGAGCGGATTGAGGGAGTACACGACCACTTGAGGCTCGGTACTTGAGAGCTCAACCTGCGAAAAGACGTCTTGGTTGAGCCGCCAGACA
>CAIXCS010000072.1 GCA_903918025.1 uncultured Actinomycetes bacterium
CTGCTGGGGTCAAGAACGATGTTGACACCACTGCCGCTGTTGATGCCGATGGATTGGCCACAACAAGCGTCGAACCCGTGCGAAGTGTCGTGACCCCATCGGCGAAATACCAGTGATTCTGAACCGTTGAGGTGCATGGGGTCGTCGACCAAGCGCTTTCACCAGCCAGAGCTTCTGTGACGGCGATCCCGCCGGATGTGAACTGCAACATTGCCGTCGACCACGCGTGATGCGTCCGGACCTCTACGCCAAAGCGAAGCACCGAATTCGCCGGCACGACAATGGGTTGCTTTCGAAAGAGCCCATGTTGGCCAAGGAGCGACATCGTCCCGGATGCAGCGACAGCGGTGGTGTTCGTCACGATGACCCCAGAACTCAGCCCCTCACGCAATCCTGGACAGTAAAACGTTGAACTGGTGGCGTCCGCCGCTGCAACTGCATCGGCAGCGACGAGCGGCGTTGCGCCAATGCCATGGTGAGGACGGAACGTACCGAGCCCAATGAGGACAGCAACAAGAACCACCAACAGCGCAATCGCTCCCGCTCGACGTGGTTCATTCGTTGAACGGCGCCCGTGCACGCGGCTCATGGCGCTTCTCCTTGAGCGGTCTTGGTCGATGCCGCTTGTAACTGTTGCGTCGCGTTGAAACGCCGCTTCGCTACCAGTCCCTCTGCCCTCCGTCGAATTGCGCTCAACCTGCCGGTCAGGAGAAGCACCACCAAGAGCCAAACGAAGGCCTCAACGAGCACCAAGAACGGAACAATCCCACTCGTCTTCACCGAGACTTGCGCGAGACCATTTGGAACGGTGAACTGCGCAATGGAAGCCGGTCCGGCAACTTGCGACACCGAGACCCCATCAACCGTGAGTTGGAGTGAGCCTGCCGGTGCGGCGGCTACAAGAACCGACCCAGCACCGACTGGACCAGCACTTCCAAGGCCATCGGGTTGAGGCGTGAGCGCAGGAGCCCATCCGCTGAGCGTTGCGCTGTTCTCGATCGGCCCTGCAGGTGCTGGGGTTGACCGGTTCGCCGCCAATGCCAAGCCATCATCCACCGAAAAGACCTCAAGGCCACCCGAACCGCTCAACTCCGTCAAGTCACCTTCTGACCGAAGGCTCTTCACGAGCTCGGGTGGAGCCGGCTTTGCGCCATGGACTTGAACCTCAGCAATCGAAGGTGCCGAAGACTCAATCACCACGATGAACCGTATTGCTCCAACGGCAAGTTCTCGTCCGAGGGAGGACGTTCTTCCCTGAAGAAGGTCATGAATCGATGCACCAAGTACGGCACCAGTTCCAGGGTTACCAGCTGGAACGGCAGCCCAGCTGGAAGTAGTCGTAGACGTGGTGGTGGCATAGGCAAGGCCAGGTTCGAGTGACGCTCCAGCCACAGGCAGCACGGCTGGGTCCCCCAGCCACAACACCCTTCCTCCGCTCGTGGCAAGTGCCTTTTGTACTTGGTGGAGCGACTGGTCAACGCCGATTGTTCCAAGACCCCATGTACCAGTTGGCAGGGCGACAGCCATCGTGAGGACGCTGAGTGTTGAGAACGCGAGCCCGCCAACCACCACGAGTTGTCGCCATCCAAACGCAAGCTCACCGAGTTCAACTTCAAAGCCAGACAGCGCGAGGCCAACGAGACAAGCCACACTGACCGCTGCGGGGGCCAAGATCACTTCCGGTCGGGGCGAAAAGCCTGCAAGGAGATGCCAGCTGCTTGCGGCTGCCAGTGCCCACGAACAAAGAGCAATCGACGTGAGTCGGGTGGCAAAGGCAAGTCGCTCACCGCGAAGCACCAGAAGCGGCAACACGGCTCCGACCAACAATGCCCATGACCACCACGTAGGCGAAGCGCCGCCAATGGAGAACGTCACGATTGCCGACAGGCTCGGTGCGGTGGCTGGATTCGACGGCAAGCCGAAGACCGACAACACCGTTGCTGGGTGGAGGAACATTCCCGCAATCCATGGTCCGAGCAGAAGTGCGGAAGCCCCGATGGTGATGAGGGCTGTGCGGAACATGCGAATGCCTCCGGCTGCTCCGAATGGCAAGTCCCCGAGAATCACACCAATGACAAGCAGCACCACGACGACGAGCAGCGCCGGTGCGAAGGTGGCGCTCGCCGCAAGCATCACCGAAAGACCCAGCAGCCGGCCTCGAGTTGTCCACGCCCATCCACGACTTCCTAGGGGAACCTCCAAGACCGGGACGGCAAACGGCGCAACGCCAGCGGTTCGAAGCAAGCCAAGCAAAAGCCATGGCGAGATAGCGACAGCAACCAGTCCATCAAACCAACCAAGCGCAACCGCACTTGGCCACAGACCGAGACAGGCATAGGCCAAGCTCGCCACCAAGCGGGAGCGAGGACTGACAAAGGGCCCAACGAGTCGGCGAATCCCAATGACGCCAATTGGGAGTGACAGAAGAATTGCGAGGTCTTGGGCAAGTCCCATGTGCCCAAAGGTCGGCACGGCAAGCAATGCCATCGTGGCGAAGGTGGTCGGTGCTGGGTCAGTGCCACCAAGAAATGTTGGATGCCAATTCGAGAACCAGTTTGCGATCGACGTCGTGAATGATGGCCAAGGGGCAAATTGTCCAAGATAGGGAACGGGGGCGAAGAGGAGGTTCCGAGATCCAACGAGGAAGAGGGCTATGGCAATGCCATAGACCGCCGCCCTGCCGCTCCGCGTCGAGAGCGGAGAACTTCGCTTTCCTCGGCGAGACGTTGCATGGTGACCAAGATCGTCGAGATCGTCAAAGTCTTGATTCTCGCTAAACGCCTCACCAATCGTTGCGGTGAGCTCAAGGTCCTTGGCATCGTGATCCTCAAAGCCAACAACTCCTCGTGCTGCCGCAAGTCCTTGATAGAAGAGCCGAGAGGCAAAGGTTCGAAGTCGAGTGGTGCCTTTTGATTGCCGCTCTTTCAGGTCTCGGTCGGCGACCCGACGACTTGCCTGAACCGTTGCTCTTCGACGAAGCAACTCTCGTCGCTGGACCAGATTGAACTTCCACGCTCCAACGATGCTGGCGACTCTTGGTTCGTCTCGCCCAATCATCGCAACAAGCCACTCATTGAAGGAAAGCACTACGAGAAGCGGAAGAATGAAGAGCAGCGTCGCCTTGCTGGAATTCACCAGCACGGTTCGTAGTTCGTGACGGCGCTGAAGCTGTTGCAGGCTCGCGTCATCAACGATGCTTGTTCGCAGTTCTTGGACATGCACGTGACGAACACGGGCCGCAGGGGCAACAACAACTCGCGCACCTGCAACTTGAGCCCGCCAAGAAAGTTCAAGATCCTCACCCATTGCCAAAATGCCCGGGTCATAGCCACCGAGTTCTGCGAAAAGATCTGCTCGAATCAAATTTGCCCCACCGGGTGCAACGAAGACGTCACGGACGGCGTCGTGTTGTCCATGGTCAATTTCGCCAGGAGTAATCCGCTCAATGACTGCTCCGGTCCGGTCCGCACTTTGCCCGACGTGCAACAGCACCGTTGGGTCATCAATTGCCACCAGCTTTGGCGTAATGATCCCTGCATTCTCACGGAGGGCCACCTCAACCAACCGTGAGACCGCATCGCCATCGAGAACGACATCATCGTGACAGAGAAGGAAAAAAGCTGCTCCATCCACCATCTCAAGTACCAAGTTGGTGGTCGGGCCATAGCCGAGACTCGGATCAGTCGATCGTACAAAGGCAAGTGGCGCGGCGGCCGCAACTCGGGCGAGGACCTGAGGATCATCATTGGCGACGAGCACGAGGACGCTGAACTCGGCATAATCCTGAACTGCCAGCGAAGCCAGGGTCGCGTCGAGCCAAGGTCCCGCATCACGGGTCACCACCACCGCAACGACGGAAGGTACAGAAGGATCCATCAGGGTTGAAAGGCTACTCTCCTCAGCGAAAAACAAAGTGCTTGCAAATGTTTAACAAGAGGTATACAATGATGTCACCAACCTGAACAAAGGGAGTTGCCATCATGGCCACCAACACCACCAAGACCACCACCGCGAAGAAGGCCACCAAGAAGGTTGCCGCACCAAAGGTGACCGCCACCGTGAAGACCACCCCATCAGTTGCCGCAAAGGCCACTGCTGCCAAGGCTGCAACAACTGCCAAGACGGCAGCGACGAAGGCGACTGACGCCGCCAAGGTGACGACGGTAAAGGCAGCTTCGACCGCCAAGATCGCCGCCACCAAGGCCGCTACCTCGGCAAAGACCACGACAGCAAGCGCCACCACCAACGCCAAGTCAGCAGCCAACAAGGCGACGGATGCGGCAAAGGCCACAACTGCAAAGGCGACCAGCACCATGAAGCAAGCGACAAATGCACCGATCTCGAAGGCCAAGGAAGTCGGCTACACCGCTGTTGGCCTTGGCGTCATGGGAGCACAGAAGCTCGGCCAGCAGGGCAAGGCCCTGCTTGACGCTTCGCCAGTTGACCTCCACTTGTCAGAGAACCTCAGCATGATCAAGGATCAGGCCAAGACGTTCGAGGGCAAGGTTGTTCGTCAGGCAACGAAGCTCGATGATGCCATGGAGCAGTTCGCCATGAAGGTTGAAACTGCGGCTCGTCCGCTCGAAGCCAAGCTTCCAGCCAACGCACGTGAGCAGCTCAACAAGGCAAAGACGGGAGCATCGAACTTCCACCGTTTGGTTCGCAGCACCCTGCTTGAGTCTTCAACCAAGCGCTAGGCCTACTCCCCCACGAAGCCGCCGTCTCGATCAGGGGCGGCGGTTTCGTCGCGTCAGGGGGCGAGCCGCCACGACGCCAACACATCATCAAGCGTTTGGCTGAACGCAACCGTTGGCGTCCAACCGGTTGCTTGAAACAATCGTTGGGCACTCCCAAGCAGCACCGGAACGTCAACTGGGCGAAGGAGTGCTGGGTCAACGACGAGGTCCCCGTCAACCTCGGACCGCTCGAGGAGAGACGTCACGACGTCTTCCATGGATCGGTCGATACCTGAACAGACGTTGTAGACCGTTCCGGCTACCCCGCTCAGGCCCAAGAGTCGATAAGCAGCAACGACATCTCTCACGTCGGTGAAATCGCGACGACTTGAAAGGTTGCCGACAATGAGTGAGGTGCTGCCGAGCCGCTCCGCTTGAACAATGCGCTGCGCAAACGCAGAAACGGCAAAAGCTGGACTCTGACCAGGTCCAATGTGATTGAACGGTCGCACCACGACGACGTCTTGTCCAAAACCTTCTGCTGCTTGAATCGCGACGAGTTCTGCAGCCGCCTTCGATGCCGCGTAGGGCGAAGCGGGATGCACCGGTGAGAACTCCGTCAGCGGCAGATCTTCCGGCGTCACCTTGCCATAGACCTCCGCAGAGGAGATCACGAGCACCTTTGGAGGGTTCCGAAGTGCACGGGCTGCAGCGAGAACCACGCCAGTTCCGACGACGTTGACCGAAAGCAGCGACGCCGGATTTCCCCAGGAATCGCCGACGTGTGCAAGCCCGGCGAGGTGATAGACGACTTCAGGTTGCGACGCTTCAAAAGCCGCCAACACTTGGTCGAAGTTCGTGACGTCGACTTCAAGATCAGTCACAGAGACGTCGTCGCCATGCGAGGTCAAGTGGCTGGTCAAGTGACCGCCTACAAAGCCTCGACCTCCAGTAATCAGCGCACGCACGATGCCACCTTACTGATGGTGCTCTGTCGTACCCAACCGATTGGCCGCCGCTCGATAGGAAGCAACGTGCCCTTCAACACATGCTTGCCACGTGTAACCCCGTGCAACGTTGATGCCTTTCGCAATCCGAGCCAGTCGTGCAGCAGGTTCCTCGCTGAGTGCAGCTGCCAACGTTGCTTGCAAACTCGGAGCGTCTTGTGGAGGAGTGAGCCACGCCGATCCCATGACCAACTCATCCATCACCGAACCACTCGTCGTGACGAGTGGCGTCCCCGAGGCAAGGGCCTCAATGGCAGGCAGTCCGAATCCTTCCGCCACTGATGGGTAGGCAAGCACTGCAGCACACCGCATGAGTGCCGGGAGAATCTCATCGTCGACGTAGCCGGTCTGCAGGACTCGGTCTGCGTGGCGGAGCGATTGCACGACAGGAGCCACGTCCTCGCCCCAACCAACTTGGCCAACGAGCACGAGGCGAAGGTCCTGGTCTTCCTCGGCTAATTGATCAAAGGCAGTGAGCAACTCGAGAATTCCCTTTCTCGGCTCAAGTGTCGACACGAAGAGGAGGTACTTGGCATTCGGCGGAAGTCCAACGTTCGCGAGCGCTTGCTCATCGACATGGGGATTGGGTTCTTCAGGTTGAAACCGTTCGAGATCGACCCCAAGGTGCACGACGTCAACAGGCACTCTGACCTCCACCCGATCAACAACCTGGCGAGCGGTCATCTCGCTTAAGGCAATGAGGCGGGCAGCTCTTTTGGCCGAACGGGCAATCGTGCGGGTAAAGAACGCGACCTTGGTCGACTGATGGAACTGAGGGAAATCAAAGAACGTCGTGTCGGGGATCGTGACCACCGCCGGAGTCCGCATTCGACCAGGCATCGTGTAATGGGGTCCATGGTGGACGTCCACGCCACAACGATCGATCGTTCTCCCAAGCTGGAATCGCTCAGCAAGAAGACGGAGGGGGCGAGACGACGGAAGCGCCACAGCGACCCTTGCTTGACCGCCGAGCAAGGCTTCCCATCGTTCGCGATCGTTCTTCCGAGTCAAGACAAGGAGGTCAACGTCATCTCTCTGCGACAGCAGCAGCGCAAGTTGCACGATGTACCTCCCTGCACCGGCTGGATGTGGCGGCACTGCACTCACATCAAGCGAGACCTTCAGACAGTCAGCCACGTTGTCTCCAGAAGTTCAAGTGTGCCGTCGCAGAGCGCGCCCACGTCAACGATGCGGTGGCTTGAGCGGCATGAACTTGAGCAGCACGTCGCCGACCATCATCATGAAGGAGCGCAATGATTCCAGCCGCAATTGCGTCAACATCGAGTGGGTCAACGAGCACGCCAGCTCCGAGCTCGACCGCACTTGGTGTGGTGGTCGAAGCGACGACTGCGCAACCGAGCGCCATTGCTTCCGCCACGGGAAGCCCGTAACCCTCCGCCAACGCAACGTGGGCAACCAGCGAGGCACCAACGAGGAGTCCCGAGAGGGTCGAAGATGGGACGTGCCCAACAGCAACGACGGTTGCGTCGGCATTGATGAGACCAGCATTTCCCCATCCAGTTGGACCAACCACCACGAGCGAGAGATCAAATCCGGCGGCCCGAACGCTGCGGTGGGCTTCGACCAAGCGAGCCAGGTTTTTGCGTGGCTCCAGGGTTGAAGCCGTCACGATGTAGGGGCCCGTGACGCCACAGGCTTCCAAGAGCGTTCGTGCCGCATCAAGATCAGGGGCAGCCACGTGGTCAGTTCCGTGAGGAATGACGACGACGTCCTCTGACGGCCACCCGTCCGCAATGAGCTCGTCGCCAACAGATCGGGCGCCGGTGATGACGCCGGCGCATTGTTTTCTCGCTCGAAGATACGCGCGTTCGTGCCAACGAATGCCACGTCGAGTGAGCGTCATCTCAGGACTCCGCCACAGCAAGTCATGAACAGCGAGCGTTGCAAGTTGGCCGTTCCGAGGCCGAGGACCACCAAGCGTCACGGTGTGGAGGAGGGCAGTTTCGTGACCAGCTCGAAAAAGGCCGACGTCAACAAGCGGTTGTGACCACGGTTGGCGGAGCGGCCATGTCGAAAGGGGAAACGGCAGGCCTTCAAGCGGATCGGGTTCCGTCGCTTTCCGACTGGCTCTCAGTGTGATCGCGACGTCATGGGTTCGAGCCGCAACCAGTCCTTGAACAAGGCCAAGGGCGTAGGTGCCGGTTCCTCCCGGAACCGGTCGTCGCAGTTGATCAATGACCACGTCAATGGCGAAGCCATCAGCCATGGGCAAGGACCCGTCCATAGAGTTCAACCATTGATGAGGCGGTGGTCGACCAGTCAAACGCCGCCACTCTCCGCCGTCCTCGAATTTGCAGATCTCGGTGAAGAGCGGAGCTATGGAGCAGCGACTCCATTGCGTGAGCGAGCGCACCGGCATCGAGCGGAGGCACAAAGAGCGCTGCATCGCCAGCAACCTCACGAAGGGTTGGGATGTCGCTCAAGACAACTGGAATACCTGCCGCCATGGCTTGGAGTGGCGGAAAGCCAAAACCCTCATACAGCGAGGGGAATGCCAAGAGCGTCGCCCCGCCAACGAGTGTTGCGACCTCGGGGCTGCTTAAGACGCCCGTCCAGGTAATGCGACTGCGGTGCCGAATCGTGGAGGATGCGCTGCTTGAAGAACGCGCCGGATCATCATTTCGACCGATCACGATCAACCCCAGCCCATGATCTTCATCAGCAAGCTGGTCAAAGGCGGCAACGAGTGTCGTCAAATTCTTTCGAGGAATATTTGGCCCGAGGGCCACGATGTAGCGGTCAACCCCGGCAGGGAGCCAGCGGTCAACTTCCACTGGATCTCGCATCTCGAGCGCGGGCACTCCCCAGGGAATGACCACAACTCTTGCTTCTGGCACCCGCAGGTGTTCCATCACCTCGGCCTTGACGGCTTCGGTGGGCGTATGAAGAATTGCTCCTTCTCGAACAGCCCGCCGAAGACTCCCTACCCCTTGCCGAGCAAGGGGACTCTCAAATTCTGGAGCGACGAAGACCGCAGCGTCGTGCACGGTGACCAACTGTTTCAACGAGCCACGGGGCGGCACCAACGTTCCAAAACTGTGGACGAGGTCCACATTTCCAACGAGATGCCCGACGTGAGGTCGCCCAAGGTTTGTCCATCCCCACTGCGTGAGGCGTGCGGGGACTCGACGTTGGCGATGCTGGACGCGAGAAGGCAAGCGAGCTGACAAATCTCCCGAACGAAGTCCAAGCGCAAAGACCGAGAGGTCGAGCGAACCATGCTCCTGCAAGCTACCCAAGAGATGTCGAAACGCAATCCCAGGTCCGCCAAGGGGCCCGATGAGCACCGAGGCGTCAAGGGAGATCTTCGGCGACGTCAACTTGCTCTCAGATCGCGACGTCCCCACGTCGCGAGGCTACGCGCTAAGCGCTCCATCGAGGGACAAAATTGAACCACTGGCATAGGAAGCTTCATCAGAAGCGAGGTAGCAAATTGCTCCCGCGACCTCTGCAGGTGAGCAGAATCCCATTGGGGTCATGAGTCGATCAAGCTGCTTTGGATTTGCACCTTCGGGCAGGTTGAACTTCCATGCCAACGGAGTGTCAACGCCTCCTGGCGCCACGCCATTGACTCGAACGCCCTTCTCGACGTACTCAACGGCGAGGGCCTTCGTCAGCTGAACAACCGCTCCCTTCGATGCGCAGTAGGCAGCGGAGTAGGGCTGGCCCATCACCCCTGCGGTCGAGATGGTGTTGACGATGACGCCTCCGCCATCAAGGAGATGCGGCAGCGAGGCCTTAGAGATGAGGAAGGTGCCGGTGAGGTTGACCCCAATGATCCGGTTCCAGCCTTCGAGACTCTGTTCGGTTGTGTGGCTGAAGCCACCAATTCCAGCGACGTTGCACACCACCGTGATTCGGCCGAACGTTGCAACGGTGTCAGCAATGACGGCATTGACTGCGGCCTCGTCAGTGATGTCGCAGGTATAGGCCTTGGCCTTCCCACCCTCGCTGGCAATTTCTTGTGCAACCGCTGCGACGCCATCAGCGTCGACGTCAATGCAGCAAACTGCAGCTCCTTCGGACCCGAGCCGTCGAGCGGTGGCCCGTCCGATTCCCGATCCTGCGCCAGTCACGACCGCAACATGTTGGTCAAAGCGTCCTGGGAAAAAAACTTCTGCTCCGGTGCCACGCTCGGCATCTGGCATTCCAAGATTCTTGCTCGGGGTCATCAATCCTCCTCATCGGGTTCGGTCTGTTCTAGTCCACTTCGACCATGTCGGGCCAAGTTAGACGGGGCGTCGCCTTTTCTGCGCTGCTTCCTCCGCTGCGGGCTTGAGTGCATTGCGATCAACCTTCAACATTGCCGTCACAGGAATTTGGTCAACAACAACAAGGACATCGGGTCTCTTGTAGTCCGCAATCAGTGGAGAAAGTTCCTGCCGAATCTCCGCAATGGTTGGTCGCAGTGAGGGGTCGGTAGGGACCACAAACGCCACACCAACTTCACCAAGAATTTCATCTGGAGCGCCGACGACACAGGCGTCCTTCACCGCTGAAAGTGTTCTCAATGCCTCTTCGACTTCGGCCGGATAGATGTTGTAGCCGCCTCGCTGAAAGAGCTCGTGGCGGCGACCAACGAGTTCAAGATTTCCCAGCTCGTCGAGCCGCCCGAGGTCACTTGTGCTGATCCATCCATCGTCGGACTTTGCTGCACGCGTTAACTCCTCATCCATCTCAATCGTCGATGTTTCTGGCCCACGAACTACTCGACTGACGTAACCAAGCATTGCTGCGTTCGTTCGGAGGCGCACATTGCCCACCTCCCCCCTGTCGACTGAATGCCCAAGGTCATCGCAAAGGTCGAGCTCAACACCTGCAACCGGTCGCCCAACCGTCATCGCCACGACATCGTCAGGATCTCCAGGAAGCGTCCCGCAGCCAAGCGATGATTCTGTTGAGGTGTACCGAACGATCACTGGAACCTTGAGGGCGTTTCGTAATGCTTCGACTCTGCTCGCTGGCATCTTCGCTGCACCGGTTCCTGCGACTCGGAGCCTCGACAACTCTGCGGTGTTCAACGAAGGGTGATCGAGCATCAGTGCCCACTGCGTTGGGACGCCTTGTGCAACGGTCACGCGTTCAGACGAAAGGACCGAAATTGCGCTCGCCGCACTCCAGGGCGTCGGCGTGATGACGGTCGAAATGCCAAGTGCCATCTCACTGGCAACCCGGGTCATGTAGCCAACATGGGAGAACGGCAACGGGGAGAGTCGAATATCTCCGGCAGCGCCCAAAACATCGACTCCAGCCACAACGGCATCAAGGCACCGGTGACTGAAGAGCGCACCCTTTGGGCGAGCCGTCGTGCCACTCGTCCAGACGATTGCCACGGGCTCATCGGGTTCTGCAAGGTAGGCGGGTCGAGTTGAGGAAGTGGGAAGTGTGCCAAGAACACTTCGCTGAAGAACATTGCCCCCAAACTGCTGCTCGAGGTCATCTTCGACAATGGTGAGCGCTGGTGCGCAACGCTCAAGGAGTTCCGCCATCTGCGTGCTCCCGAGGCGGGGGTTCATGCCGGTGGTTACGGCCCCCAACCATTGGGCGGCCAAGTAACACCTTGCGTAGTCAATCGACGACTGCAGGACGAGGGCGAGGACATCGCCAGCTCGGAGCCCTCGGCGAGCGAAGGCTTCACTCAATTGAGGGGTCGATGCCGCCAATTGACCGAACGTAACGGTGCGACGTTCCCGAGCGTCAGTTGCTGGTTCGACGTAGGCCTCTCGGTCTGGAAACAATGAGGCAGCCGCAAGAAGATGTTCAATCGTCGTGAGGACTCTCGTTGGCTGGGCAGGCACGTCGTAAAGGTAACAGCGCGAGAACAGGGTGAGCCGACCACGTAGGCTGCCCCTGTGCTCGTGACCCTTTGTGGCGGTGTCGGTGCTGCTCGATTTCTCAGCGGGCTGGTTCAGGTCGTGCCACCAACGTCCATTACCGCCATTGTCAATACCGGTGATGACCTTGTTCTTCATGGACTCACGATTTGCCCGGACCTCGACACCATTTCCTACACGTTGGCTGGACTTAACAACGAGGAAACTGGCTGGGGTGTCGTGGGCGAAAGCTGGCGCACCATGGAGCGCCTCCGGTCCCTTGGAGGGGCGGCATGGTTTGCCCTTGGTGACCTCGATCTCGCAACGCACTTGTTTCGGTCGGAGCTCCTTCGTCAAGGAGCAACGCTCACCGAAGCAACACAGCAGTTCACGGAGGCGCTTGGGATTGAGGTCACGGTTCTTCCTGCGACCAATGATCCTGTTGCAACCAAGGTCACGCTTGCAGAGACCGGCGAGGAATTGGATTTCCAGGACTACTTCGTTGGTCGACACCACGAGCCACGGCTCCGTGACGTTCGTTTCGAGGGAGTCGATTCCTCGACACCGGGGCCTTCAGTGCTCTCGGCGATTGCGAATGCTGAACTGCTGATCATTGCGCCATCGAACCCGATCGTGTCGCTTGGCCCCATCCTCGCGATCCCTGGTCTTCGAGATGCCGTCGAGGAACGTCGCTCGACCAACGTTGCGATTTCACCAATCGTTGCAGGCGCCGCCTTGAAAGGCCCTGCAGCCGACATGCTGAGCGACCTCGGGCATGAACCAACTGCAGTTGGCGTTGCACGGCTCTATGCGCCGCTCGCAGCAACGTTCATCTTGGATGAAGCAGATGCAGTGCATGCTCCAGAAATCGAAGCACTTGGCATGACGTGCCGCATCACGAACACCGTCATGTCGTCTCCCGCTGCATCAAGCAATCTCGCCTCGGTCGTGCTCGGAGTGACACAGTGAGCGGCATCTCACTCCTTCCTATTCTCAGAATCGGTGAGGTCATCCCAGGGAACAATCTTGCTGACGTCATCTGCGATGCCCTCGGCTTGGAAGGCTCTCCAGGCCTCGTCGATCATGACGTCGTCGTCGTGACCCAGAAAATTGTCTCGAAGGCTGAAGGGCGACTCGTGGCGATTGATCCTGATGATCAAGATGCCAAGGTGGCATTGGTTGAATCCGAGGCCGTCAGGGTGCTCCGTCGGCGAGGAGAGCTCCGCATCACCGAAACCACACACGGATTTATTTGCGCGAATAGTGGCGTCGATCTCTCCAATGTTGATGCAGGGACCGCCGCACTCCTTCCAATCGACCCTGATCGTTCTGCTCGACGTCTTCGGGCAGACCTCAAGCGCCGCCTTGGCGTCGAGGTTGCCGTGTTGATCTCAGATACCTTCGGACGTCCTTGGCGGCGAGGCGTTACCGACATTGCCTTGGGTTGCGCGGGAATAGCGGCGGTCATTGACCTCCGAGGGACGCCGGATGCGACCGGTCGAATTCTCGCTGCGACGGAAGTGTGCGTCGCCGACGAACTCTGTGGTGCAGCTGAACTCGTCATGGGCAAGGATCGTGGTGTTCCCGTTGCCATTGTCCGGGGTGTGCCACGGGAGTGGTTCCGCGATGGTTCAGTCAGCGGAGAAATTGTTCGGACCTCGGGTGAGGATCTGTTCCGCTGAGGTTCCTCAGCCGTGATTGAGCACGCGGTAGGCGGCCCAGGCATCGCCAAGGAGTTGGTCAAGTGCGCTCTTGACCGGCACCCACCCGAGCACCTCACGAGCAAGTTCGTTACTTGCGACAAGGACGGCCGGATCTCCTGCACGGCGAGCAGCAACAACGACTGGAACCGGGAGCCCGGTGACTCGCTCAATACCTTCGAGTACTTCCTTGTTCGAGAATCCCTTTCCTGATCCGAGATTCACCACCGATTCCTTCGTTCCGCGATCGAGTGCAGCAAGAGCGGCCAGGTGCGCTGTTGCCAAGTCCTCGACGTGCACGTAGTCACGGATACAGGTTCCATCCGGAGTTGGATAGTCATCACCAAAGAGGCGCAGGGTAGGTGCATCGCCAGCCGCAGCGGCAAGCGCGAGTGGAATGAGATGAGTCTCGACGGCGTGACGTTCAATGGCCTGTGGACTTCCCCCCGCGGCGTTGAAGTACCTCAGCGCCGCGTACTGCAACGTTCCTTGGCGCGCCATCCAGCTGAGTGCCTCTTCAATGTGGAGCTTCGTTGCCCCGTAGACACTCGTGGGAGCCGTCCGATGGGTCTCGGGAATCGGGAGGAACTGCGGTTCGCCATAGACCGCAGCCGAGGACGAAAACACAAACTTCTCAACTCCTGCAGCGATCAAGGCGTCGAGAAAGACAAGCGTCTCGCCAACATTCGTGGCGAAGTATCGACCTGGTTGCTCCATTGACTCACCTGTCGCGATGAGGCCAGCGAAATCTATGCACGCGTCTGGTTTGAAGGAGGACAGCAATGAAGCAACGGCTGCTCGATCACCAATTGACGCCTCAATGAGCGTTGCTCCTGCTGGAATCGCATCGGCATGCCCCGTCGACAAGTTGTCGAGAACGACTACCTCGTCGCCACGAGCAAGTAAGTGGGCGGTTGTGGCGGCTCCGATGAATCCTGCGCCGCCAGCGACGAGAATTCTTGGTGCCATTAGGCAGGTACGCGAACGCCGGAAAGAAGTTCCCCGGCACCAACGTTGACCGACGAGCCAACAACGCTCACGTCATCAATTTTCGCGTTCGGGCCAATTGATGCCCCTGGACCAATGATCGATCGGTCAATGACCGCTCCGGCAGCAATGGTCGCGCCAGCCATGACAACAGAGTTTGTGACCTTTGCACCACGTCCAACGGTCGATCCTTCACACAACATCGACGTCGAGACCACCGCAAGTTCTTCAACAACAGCATTCTTCGAGACGTAGGAGTCACCGGTCACTGAACCATGGATGACTGCGCCTTCTTCCAGCCACCGACCACCTTCGTGCGTTGCCCAAGAAGACGGAATTGCGTTCCGCGTTCCATCAAGGAGGTCGTAGTGCGCTCGAAGAAATGCCTCTGGAGTCCCTGCGTCAATCCAGTAGCAGTCACCCGGCATCGCATAGAGACTTCCCTGAGCAACCAAGGCAGGGAATGTCTCTCGTTCAACCGAAACCTTCCGTCCCGAAGCAATGAGCTCGAGGACTGAGGGCTCAAACACATAGGTTCCGGCATTGATGCACCGTGTTGGCGCATCCTCAAGCTTGGGCTTTTCAATGAAGTCAAGCACCCGCCCGTCAGAATCAGTTGGCACCACGCCGAATGCTGAAGGGTCATCGACCTCGTGGAGCGCCAGCGTTGCCGCAGCCCCATGTGACTTGTGAAATGCCATGAGCGACGTGAGATTGAGATCCGTCATGACATCACCGTTCAGCACCACGAAGGTTTCATCAATGCCCGCGTACTCGGCGGCAAACTTGATTGCTCCGGCGGTATCAAGCCGCTCGGGCTCCACTGCATAGTTGAGGCCAACACCTGCAAGTGACCCTTCCGGATAGGCCTCGACAAAGGCATCCGGAAGGTAGCCAAGTGACAAGGTGACGTCAGTGACGCCGTGAGTCCGGAGATTTGCGAACACCCACTCGAGCATTGGGCGGCCGAGAATTGGCAACATTTGCTTCGGCGTGGCATACGTCAACGGTCGAAGGCGCGTCCCTTCTCCCCCGACAAGAATGACCGCCCGCACAACTACTTCTTGACGGTGGTGGTTGTCGTCGGAGCCGGCACACTGCCACCACTCAGCACCGAGTTTGCAACTGCCTCAGAAGGCTTCGGAATTGGAGTGGTAACTGGCTGGTAGGCAACGGTAATGAAGGAGTTCTGCTTGAACAAGACGTTGGTCGGGTCGAGGTAGACCTTCGGAGACGTCGCAGCCTTGTAGTCGGCGTAATTCCTCCAGAAGCCAATGGAGACAATTGCCTTCTTGCCGGCATACGGCGTATTCGATGGGCACGTATCGCCGCTCTTGTACGAAACCGGTCCGAGAATCAACTGCGTCTTTGAGACAACGATGCTCGTTGCACCCTTGGTCGCCTCATACTCGGAAAAGAAGCGGGCCAGATTTGCGTTCTTGCCTGAATTATTGGTCGTCGTCGGGGCGATCTTGATGACGCCACCTCCGAGAGTTGTAAGCCCAGTTGCGGTCGAAGGACTTGCGGCGAGAGGAGGCTGATCGGTTCCACAGACGCTCACAAGAAGGCCAGAGAACCATGTCGTTCCAACGGCCGGTGCCGTTTTGTCCGTCGAGGTCTTCGGCTTGGCGTTGTTGTAATCAACCTTGGCCCACGCAACCGACAAAAGACCCAACACGACAATGGCCGCCAAGAGCAGCTGAAAACGCGAGGGGCCGCCTGTGCTCCCGGAACGGCGACGAACACCACCGGTCGCTGCTGCTCGACTGACCACACTGCCGGTATTGGAACGTGCCACGGTTCGATACCTTACTCAACCAAGTGCTTCAGTCTGGACGGGGTCTTCTGAAGGACCTCAGCGTCTGATAGCGATCCCAGGTCATTGGGTGCACCATGTCCGCCACTTCGTCAATCACGACATGATTCGGTGCACCCACCATTGCCCCAAGCACTGCGCCCAGTTCGACCATGACCAAATCAAGCCCCGCCGCGTTGCCCAATGCAAAGGTCGCGTCAAGAAGTGCCCGCCACAACGCTTCGTCATAGGGGTTGACGCTGAGGCCCTTTCGAAGAATTGGCACAACGGACGCTGAACCCTCAAGCGAAAGAAGTTCTTCGACAACCGAAAGCGTCAAGGTGCTGGCGATCTCACAGGCTTTGGTCATGTGGCCCTCGGCCAGGATCCAGTCGAATCGGCGCAATCCTTCGAATGGTCGACCACGAAATTGCTGGACTCCATTGAGTCGCTCCGCAAGGTCAGAAGTGAGCGTTCGCTCCAGTCGATCAAGGTCGCACTGAACACTCGATGCCACCTTGAGCCGACGGTGACCATGAGGAAGATGGTCGCTGCCACTCGCATCAACACCGAGACTCCGTCGTGCGGCCGACGAGGTCGAATGGATGGTTGCTGGCGCCATGAGCCGGTCGGGCCACAGCGCCGTCACCCATTGGTCGGTGGAGACGCCATCTCGATGCAGCACAAGGTGCGTGACGAGGTCGAGGGTGTACGCACGATGAAGCGGTCGAGCCGCACCAACAACACGAACGGGACCAAAAACCTGGACCTCAATTGGGGGCGGCTCACAGTTTTGAGAAGAAACAGTCATGCTCTCAACGGTCGCTGCTTCCGGCCTACCGACACATGTTCAGCAACTTCAACGACCTACAGCACTGGCCGAGTGGGGACGGAGGGAGTCGAACCCTCACTGAAGGCGGTTTAAGCGCCCTGCCTCTGCCATTGGGCTACGTCCCCTGACCCCTCCATGGTGACAGATTCAGGCCCAGGCGGCAGATGCCACGGCAATCTACGCCCAAGCCATTACGATGGAAGGGTGAACACTGTGCCATGTCGGGGTACAGCCCATCGTCGACGATCCCAGATTGTCGGCATGGTCGCAGCGGCGGCGCTGCTCACCGCGATAGCGGTGCCTGTCGGCGCGTCTCCAAACAAGGCTCGCCCGTCGTTGCCAACGCTTCAGGCAGAGGCGCAGCGCTATTCAACACTCTTGGCTGCCCACTATGCGACGTCAAATGCGCTGACCAATCGGTACGACACCGCAATGGTTGCCAGTGAGCAACTCGCCCGAGAAATCGCCTCAACCAAGAAGCGGACCGCCATCATGACGAAGGCACTCGACGCAACGAGGGCCACGCTGACTGAAGTGGCGATCAATGCGTATGTCCTCGGTCAAACCGACCAACCAACCGAACAGTTGTTCTCGACAACCGCAACGGCACACGACCACCAAAAGATCTACCGAGACACGGTCACTGGAAACCTTGCAGCGGCCGCGACCGCTTACGAGGAGCAACGTGCTGCCCTTGACCAAGCGCTTGCGACGCTTCAGCGTCAAAAGCAAACTGCGGATCGAAACGCAAAGTCCATTGAGGCGCTTGCGGCAAAGGAACGGGCGATCACTGCGTCGACCCAGCAACTTCTCGATTCAATCTCTGGTCAACTCCGAGCGGCCATTGCTGCCGCGGCACTTGCAGAAGCTCGAGCTCAAGCTGCTGCGGCCGCCGCAGCGAAATCTCAGGCAGCCGCAGCTGCTGCAGCAGCCGCCGCAGCTGCGGCTGCTGGGGTTGCAAGTTCCGTCGGTGATGGGTCAGCGGCGACGAGTGCCGCAAATGGTGCCGCTGGATCCGCTGGCGGGGTCTCCTCGGTCTCGGGATCAGCAACGGGAAATTCAGCAGGGATGAATGCTGCATCAAAGGCGCTCAGTCAGCTTGGCGTGCCCTATGTCTGGGGTGGAACCACTCCCAATGTTGGATTCGATTGCTCAGGCCTCGTGCAGTGGGCTTGGGCCAAGGCGGGAGTCACCATTCCGCGCGTGACGATGTCGCAGTGGGCTGCGCTCCCCCACGTTCCTCTGACCGCGTTGCAACCCGGAGATTTGTTGTTCTATTACAACCTCGACAATGACCATGAGGTTGACCATGTGTCGATGTACGTCGGCTCTGGGGTGTTCGGTTCGCAAACCGTGATTCATGCACCGCACACCGGTGCACTCGTTCGACTTGCACCGGTGTGGACCTATGGACTCATTGGCGCTGCGCGTCCATAGTCCAGCCGTCACCAACGCCACCTAGGGCTCTGGGAGACTGACTGACGTGGAGCCCACGGTCCGACGGAAGAAGAGAGCTGCTTCAGCCCAGCCGAGGTTGACGCTCATCATTCCCTCCTTCAACGAGGTGACCCGCATTGAGTCTGGGCTCATTCGACTTCGAACTGCCGCTGCCATGGGCGCAGTCGACCTCGACGAAACCGAAGTGCTCTGGGTCGACGATGGGTCGACTGACGGCACAGCCGCTGCTGCGGAATTGGCAGCTGCGTCGCTGCCCAATGCTTCCGTGCTGCAACTCAAGACGAACCGCGGCAAAGGCGGTGCCGTTCGGGCCGGAGTGGAAATCGCCAAGGGGAAGTTGATCATCTTCTGCGATGCCGACTTCTCGATCGATGCCAAGCACATTGCAGATCTCGTTGCGGCACTTGAGACAAGCGATGTGGCGATTGGATCTCGAGCTGTAAGTGGATCGGTCGAATACGGACATGGTCTCCGGACGCTCGGCGGTCGAGCTTTCAATCGACTCGTGAACGCAATTACCCACCTCGACCTTCGTGATACCCAATGTGGGATGAAAGGGTTTCGTGCCGATGTTGCCCGACTCTTGTTTGCGACAACCTCAATCGATCGATTTGCCTTCGACGTTGAACTCTTGACGAGATGTCGTCAATTTGGCTTCAGCGTCAAAGAGGTTCCAGTTGCGTGGGACGAAATCGAAGGGAGCTCAATCCGCCCCTTCGCTGACCCAATGTCAATGCTCCTCGATCTGACCAAGAGCCAATTTGGAGGACGCATTCGTCCCGTCGCTGGCTATCTCGTTCGGACGCCAACAACCTCGTCACAGCTCGCCGCTCGGATTGCGAACGTCACGGCTACACCTCGACCGATTGTGGTGGAAGGAAAGGGACAACTCCTGGTCCTCTTTCCTTTTGCGCGTGGCGCAGAACTCTCGTCACTCAATGCGCATGTCAGGGCGGCGCTCTCGCCCCTTCAGCTGAAGACTGATGCCTTCACGGTGACCACCTTGTCTGATCTGGCCCCGCTCCACCTCAGTCAGGAGTAAGCCACGCAGACCGGAGTGCGTCTCCGCGATCCATCCATTCTTCAGCCACGATGGCGAATCGCATGTGGTCCTCCCACGTGCCATCAATTTCGAGCATCTTGACGGCAATGCCTTCCTCTCTGAGCCCAAGCTTCTCAACAACGCGTCTACTTGGACGATTGCTCGGCACGATGTTGATTTCAACTCGATGCAGCCCGAGTGAACCAAAGGCAAATTCAAGCATCGCGACCACCGACTCAGGCATGAGACCTTGACCAGCAACCTCTCGATCAATCCAATACCCAATGACCGCACTTTGAAATGGACCACGTTGGATTGAGGACAAGGTGATTTCTCCACAAAATCTCGTACCGACAAAGATCCCAAAACCGAAGCCATAGCCGAGCTGGCGTTCCCGTTCTCGCCCTGCACACCTACTGAGGTAGCTGGCTCGATCTTCTGCAAGGGCTCGTGCACCAGCAGGTCGTGGCTCCCACCGAACGAGCCAATGTCTTGATCCCTCACGAACGGCAATCCATGCGTCGTAGTCCGCCTCAGTCATTGACCGGAGCGTGACTCTCTTTCCGACAAGGACTGCCGGCGCCGCCCTACTCACGGGGTGACCGACTGAAGTAGGAGTTCGGCGAAGCCACGTACTGAACTTTTCGAGTGAACCCTGACGATTCGGCACGCTTGCATATTCGCACGACCTCCACGTGCCCGCCACTGGACCACCGTCATTGCTGGGAGGCGATGAGGCCGTCCAAGATGTCGGCCTCCGAGGTAAGGAGCGATGTTGCTCCGACATAGCCAAGCACCCGACGCAACACCAGTAATCCCCCGAGCAGCACATCTGCTCTTCCCGGCTCCATGCCGGGAAACGAGCGACGTACTGCAACTGGATCCTTCGAGAGGCGCTCAATCCACTTTTGGACCGTAGGAAGCGTCACTACCTGATGATGAACGAGGTCACGGTCATAGACCGTCATGGCTCGCTCCAACAAGACAATGGAAGCAACGGTGCCTGCGAGACCAATGACCGTTGGTGGCTCCGCCTTGGAGAGACTTGGGAGCGCGGAAGCAACTCGACTGAACTGGTGCTCGATGGCATCGTTTGCCTCACTCAGCTCATCTGACGTAGGGGGATCACTCAGCAAACAACGTTCGGTGAGGCGAACACACCCAAGTTGGAGTGACACCGCTTCGAGCCCCGTCTCGGTTGACAGAACGAGTTCGGTTGATCCGCCTCCAATGTCGACAACCAGCAAAGGGCCGCTCACCTCGTCGAGATCCGCAGTTGCTCCAGCAAAGGACAGGGCAGCTTCCTCGTCACCGGAAAGAAGTTCTGCTGGTGAGCCGATCACTTTGCTCGCGCGCTCAAGGAAATCAGCGCCATTGTTCGCGTCACGAACTGCAGAGGTGCACGCCATTCGAGCCCGATCGACTTCATGATCGTTCATGAGTGCCTTGTAGCGACGGAGCGCTGTCAGCACGCGCTCAATGGCTTCTTCACGCAAGGCCCCGTCTGCATCAACGCCTTGGCCGAGTCTCGTGATGGTCATCTCTCGTACGAGTGGTTTTCCATCGTGCGTGGTAATGAGGAGACGAGTCGAGTTCGTTCCACAATCAAGTGCAGCAATTGCGCTACGCACTCGTTCGCTCGATCCCATCAAGGTCAACGCCAACTTCATGAAGTTGCGCTGCGGTCCAGGCTCCGACAGGGTCCTCGCCATCAATGAGGAACACGGCAAGGTGTGCGTGGAGACATTTCACTCCAGTTCGCGTGCCTCCAATGCCGCCAGATGGGCGCGGTGCTCCAGTGTCAGGACCGAGTGTCTTTACTCGCTCGACCTCAGATCGAGCGTGGGCCGCCTCAATGGCAGACGCGTCAACCTCTCGCTCAGCCTGTCGCACGCCACCACCTGACTCCAGACGACTGACTGCAGCTCGTAAGAGCGGGTCCACCAACCAGTATCGAGTCGGCATTGGTCGACCGTCGCGGAGAAATGGCGCGTTTTCAATCACCACAATTCCGCCAGTTTTTCTCTTTGCTGCAACGCTGAACTCCCCTTCAAGGACTCTGCCAAGAAGGAGTTCAACCTCGGCGAGTTCAGCTGAAGTTGGCCCAATCACTTCCAGAATTCGAGGCTGGAGAAAATGCGCTGCACGAGACTTGGTCCCGAGGACGTTGTCACGGGAGCGGTCACCTTCTCCACTCCCCCGGCTGGGACCGTGACCGCACCTGCGGAAGGGGAAATGAGGGGCTGATAACCGGGGTCCCCCGCATACGGAGCTGGTCCACCATTCGACTGCACCGGCGCTGAAGCTGGGGGCAGGATCAAATACAGCGCTTGGCCTTCATGAACGAGTTGGTACTGCTCGCGAGCCACTTGATCAAAGCCTGCCTGGGTTGAAAGGTGGCGAACTTGTTGATTGAGGCTCGAATCCTGCGCTCGGAGCGCTTTCAAACTGGCGGCTGCTTGAGACGTTGCGCTTCGCTGGTGAAGGATCGCCGAGAGCGGAAATGAATAGGCAACGAAGACACCGGCTGTCGCCACCATGAGGGTGAAGTAGAGCCAATGTCGCCTCGTCGCAGCGTCGACAGGACGACGCTTCGCCGAAGCGAGTCGAGCCGAAGCGAGCTCAGCCACGAAGCCCTCGAAGTGCGCTCAGTCCAAGAAATCGACTGGACTCTCCCAACTCTTCTTCAATGCGAAGCAATTGGTTGTACTTGGCCACGCGATCAGAACGGGCTGGGGCGCCAGTCTTGATCTGCCCCGCATTCGTCGCGACGGCGAGGTCAGCAATCGTCGTGTCCTCGGTCTCGCCGGATCGATGGGAAATCACCGACTTGTAGCCATGTGAATTGGCCATCGCAACCGCATCAAGTGTCTCGGTCAGGGTGCCGATCTGGTTGAGCTTGATCAAAATTGCATTGGCAGTGTCCGACTCAATTCCCCTTGCGAGAAGATCGACATTGGTAACGAACAGGTCATCGCCGACGAGTTGCACGGAGCCACCAATGCGATCCGTCAATAACTTCCAACCGTCCCAGTCTTCTTCGGCCATGCCATCTTCAATCGAAACAATGGGATAGCGGGCGCAGAGATCAGCCCAATAGTCAACCAATTCCGCAGAACTCAGCGACCGACCCTCGCCTTCGAGAACGTACTTCCCGTCCTTGTAAATCTCCGAAGTGGCAGGGTCGAGTGCAAGCGCAATCTCGGCGCCTGGCACTCGGCCGGCCATTTCAATGGCTTGCAGGAGGACCTTGCAGGCTTCTTCATTGTTTGGAAGGTCTGGAGCGAACCCACCCTCATCGCCGACTGCAGTAGCGAGCCCGCGAGATGAAAGGACTTCCTTGAGCGCGTGATACGTCTCAACACCCCACCGCAACGCCTCAGAAAAAGATGAAGCGCCGACTGGCATGAGCATGAACTCTTGGAAGTCAATCGAGTTCCGAGCATGGGCACCACCATTAATGACGTTCAGCATTGGGACGGGAAGCACATGGGCATTCGCGCCGCCAATGGACCGGTACAGCGGAACATCGAGCTCTAGGGCAGCAGCCTTGGCACTCGCAAGTGAAACGGCCAGAATCGCATTGGCGCCAAGACGGCCCTTGTCTGCCGTGCCGTCAGCATCACGCAAGGCAAGGTCAACCGATCGCTGGTCAAGGGCATCAAACCCCTCGACCGCATCAGCGAGGGTCTCATTGACGTGACCAACTGCCGTCAACACACCCTTCCCGAGGTAACGGTCGCCGCCATCACGAAGCTCGACGGCCTCGTGAACTCCAGTTGAAGCGCCAGATGGTGCAATTGCTCGACCACGAGCTCCCGAATCGAGTATGACTTCGGCCTCAACCGTTGGGTTCCCGCGGCTATCCAAGACTTCGCGGCCAATGACGTACTCAATCGCGCTCACAGCGTTCCTCCAAGGGACTCTCTCCGCTAAGGCTACCGCCCTGCGCCACTCGATTCGGGGAGCAGCTTCATGAATTCGCCTCGAAAGCTCGGATCGAAGAACGAAGCGCTAGGGAGGTTTGCCGCAATGCTGCTTCTGGGTCAATGCCAGCAAGCTGACTGAGTTGCGCGATCACCGCCAGCAGCTCGCCAACTTCTTGATTGAGCGGTGTCGTTTGCTCAAGCGTTATGGCATCGTCCACCGCGTTGCCAAGCGCTTCGAGCGTTGCAGCCGCCCGCAATCGAGCGGTCGTTGGATCGTCGCGTTCCATGCCAATGGCTTGGGACTTTCGTTGCAGTTTCGCAACGAGTGCGAGCGAGGGCAGCGAACCTGGAATGCCGTCAGTAATGCTCGAACGCTGCTTCTCGACTTGCTTGAGCACTTCCCAATTAGCGGCCACCTCTTCCGCAGTCGCTGCCTCAACGTCGCCAAAAACATGTGGGTGGCGGAAAATGAGCTTCGCTGAAACGGTTTCTGCGATGTCGGTCAGACTGAAACCTCCATACTCGCCAGCCAACACGGCATGAAAGAGGACTTGGACGAGGAGATCGCCAAGTTCTTCTTCTAGGTGCCGCACCGCTTCTGGATCCTCATCACTCCCAAGTTCTTCCAAGGCATCGAGCACCTCGTAGGACTCCTCAAGGAGATGCCGCCCGAGCGACTGATGGGTCTGGTCTCGATCCCAAGGACACTCTCGCCGCAAACGCTCAACGACGAGGAGCAGCGACGCCACGGATGCTCCGGCGGCTGGCCAGGACGAGAGGTAGAGCGAGGTCAGATGATCGGGCTCGATGGTTCGGTCAAGCTCCTCCCAAGGGACGGTCTTGTTCACTTCATCGTCCAGTCCAAGGTGATGGAGGATGGTCACTGTTGGTGGCACGTTTCGGCCCAGTTCTTCTGCAAGGAGCTTCAGTTCAGAAAGCAGATGCCGCGACCACGCCTGCGCAACGAGGAGAGGGCCGCCGAGGTCTCGGCGTCCTAGCAAGTCTTGAAGATCAATGGTGGTGACGGTTTGATCAACTGGGTCGATGCCAAGGGCGGCCCATGCAAGATCACAGAAACTCAACGCGGGCTCGATCGTCACGGTGACTCGAGGATCCCTTCGAAGCAATTCGACCGTTCGCTCGGCAAACAGCGGCGAACCTGGCACGGCATAGACGACAGGCCCGTTCTGTGCGCGTGTAACGAGGTCGTCAACAATCCCTTGGTAGACGTCTTCGAATCGCTCTGCCGCCTCGTAGAGATGGTCGTAACTCTCGAGATGGTCAAGGTGCTCGGCAGCTGGATGAACACGTGTGCGCAAGACCACCATTGGCCGGCTCAACAACTCGAGCGTTCGATGGCTTAGGTACTCAATGCCCGCAGGACCGAGGCCAACCACCGTGACTTGGCCGACCGGAGCATCTGCTCCCATGCGTTAAGCCTTTGGTGGGGTTGGCGGTACGACGCGAAAGCCATTGCTCGCCGTACTCCAACTGCCGTAGGCGGTATTGACCGAAACGACTGCCTTGGCAAGATCCCCCGAAATCACATTGCTCGCCATTTGTTGGGAATAGCGCTGGGCAAGGCTCTGCGCAAAAGCAGCGACAGACTCATAACTCGCTGCAGGAACTCGATGATCTACATGGATGATGGCGTAGACACCCTGGCTTGCTTGGAAGGGCTTTCCAGTCTCGCCAGTCTTCAATTGTTGTACATAGTTCTGCACTGCCGTATAGGAAGGCGAGTCCGGCGTGTAGCAGCCAATCGAGCCACCTTTGCTTGCACCGGCGTTCTGCGAGTACTTGCGGGCGGCATCGGCAAACGACATGCCTTGCTGCAGTGCAGTCTCGGCCGACACGATGTTCTGAGCGGCTCCAACAATTGCCGAAAGGCATAGGGTGTCAAAGTCTCGTGGGTGGGCCGCAAAAAATGCCTGACCAGCCTCAGCCGGAGTCTTGGTGTCGACCGTCCGAAGAATGGCTTCGTGGGCAGCTTGCACTTGCACTTGCTCGGCCACGAAAGCCTTCGGAAGTTCCTTCAAAACCTGATTGCCATCGGCTTGGCAATTGGTGGGATTTGCCTGCGTTGGCTGGGTGACTTCGGTGATTGAGGTTGCGAGGTTCTTCTCGGCCGTCGCAGTATCTGCGGCGGTAACCGTAAGGTGGTGGTCGGCGACATACTGCTCGGCTGCAGCCCCTGAAATCTTTTCGCTCAACCAATACGCAGCAAATGCCGTGTCATACGTACCAGCACTTGCACCGTTCACCCCAGTCAGAGTCGTTCCGCCACCTTGTTGCGCGGCCGCCACGACATAACAGGTGAATGAGGAATTGCCACCGATCGCATCGAGATCTGCGTTGAGCATCTTCTTCGTGATGTGACTTCCATTGACCGACGCTGCGTCAGAAGGTGACTGTGGAAAGAGGGTCACCGTCGCTACAACAGCAATGGCAAGTGCAGCGAGGACGCCAAGGAGTTTCTTCACGAGGTGGATCTTACCGAACGCCGGGGAGGTAACCCAGCCGGTTCAGCTCTGCGGTGGCGCAAGCTCAACGAGGAGTTCGGTGAGGAAGGTTGCGCTCTCTGCAGGCTTCGGAATAACGACGAGGAGTTGACCAAGGTCTTCTTTGAAGGTCGAACCAGGAGCAAGTCGACGAAGTTTTACCTGTGAACTTACCGACAGCGAGATTGGAAGCAGCTTGGCGATGGTCTTTGACGGTCCACCAACCCTCGCCGAGGTCACAATGCACTCATCGACACCCAATCGCAACAGTTCGGCGCGAAGGTGCCCAACTGCAACCAGTCCTTCTGCGGACGTTGGGAGGGGGCCGTAGCGATCAAGCCATTCCGCCTCGACATCGGCAACTTCTTCGTGGGTCGTTGCACCTGCGAGCCGTCGATATGCCTCAAGTCGAGCATCGGCTGCCTCGACGTAGGTCTCCGGAAGGCTGGCTGAACCAGGAACGTCAATCTTGACGACAACGGCTTGCTTCAGCGGCTCACCCTTTGCTGCGGCAACCGCTTCAGCGACCAATTGCACGTAGAGGTCGTAACCAACCGCCGCAACGTGTCCCGATTGGTCAGCACCGAGGAGGTTGCCGGCACCTCGAATCTCGAGGTCCCGCATCGCAATCTTGAAGCCACTGCCGAGCTCGGTGTGTTCTCCAATGGTTCGAAGGCGCTCATAGGCAGTTTCCGAGAGGACTTTGTCGGCAGGATGGAATAGGTAGGCATACGCGCGCTGTCCGCCACGACCGACGCGACCTCGAAGTTGGTGCAATTGACCAAGTCCAAGCAAGTCGGCGCGATCGCAAATGAGCGTGTTCACCGTCGGCATGTCAATGCCCGATTCAACAATGGTTGTGCAGAGCAAGACATCAGCACGCCGCTCCCAAAACTCTTGGACGACTTGCTCAAGTGTCCCCTCATCCATTTGCCCGTGGGCAATGGCAATCCGGGCTTCTGGGACAAGCTTTCGAAGCTTTCGAGCAACCTCGTCAATGTCGGCCACTCGATTGTGCACGAAGAAGACCTGACCTTCACGAAGCAGTTCTCGACGTATCGCCTCTCTCACGGCAGCTTCTTCATACTCTCCGACATAGGTGAGGATTGGTCGGCGCTCAACCGGAGGCGTTGTGACCATTGACAAATCACGAATCCCAGTGAGTGCCATTTCAAGCGTTCTTGGGATCGGGCTCGCTGACAGCGTGAGCACGTCAACACCGTTCGTCAACTGCTTGATCGATTCTTTGTGGCTCACGCCAAATCGCTGTTCTTCATCAACGACGAGCAGTCCAAGTTTCTTGAACTGCAACGTCGGTGAAAGCAAGCGATGTGTTCCGACGACGACATCCACAGAGCCATCCGCCAGACCAGCCATGACCTCGAGTGCAGCGGCGTCAGTCAAGAAACGAGACAGCATCTCCACGCGAATTGGAAAGCCCGCAAATCGATCAGTAAAGGTCTGAAAGTGCTGGCTTGCAAGGAGGGTCGTTGGAACGAGCACCGCGGCTTGCCGTCCATCTTGAACGGCCTTGAACACCGCTCGAACCGCAATTTCCGTCTTCCCAAACCCAACGTCAGCGCAGATGAGGCGGTCCATGGGTCGTTCGGCTTCCATGTCAGCCTTCACCTCAGCAATCGCTCGCAACTGGTCCGGAGTCTCGTGATGAGGAAAGAGCGCCTCCATCTCTTCTTGCCAGGGGGTATCGGGGCCAAATCCGTACCCGGTTGCCGTCAGGCGGTTGCGGTAGAGCTCAACGAGTTCCGCAGCGACTTCCGCAGCTGCAGCTCGTGCTTTGGCTCGGGACCTCGTCCACTCAGCTCCGCCCATCTTCGAGAGCGAAGGCGAGGTGCCGCCGGAGTAGGCGGTGATTGCCTCAATTTGGTCGACGGGCAGGTACAGCTTGTCGGTTCCTTTGAAATCAAGAATCAAGTAGTCCCGAGTTGCACCACCCATGGTTCGGGTAGTCACACCACTAAACCTCGCTACCCCATGCTGACGGTGGACGACGTAGCTCCCGATTGCAAGGTCATCAAAGAACCCATCAACGTTCTTTGGGCGCGCTCTCGCCACCTTGTGCGCGAGTCGACGACCAGTGAGATCTCCCTCAGCAATCAGTGCCACCTTTGCATCAGGTGCAATGAATCCTCGAGCCACTAACGCGAGCACCACCTCCACGCCTTTGCTCGCCGTCGCGATGGAATGTTCAATAAGTTGAACGCCTTGACCAACCAAGAGGTCACCAAGGCGACGGACGCCTGCAGGCGTCGATCCAGCAACCGTGACGCTGAACTGCTGAGCAACGAGCTCGGCGACCTGATCGGCAAACTTCTCGTCATCACCAAGTACTGGAAGCAGCTGACGTGTGGCGAGAACCGACGTCGCTGGACCATCGGGCACTGAAACGAGAGAGAGCACCGGTGCACTGGTCTTTGCCAACAGGCGATCGAACGAGGCGTGCAAAAGGAGTCCACTTGATTGATCAGCAGCAATTTCCTCAAGGTTCCACGTCTCAAGCAAGGTGGCGACGAGGGCCGATTCTTCATCATTCAGTTCAATGGCGTGATCACGAATTGCCCGCGGTTCAAGCAGCACAATCTGCGAAGCTCGATCGAAGAGATCGACCACGAGTTCGTCGGTTTCGACAAGCCAAGGAAGCCAACCCTCCATGCCGTCGACCAATTCGCCATTGGTCACTCGCTCAAGCAGTTGTTTTCCAAGCCCGGACCGCGGCGCAAGCGTCTCCGCCAGTCGTTTAACGGACTCCGTTGGCTGAAACTCTCTGCAGGGAAAGAGCCACGCAGTCTCGACCTCTGCGATTGATCGCTGATCAGTCGGGTCAAAGGAGGAAATCTGATCGACCTCGTCGCCGAAGAGATCGAGGCGGACGGGCAAGGTAGCGGTCGAAGGATAGATATCCAAGATTCCACCTCGCACCGAAAACTCTCCCCTTGCTTCAGTGCGATGCTCACGTCGGTAGCCAGCTGCAACGAGGTTACGAATCAGGACTTCTGGATCAATGGTGTCGCCAACCGTGACGACGATTGGCTCGAGCACCGAAGCTTCGCCAAGGTGCTGCAATGCAGCACGCACCGATGCGACGACCATCAATGGCTGATGGTCTGGTTGCGAAAGGCGCCATCTGGCCGCACTTCGTCTTCCCATGGTTTCAACGTCAGGGCTGACCCGTTCGAGTGGCAGCGTGTCCCAAGGTGGCAGGACGACCACTGACGAGGTTGGCGCGGCGATCTCTCGTCCTTCTTGCCAAGGCTCAAAGAATGCTTCGAGGTCGGTGCCGAGGCGTTCGGCCTCACTCTGGCTCGACGTAATGACCAGGAGCGGAAGCCGCTCGCCTCGTCTCGCTGCGCCGGCAAGGAACGCCGCTTGGGCTCCTGCAGCAATCGCCAAGGTCTTGCTCGTGCCGGTGAGCGCATTCGTGGCTTGGGGATCAGCCAGAAGGGCGTCCGCAACTGCTCCCAATGGTGCGCCAACCTCGAGATGAAGGTTCATCGTGTTAGTTGAACTGGTTCATTGCGGCTTCAAGGCCGGACGTGATGAGAAGTTCCACGGCATCAGCTGCTTGGGCAATCGAAACTTCCATTTCTGTCCTTGCCGCGCTTGAGAGCTTCTTCAAGACGTGCTGTGCCCCTTGTTCTTTTGATGGTGGCTTCCCGATTCCAATTCTGACCCTGACATAGTCTTGACTTCCAAGGACTTGAGAGAGTGACCGAAGGCCATTGTGTCCGGCGAGTCCGCCGCCAGCCTTCAGCTTGACGAGGCCGGGCACAAGGTCCAACTCATCGTGAACCACAATGAGCTTTCCCAGATCGTCGATGCCCGTTCTCTTCAGCAATGGCTTGATCGCAGCGCCCGACTCATTCATAAAGGTGGTCGGAATGGCAAGCGCAATCTTCAATCCAGAAATGGTGACTTCTGCAAGGCGACAACGTTGTCCACGTTCAATCTTGAATGATCCTCGGTGGCGCTCAGCTAAGAGACGAACGGCATCGGCACCAACATTGTGACGAGTGTGTTCGTACTCGACACCTGGATTGCCGAGACCAAGGACGAGGTACTCCGCCGAGGACCCGACGCGCGCGCTTGCGCCGGTCAACCGCATAGAAAAACCGGGAAGACCTAGGCCTCTGCCGGTGCTTCAGGATCGGCGACAATCCGGCTGGCGTGACTGGCGACAACCACAACATCGCCTTCAGTGACCGCGGTAACGCCAGAAGGCAGAACCAAGTCAGCAACTCGAATTGCGGCGCCGACGGTGAGATCAGAGATGTCCACCTCGATGAACGACGGAATGTCTGATGGCTTTGCCGAGACATGAAGGTTGAAGACCTGCTGGTCGATCGACCCAGCATGGTGCCGAACTTCAACGGCGTCGCCGATCAGGTTGAGCGCAACATCGGCCGAGATGAGTTCATCGCGCTGGACGATTTGGAAGTCAATGTGGGTCACCGTCCCGCGAACTGGGTGGCGCTGCAACTCACGAGCCATTGCCAAGTAACTCTTGCCATCAGCATGGAGTTCGAGCAACTGGTTCAGTCCAGCTTCGGTGGAAAGTGCTGAGCGCAGAGCCTTGGCCTCGACCGAGATTGCCATGGCTTCCATGCCATGCCCATAGAGGACCGCAGGAATCTGCCCGGCAGTCCGGAGACGGCGTGAGTCTGATGATCCGATCTTGCGACCAAGTTGGGCGTTGAGGGTGATCTCCGGCATTGACGTCTCCTAGTTGCGAGGTTTCACGGCGCGTCGGGCCATGAGGGCTTTGCAATCCTAGCCGGTTGAGAACCCGAGACCAAATGGGCCTCCGCAGAACTCAGGCGAGGTTCTCGCCGCCGAAAATTTCCGAAACACTCGTCTCTTCGAAGACGGCACCGATCGTGTCGGCGATCAGACGTGAAACGGACAGCACTTCGAGCTTCTCAAAGTGACGAAGTGGACTCATTGGGAGCGTGTCGGTAATGACGACTTTGGTAATCGCCGTTGAATTACTCAAGCGTTCACAAGCTGGGTCAGAGAGAACCCCGTGGGTTGCCAGTGCCCATACCTCTGCTGCACCGGATTGCTTCAGAAGATCAGCAGCGGCGCAAATTGTCCCAGCCGTGTCGATCATGTCGTCAATCAGGATGCACTTCTTGCCTTCAATGTCGCCGACCACCTGAAGAGCTTGGACTTGGTTCGCCGTGCCCTTTGGACGCGTCTTGTGCACAAGTGCCATGTCCACACCGAGGTGGTTGGCATAACGCTCGGCGACTTTGGCCCGTCCGGCATCTGGCGTCACGATGACGGCATTGTCGCCCATGCGGTCGCGCAGGTAGTCGAGGAGCACTGGAGCAGCCGTGACGTGATCAAACGGGCAGTCGAAGAAACCTTGGATTTGACCAGAATGCAGGTCGACGGAGAGAACTCGATCGACGCCCGCGACCTGGAGCATGTCCGCAACCAACTTCGCGGTGATTGGCTCTCGGCCCGTCGCCTTTCGGTCTTGGCGGGAGTAGCCGTAATACGGAATGACTGCGGTAATGCGCTTTGCTGACGCTCGCTTCGCTGCATCGATCATGATCATCTGCTCCATGATCGTCTCGTTGACGGGATCGCAATGCGTCTGAATGATGAAGACATCTGCACCACGGATGGAGTTGTCATACCGGCAATGGATCTCACCGTTGGCGAACTTGCGAATATTGGCCCCGCTTGGGACCACACCGAGGTGACCAGCGATGGACTCTGCCAACGCGGGGTGTGCTCGGCCGGAGACGATTTGTAGGTGGCGTGTCGAGACGAGGTCCATGGGGTCACGCTACCAATGGCAGACCATGCGCACCTGCGGTCAGTTTTTGCCCTTATTGAAAGCTGGCAGCAGTGACGGTTGCGCCAGCGGGAACTTCGTAGCCGGGCGGCAGCGAAACATATGGACCAACAGTTGCATCGTCGCCAATGACCGCCATCTCCGCGGTTGTTGACCGCACCGTCGCCCCTCGCCCAATCACCGTGTCAGTGAGAAGGACGTCGGGACCAAGCTCTGCGCCGCTTGCCACGGTCGTTGCCCCACGAAGGATGACGCCAGGCATCAGCACGACATCTGGATCGAGCTCAACATCTGCATCGATGTAGGTGTCCTCGGGGTCCCACATCGTCACCCCTCGAGCCAACCATTGCCGATTGATTCGGCGCCGCATTGCTCGCTCAGCCTCGGCGAGCTGGCCGCGGTCATTGACACCTGCAACTTCGGCCGCGTCCTCAACGATGACGGATCCAACGAGGTGCCCCGCTCCCGCCAGTACCTCAATGGCATCAGTGAGGTAGTACTCGCCTTGGACATTGCTCGGCTGGAGACGCCGAAGCGCTGGGGTCAACAGGCTCCGCTTAAAGCAGTAGATCGAAGTGTTGACTTCGGTAACGGCTCGCTCTTCTGCTGTGGCGTCACGATCTTCAACAATTCGAACGACCGAGCCTTCTCGGTTTCTGATGATGCGTCCATAGCCCGTTGGGTCTGGTAGGACAGCCGTCAGCACGGTCGCGGCTGCACCCGACCTTCGATGCACGTCAACGAGTGTTGCCAGCGTCTCGGTTCGAAGGAGCGGGGCGTCGCCTGGAAGGATCAGCACATCGGCTTCTCCATCGTCGAGTCCCGTTAAACCAACGCCGGCGGCATCTCCAGTTCCCAATTGATTTGGCTGATCGACAAAGGTGAGATCAATTCCCGAGGGCGCACGATCAATCATCACCTTCGTGACCCAATCGCCCCGGTGTCCAACGACCACAACGACGGCGCTTGGTTGAAGGCCTGCGAGTGCGTCAACAATGTGCTGCAGCATTGGGCGCCCGCAGAGGTGATGCAGCGGCTTTGGGCGACTCGAGCGCATTCTCGATCCCTCGCCGGCTGCGAGGACAATTGCGGCCAATGGGTCTTCTCGCATGGCTCTTCTCTAGCACTCACACCTCCACTACGGTGGAGTTGTGGAGAACATTTTCTACGACGAATTCTCGATGTTGCATGAAAATGCTGAGGAGTTCGGTCTTCCCTTCGAGCAGGCACCGGTTCTTCGCCGCGAAGAATTTGCCCTCAGCGATGGGCGATTGCTCTCGGGACTTCGTTGGGGTGATCAACCAGTTTCCATGACGCTCTTGCACGGCGGAGCGCAGAATGCGCACACCTGGGACACGGTCTGTCTTGCGCTTGGACGCTCCGTCTTGGCTCTTGATCTTCCAGGACACGGCCATTCCGATGGAGGAGCTCGGGGTGCCGGAGATCCTGTCAGCAATGCACTCGATATTGCACAAGTTCTCGAAGGTTTGCAGCCCAAATCGCCTCTCCTCGTCGGCATGTCGCTCGGTGGCCTCACCGCAATCTCGGTTGCTGCGACGAAGCCTCACCTTGTGGCTCGCCTCGTACTCGTTGACATCACTCCCGGCGTCAATCGAGAGAAGGCGAATCACATCACCGCGTTCGTCAATGGACCTGCAACGTTTCCGAGTTTCGATGAATTGCTGAAGCGAACCAAGGAATTCAATCCAACCCGTTCAGAGTCGTCGCTTCGACGAGGCATTCTCCACAATGCCCTCCAGCTCGAAGACGGCAGTTGGCAGTGGCGCTATGCGCGCCACCGCGACGTTGAGGCACCACTTCCCCTTGATCACGGTTCTCGTTGGGACGACCTTGCGTCACTCAAGATTCCGGTGCTGCTCGTTCGTGGGATGAGTTCCGGCTCGGTGGTCGACGATGATGACGAGGCCAAGTTTCTCGAAGTAGTGACGGACGCAACGGTCATTCGAGTTGAAGGTGCCGGGCATTCCATACAAGGAGATCGACCGGTCGAACTGGCCAAGATTCTGGCCACTTTTGCCGACGAGGCATGAGCGACACACCTCGAACAACCAAACGCATTGTCGCAACGCTCTCCATGCTGGTGGTCTTAGTCGCCCTCTTTACCGCTGCGTTTATCTGGCAACTCTCTCGGGCACTTGGTGGCAATACTTTGAGTTGGGCCTACGTCATTGAATGGCCGTTCCTCATTGGCTACGCGTGCTTCTTTGCGTACCGTGACCTCACCGGTACGAAGCCCAAGAAGCGGCCATCAAAGCGTCGTTCATTGACGGCGACTCAAGAGGAAGAGGCAGCAATGGCCTCGTATAACGAGTACCTCGCGCAACTGCAACGAGAAGACCAGCCGTAAACGGTGCGGTTGGCTGTTCCGGTCGATCGCTGGCGGGAGAGGACTCGAACCCCTAGCATCCGGGACCAAAACCCGGCGTTCTGCCAATTGAACTACCCGCCA
>CAIXCS010000073.1 GCA_903918025.1 uncultured Actinomycetes bacterium
GCCGAAAGGTCCCTCACATGGCTGACTTCTCAATGGAGCTCAACGACGACCAGTTGACGGTTCAGTCATGGGTGCATGACTTCGCAGAGAACGTGATGCGTCCCGCTGCACACGAGTGGGATGAGCGTGAAGAGACGCCGTGGCCAATCATTCAAGAAGCGGCCAACATTGGTTTGTACTCCATGGACTTCATGGCCGATGCCTTCTCGGACCCCATGGGCCTCAAAATGGTCATTGCGCTCGAAGAGTTGGCATGGGGCGATGCGGGCATCACACTCGCGCTGATGGGGACGACACTTGCGGTTGCCGGCATTATGGCCAATGGAACGCCAGAGCAAGCAATGGAGTGGGTTCCACAGTGCTTCGGCACCCCAGATGACTTGAAGTTGGCTGCCTTTGGCGTGTCGGAGCCTGATGCTGGTTCTGATGTCTCCTCGCTCAAGACTCGGGCTGTCTACGACGCAGCCACCGATGAGTGGGTACTCAATGGAACAAAGACCTGGATTACCAATGGTGGCATTGCGAACACCCACGTCATCGTTGCCTCGGTTGAACCAGAACTCGCAGGACGAGGACAGGCAAGCTTCGTCATCCCTGAGGGCACCAAGGGCATCTCAATGGGACAGAAGTTCCAAAAGATGGGCATCCGGGCAAGCCACACTGCCGAAGTGGTTCTTCAAGATTGCCGCATTCCAGGTCGAATGCTTCTCGGTGGCAAGGAGAAGCTCGACGAGCGTCTCGGCCGTGCTCGCGAGGGGAAGAAGTCCGGTGTGCAGGCGGCAATGAAGACCTTTGAGACCACTCGCCCGTCAGTTGGCGCTCAAGCGCTCGGCATTGCACGTGCGGCGTATGAGTACTCGCTTGACTACGCCAAAGAACGCCAGCAGTTCGGCCGCCCAATTATCGAGAACCAGGCCATTGCCTTCAAGTTGGCCAACATGAAGATGCACATTGATGCAGCCCGACTGCTCGTATGGCGAGCTGCGTGGATGGGCGCGACTGGCAAGCCTTTCCTTAATGGCGAAGGTTCAATGTCGAAGCTCTATGCCGGTGAGACCGCGGTCAGGGTTACCGAAGATGCCATTCAGATTCTCGGTGGGTATGGCTACGTCCGTGAGTACCCAGTTGAGCGTTGGCACCGTGATTCGAAGATCTTCACCATCTTCGAAGGTACGAGCGAGATTCAGCAATTGATCATTGCTCGTGCGATTTCGGGGATCCACATCAAGTAGCACAAGGTTCCGATTCCCCTGCAGTTCCAAGGGTTTCACTGGGAAGTTACCAGCATGATGTGTTGAACTCATGACCACATCCCGGTTTGGCCGGGTGGACCCGCTATCGGAGTTTCTGGGTCCAGTCCTCATGCACCTTTCAACGAGGAGAACTAACGTCACGTTCAGGCTCCAATTCGCTCTGGTAGCGGAAGGAGAATGATGCGTCACACCGTAGGTCGACTGTTGAGTACAGCGTCTTTCGCACTTGTTCTCGTAGCCGGTGTTAACGCTTCTCCGCCCGTCGGAGCAGCAACTTCACCATCACAAATTTCTTTCGCCAATACAGGCGCCCCTCAAACCTGGGTGGTTCCAAGCGGCATCACGAAGATCGCCACCAAGGTTTGTGGAGCCAGCGGTGAGTTCAGCGGCACTGGTCATAACTTGTTTGAAGGTCGGCCAGGGTATGGCGGTTGTGTGAGTGCCGTCTTGGCGGTTACGCCCGGAGAAACCCTCACCGTCAGAGTCGGTGGCGTGCCTTCTCGCTCAAATGACCATGGCTTCAATGGAGGCGGCGCATCGCCGTGCGTCGACAGCATGCTGTGCGGCGGCGGCGGCGGCGGAGCTTCCGATGTTCGCCAAGGTGGTGACGCACTGTCGAACCGAGTCTTGGTTGGTGGCGGTGGTGGCGGTGGCGGCGGCTCGACTAACCCACTCGGTGGCCGTGGCGGATCTGGAGGAAACGGTCGTAACGGATTCAACGGTGATGCAGGTGGTCTTGGCAATGGCCATCCCGACCAGCTCATTCGTGCCGATGGAGGACCAGGAGGGACGCTAACTGGACCAGGGAAATCGGGTTGTGGTGTCCTGTTCACGTCGCATGGCCCAGAGAAAAGCTGTCCGGTCTTGGTTTACAACGCTTACAACATTTCTGGAAAGCCGGGCAAGGGCGCAGCCGGTGGTGATGCGTCCTTTGGTAACTACGCCGTTGGCGGCGGCGGCGGCGGCGGATACTTCGGTGGTGCGGCGGGTGCTGGTGCATTCGAAAGAAACACCACCGGGACGACAGGTGGCGGCGGTGGATCCTCATACGCCAGCCCCTCGGTGGCGACCCAAGTTCGCCTGTCAGAGCAGAAAGACACGCAGTGGATGAAGGACTACCAGGCCGGAGTTGACAACCCCTCACGTGGCGAGCCTGGTCGAGTGGAGTTCAGTTGGCCGGTTGCTGCGAGCCCCATTGTGCCAAAGCCGGATGTCCCTTCAATTTTCTCGGTGAGCGTGGATCCAGGTGGGTCGGGTGCCGTCACAGCAACCTTCAACCTTGGCCCCATTTTTGATACTGCGGTAGCTCCTGGACAAACACCCGTGCAAATTGTGACCAGTCTTGAATACGCAACTGGACCAAACGGACCATGGCTTGCGCTGAGTTTTCCAGTACCTGCCGACAAAAAGGCTGACGTGACGGGAAGTTTTTCTCTCAACCATCTGACGGACGGAAAGCCGATTCTTGCAGGCAGCGCCTTGTTGATCTATCTGCGTGACAGTGGTCCTGGTGGACAGTCGTCAGGTCGACCAGCAAGGGTGATGATCCCTGTTGACCAAGGTTTCAAGAATCCATCGGCAACGACCACGACCCTGTCGACGACCCCAACGACTCAGCCGACTTCAACAACTTGTCCGGTGTCGTACCCAAGCATTCATGTTGGTCTTGGAGCACCGGTGAACGTCAGTCCGACTGGTGCAGGAAGCTCCGATCGTTTCAGTCTTGCTGGCGGAGTCTTGCCGGGCGGACTCTCACTATTGGTGAACGGCCAAGTAAATGGTCAGGCCAACGTGCCTACCAACGGTGTGACATCGGTGAAGGTGTTGCGCAATGGCGTTTCTTGCACCTTCTTATCGATTGACGTTGCCTCACCGTCGGCGCTCCACTACCCACCATCGGTGACAGTGAAGCCTGGAAGTTCAATCTCTGTTTCGCCAACACCAGTTTCTGGGGCGACCTACTTCTTGCTGAGTGGGCCACCCGGGGTGCAGATTTCACCTTCTACGGGCGTGCTGTCGTGGGGCGTCCCGCCAACCACAAAGGGCACCACGTCCGTCGTCGTTGGCCGGACAATCGGCACGACGACGGCAACCTCGGTGATTGCCGTCACTGCAACGGTCAACGCACCGTCGTTCACGGCGCCAACAGGAACCACCACGACGATGATTCCAAAGACTCCAGTTCCTAGTGTCGATCAGAGCGGATCGTGCATTGCCTCGCCGAAACTTGTCTACCCAGAGGTCATTACCTCTCCAGGTTCAACGGTGACGGTTGCGCCCAACCTGAGCGGAATCGGAACGCCAACAAGTTTTACGGTGACCTCGGGTGCTCTGCCACAAGGCCTTGCCCTTGATGGTGCAGTGGGCGTCATTTCGGGAACGCCGAGCTACTTGCCGGGCAGTTCCACCGTCGCCACGATTGCGATCAGCTTCACCAACCACACGGTCCGTCTCGCAACATTCCATCTTTTGGCTCTGGCGTCTCCACTTCGCCTCAACTATCCAAATCATGTGGCGACCGCGGTTGGCTACGACACCTTGATCAATCCATCGCTGCAGGGATTGTCACTGGGAACGCGCTTCGCCGTTGCCTGTGGAACCTTGCCACCTGGCCTTGAACTTGACTCTTCGACCGGTCAAGTGGTGGGACAGCCAACCGAGGCAGTGAATGCGCCGGCCCCAGTCATCATTCGCGCCATTGACCCTCGTCATGGGGCAGTTGACGCCTCGCTCATCGTGACCGTCGGGGAACCTACCCCTACGGTTGCGTTGCCGACGATTGCCTACGGCACCGTAGGCAAGGCGTTGATGGTTCGAACAACCCTTGGCGATCTCGATCCAAGTTCGACGTTCAGAGTGGTTGGAGGAACCCTTCCTGATGGGCTCACCATCAACAAACACAACGGCAGGCTAAGTGGAACTCCGACGAGTGCAACTGAGGGCCAATTCGTCACAATTGCCGCAGTCCAACCAGGCGGCCAGCCAACGGTTGCAGCCAGCGTTTCACTCGTAATTGGACAGGGGCAGACCTCGTCGTCGAGCAATTTCCCATGGCTGCTCATCGTCTTGGTTGGCATCTTGGCTCTTGTAGTTGCTGGGGCATTGATCACCCGAAAGTCAAAGAAGGCTTGAGTCGAGACGTTTGCAGAGTGGACAAAAATTCCAACGTGCAATCGAGATTCAGCAATTGATCATTGCTCGTGCAATCTCGGGGATCCACATCAAGTAGGCAGAGCTCACAGGCCGCAACGTTCGAAGACTGTCGAGTGCGGCCTCGTCACCGATGCCACGCGTCAACAGCTCTACTAGCGTGATCCACCATGCAGCGAACCACGTTCAGCCGTTCGATTGACCTAGACCGGGCCGTTGATGAACGTCCGATGAAGGACGTGTTCTTCGCACCATTCTCGAGCGGGCAGCGACACCGTCGAGGTGGTGACGGGATTCGAGTTGGCATTGGCGTCCTTTGGGTCATCGCCCTGGCGGTGATGGCCAGAGCGGGAGCTTCCCTTCAAGCTGAGGTGACTGGCGCCGTCCTGCCGTTGCCATTTGGCATGTCGTGGCTACTTTCCGCGTTGTGGTTCCTGAGTACTGCGGGCGTCATCATCGCGGTTGGCGTTGCTGCGGTCATGGCGAGAACAATGGCATTGCTCCGAGATGGCGTTGTCGCGGTGGTACTTGGCGTGCTTGGGGCCATTGCCTATCGAGCGCTACTTGGTCCGGCAACCCCTGGAGCCAACAACGCGGGATACGACGGCGTGAAGACGCAATCGATCGTGATCCTCCTCACCACCGCTACCGCGATTCAGTTGGCCGTTGCTCCTTATCTCAGTCGAAGTCTTCGCCGAACGGTACGTCTCATCATCACCTTTGGCGCCGTTGTCGGCGTCATTTACGGGGCAGGAGTGACGACCGCTGTGCTCACGTCAGTGGTGCTTGGGTGGACGGCTGTCTCGGCGATGCACCTCCTCGTTGGCTCACCCGAAGGACTTCCGTCGCTCGATGACGTCGCAAGGCTGTTCTCTGGAATCGGGGCTTCGGTTGAAGGCCTTGTGCGGCAACCCTCACGCGGATGGGGGGCCGTCCGCTATTGGGGAACACTCGATGGAGTCGCGATTGAGGCGGTTGTCGTTGGACGCGATGCCACCGAAGCACAGCTGCTTTCGAAACTTGGGCGCTCCCTGTTCTTCCGGGATTCTGGACCAAGTCTTGCGACGACGAGCCTGCAACAGGTTGAGCACGAAGCCTTCGCCACCATGTTGGCCTCGAGAGTCCTCGAGGAGCGCGCTCCCGTGGTCATCACTGCTGGCGAGGTAGGAGGAAATGCCGTCCTGCTGCTCGAGCGGCCTGCAGGAAGTCGTCTTGATGCGCTCTTGCCAGATGCAGTCCCGGCTGGGACGGCCAAGTCAATTATCGAAACCGTGAGTGCGCTCAATGGAGCAATGGCTCACGGAGCAATCGCCGGGTCAACCATTCTCGTTGATGCGTCCGCCAAGGTTTCGCTGATTGGCTTTGAGCGATCGACGGCGACGCCAAGCGACGAGCGTCGATCCAGGGACCTGGCTGCAGCTCTCGTGTGTGCAGCGCTCATTGGCTCTGCAGAGTCCGGGGTTGACGAAGCCGTCGCCGCTGCCCTTGAGGTCGTTGGAGCGGATGAACTCGTGAATGCCTTGCCGTTCCTCCAACGAGCGGCTCTCCCATCTGGCCTTTCGCCGTTGATCAAGGCAAACAAGGGGCTACTGACTCGAGTTCGAACAGCGGGTTCATTGGCCGCCGGCATTGAACCACCAGAGCTCTATGAGCCTCGACGAATCTCGTGGGGGACCATTCTCATGACGGTGGGCTCACTTATTGGTGGGTGGGCGCTCCTCGCGGTCTTCGTGCACGTGGCAGCCTCCTTCTCAACGCTGAAATCTGCGGCCTGGGGATGGGTTGTTCTCACGTTTATCCTTGCGCAACTCTGTACGGTCTCGGTGGCGGCGACAACCCTGGGATCGGTCGTAAAGCCGCTTGGTTACCTGAAGGTTCTGGCTCTCGAGATGTCGAACTCCTTCAGTTCCTTGGCGGGAGGAAATGTTGCGGTGATCGGAACTCGCGTGCGGTTCTTCCAGCGTCAGGGCTACGACGCCACGATGGCAGTCTCTTCCGCGGTGGTTTCTTCAACCGCTTCATGGGTGGCAAAGACGGTCACCTTGGTGTTGGCGCTTCCCTTTGCCATTGGCAGTTTCAACTTCCAAGACAGTCTTTCGACAGGAAGTTCAGCGGCAAAGTTGATTCACATGATCTTGCTGGTCGTCGTTGGGCTCGGCGTGGTTCTTGGGGTTGCGGTCTTCGTTCCGAAACTCCGTCGCGCAGCGGCCTCGAAACTCCGACCCAAGTGGAACGAATCAACCGGACATCTTCGGGTGCTCGCCAGCCAACCGTCCAAGTTGGTACTCATCTTCGGCGGTTCACTCCTCGCTCAGGTGCTGGTGGCACTTGCACTTGGGAGTTCCCTCCATGCCTTTGGTGCCCATCTCCCACTTGCGGTTTGCATCGTCGCGTTGACCCTTGGGTCAGTGCTCGGTGGGCTGTCCCCGGTTCCAGGGGGAATGGGAGTGGTTGAGGCCGGGATGATCTTGGCACTCACTGCCGCCGGAATACCTGACTCCATTGCAGTTTCGGCAGTTTTTGTGCAGCGCCTCTTCACGTCGTATCTCCCGCCAGTGTGGGGTTGGTTCACGTTGATGGCGATGCGCCGACGGGAGTTGCTCTAGGCAAACGCGTCTGGTCGCCAAAGGTCGATTCGATCGGGTAACTTCCCACTACGAAGCGTTCACACTTGAGTGGCTGATCGTTCGGAGGGGTGATGGGTCGGATTAGCAGAGTGACGTTGACGTTTGGCGCTGCCTTCGCGATTTCCTCGTACCTTGGCGCAGCCGGTGGAGCTACCTCGGGGCCGCTCTCTGCCTACGTGCCGGCATTTACCTACCTTCTCCCTTCAGGCATTGGCACCGATGCAACCTTTGCTTCGGGTCTCGCAACGTCGCCGACGGGAGCGACGGTGTTCCTGTCGACCAGCAGCGGCGGACTCTACCGATTTGGTGCTGGAGGCACCAATCTCAAGATCCTTCGCAGTCCCAGTAGTTCAACGCCGAGGTTCTATGGAGTGGCGGTCTCGAAATCTGGTGCGATGGCATACGTCGCGGCGCAAACGACGACACCAAATGTCTTCGCAATTGGTACCTCAGGCACTCCCACTGGCGTGACGGTTCCCGAGGTGGGTACTCTAAATTCTTTCGCCTATGGCATTGCCATGGCGCCTGATGGGACGCATTTGGCGCTTGCCGTTGGGGGCGGGCTACTGGCCATTCCAACATCACTCGGTGCGCCCCGGACCCTTGCCTTGCAGACTGGCTCAGGAGCCCTCAGTGTCGCGTATTCGCCATCTGGAACCTCGCTCTACTTCGCCAATGGCTACGACACCATTTCACGGATTGGGAACGATGGTCTGAGTCAGCGCCTCATCGCGAATGTTCCGGGTCAACCAGATCTCGGCTCGATTGATCAACTCGGTCGGCTCTACGTCGGGATGGTTGCAGTGGGTGCGCCTGGCAGTGCACAGCTGCTTCGCCTCAATGCCGATGGGACAGGACGCAGCCAGCTAGCGACTGGCTTTGATGAGATTCACGATCCCGTGGTCGACGCAACGGGTTCAGTGACCTTCCTCGGCACAACCGATGGCACGAACAACAACCCCAATGTCATGACGCTCAGCCGATTGGTCTTGCGCAATCTCGCCCCGACTGGGCTCCACGTCGTCGCAGTCGCTCGTGGCAGCGTTACCCTGGCTTGGACCAGAGCAACGAATGCATCGGTCAGTTTCACCGTGACGTCGACCACTGGCGTTGCGAAGTCCTGTGTCACGACGTCACTCAGGTGCACCATTACTGGTCTCACTCATGGTCGGGCAACCCGCTTCATCTCAACGGCGTCGAATGGGTTCCAGATCTCGCCGGTTTCAGCGGCGACTCCGCTCGTTACGCCGTGATCGTCCACGTTTTCTCCAGATTCGAGCGATAAGTTCACGGTGTGGTTGAACGGTCGAATGGTCGTTCCGATGGAGGGCATGGGTCAAGAAATTGGCGATCCCTCCGTCACCCACTGAGGGGTAGAGGAGCGTTATGAACCACCTGCTTGCATCGTCAAGTCTTAGTCCCAGCTATTTCGTTGGTTCCCTTGTCGTCGTCGTGATTGCGATCATTGAATGGTGGGTGCTCTTTGCGAAGGCGGGTCGGCCCGGGTGGGCAGCAATTATCCCCATCTACAACGTGTACACCTTGATCAAGATCTCTGGTCACTCAGGATGGTGGCTTATCTGGATGCTGATCCCCATTGTCAACATCATCGCTGGAATCATCATTTGGATCGATGTCGCCAAGAAGTTTGGCAAGGGCGTTGGCTTTGGCATTGGCTTGATCTTGCTCAACTTCATCTTCGCTGGAATTCTCGCCTTTGGAAGTTCGAACTATGAGAAGTCGATGTAGCCACCCTCTGCACGTTGGCAACAGGACCTGCCGTTTCAGTTCTGGCGACTTCGTGAGTTCACGGCTTGAATGAGCGAAGTAGCCTCAGCGCCATGGCGCAGAGGAGCATTGCAAGAGCGACAAGCGTGGTTCTCGTCTTTGTCGACTCATGGAAGCAGCGAGGTCGCAACGCTGGCACCCGTTGTCGCCTAGGGCGACAACGGGTGTTCGGCTTTCATGCGACGTTGGTGTCTTCATCATGAGTCGAGCGCCAAGAGTCGTGATGCTGTGCACCGGCAATGCTGCTCGTTCAGTCATGGGTGGGTTCATGCTCGGATTTCTGGCCGATGTTGAAGGGCGCTCAATTGACTTGGTGACGGCAGGGACCCATGCGCTTGAAGGCCAACCAATGAGCATTCGAACCAAGAACGCGATCACCGCGCTGCCAGAACTTGAGGATCTCCCTTTGGGGCGCCATCGGAGTCATCAACTGACGAATCTGGATGTTGAGTGGGCTGACCTCATTCTCTGCATGGAAGCCGATCATGTTCGGTATGTGCGGCGAGTTCACCCTGACGGTGCAGCCAAGGCAGCGATCATCGTCGAGGTTGCCCGCTCGCTCGAAAGTGGAGACCGCCCACTGCACGATCGGATCCTTGCGCTGGAACTACAAGAGCTCGATCTCTCTGGAAGCGCTGAAGTTGAGGATCCCGCAGGGGGAGATCAGGATGCCTATCACTCCTGTGCCGGCGAAATCTTTGCCTACTGCCAGCAACTCGTTCCTCGGCTCTAGGACGTCCTTTCAGACGAAGGGCTCGTTTCGGTTGGCTGGATACCTCGAAGACCACTCCACGCGAGTTGGGCGACTACTTGAGCCAGGCCTTCACTTCGCTCCTGCATGGTCGATGGACTGACCGGTGGGCCGCCAACCAGCCAGCGCCTTCCGACGCCTTCAGCCATTGAAACCACCGCTGCGGCAAGCACCCTCCGGTGCATTGGGTCGAGTCCCGCATCAATAAGTGGGTCGATCCGTTCAATGAGCTCATCTTCAATGGAGTGGACGGGATCACTTGCATGCGCATCGTGCCAACCGGTGCGGTCATAGAGGAGCAGGAATTCCGGGTTGTGAGAGGCAACATAGGAAAAGAAGGCGGTGAGACCCTTCACGACTTGGTCGCGTGGGCCATCTGCTTCATTTGCGGCAGCAAGGATCGCCGCAGAGACTTCAGTCGTCACGGTCGCCAACAGCTCGCGATAGAGCGCAGCCTTTGAGGGAAAGTGTTGGTAGAGCACTGGCTTAGTGACTCCTGCCCGGTGCGCAATTTCTTCCATCGTTGTCGAGGCAAATCCGCCGTCGGCGAACACCGACATTGCCACCTCAAGTAGTTGGGCTCGTCGGTTACTCGCGGAGAGTCGTTGGCGAGGAGAATTGGTCATGTACAGCCTCCGGGAATGAGGTCGAGGAGCGCGCTCAATCGATTGGGTAGGTCAAAGAGTGAGAAATGCTCTTCCGCAACTGCGGCATTTTGAGCGACGAGGTCGTCAGTTCCATTGGTCATGACCTGCTGAAATTCGGTGGTCTCGTCAAGACCGAACCACGTGAAGCCATATCCCTCGAGTTCCCTTGCGATCGGGTACCGGTTGAGGAGGAGTGGCCGCCGGTGGGTGGCCGCCTCGAGAACAGGGTTACCAAAGCCTTCCCAGGTTGAACCCATCACCACGAGATCTGCTGCTGCATAGGCATCATGGATGCTGAAGTCTCCAGGTGGCATTCCAAGAATGACTGGGCATCTGGCCGCTGCGATTACTCGTTCCAACTCTTCATCAAATCCATCTTCTGCATCGCCGAGCAACCAGAAGGTCGCATCAATTTCCGCACATGCGGTCACGGCTGCCTCGATGCCTTTGCGTTCCAAAGCTCTCGTTGGCTGCAACGCAATCCGCTCACCTGGGCGAGCGGAGAGGGCCGCGCGTAAGCCCTCACGATCACCAGTTGGTGGGGTTGGATCAAAGGAGTTGTACAGGAGTGTCGCTGTAATGCCCCGTTCGGCCAACTCGAGTACCGAACGGTGGTTGATGGCCACATGGAGCCAGTTGGGGTCTGAAGGGGGCCCGGGTGCTGCAACAAATTGGGACCTTTGCCATGGGAGGTCATGGTGATGGAGAATTGCGGGTCTTGCCCGCAACCGTTCTGCGACTGCTTCAGCAGCCGAAGGATTGAGCGGAAGTGAGAGCAAGTTTTCAACGATGACCAGATCGGCGTCGAGACCTCGGTCCAATGCCTCGAGGTCAAGAGGGCGCTCATCTCGAATTCCGAGTCCAGAGACGACGACGTCGACGGGACCTTCACCAGCGACAGTGCGGATGTCATAGCCAAGTGTGGCCAAGGCATTGCCCCACTTCTCCGTCTCAATCGCCACTCCATCTCGACCACCAAGTCGAAACGAGACGAAAGCGACAGTCGGCATCCTTCCATCGTAGAACCCGTATCTTCATTGAGAGAGGGAGGTCGGCTAAGTTGGCGGAGCGTGCGCTGACCGATTTGGACGTATCGCAGAGGAGCGAATGGCATGGCGAAACGAGCACTCATTACCGGGGTGACAGGCCAAGACGGGTCCTACCTCGCTGAATTCCTGCTTGAGCGGGACTATGAGGTCATCGGCATGGTTCGACGATCCTCAACGCTCAACTTCGAGCGGATTGCCCACATTCAAGACAAGTTGACGCTTGTTCCTGGGGACCTGCTCGACGAAGGGTCACTGATTTCAGTCCTGAGTGAGTACAAGCCGGAAGAGATCTACAACCTCGCGGCGCAGAGTTTCGTGCAAACCTCGTTCGGCCAACCAGTCCTGACTGGAGAGACGACCGCGCTCGGTGTCACCCGAATGCTCGAAGCCATTCGATTCACCAATCGAGATGTGCGCTTCTACCAAGCGAGTTCTTCAGAGATGTTCGGCAAGGTTGTTGAGGTTCCGCAGAGTGAAGCGACGCCGCTCTATCCACGAAGTCCTTACGGAGTCGCCAAGGTCTACGGCCACTGGATGACGATTAACTATCGCGAGAGTTATGACCTTCACGCATCGTCGGGAATTCTCTTCAATCACGAGTCGCCGCGTCGAGGCCTCGAATTCGTCACCCGAAAGGTGACCAACGCGGTGGCCCGGATCAAGTTGGGACTTCAAGACTCTGTCGCACTCGGCAATCTCGATGCGCAGCGCGACTGGGGCTACGCCGCTGACTACGTCGAAGCGATGTGGCTGATGGTTCAGGCAGATGCCCCAGCTGATTACGTCATCGCCACGGGTGAGACCCACACCGTTCGAGAGTTGTGCGAGGTTGCCTTTGGCGCCGTGGGCCTCCAGATGGAAGATCACGTCGTCCTTGATGAGCGGTTCCTCCGTCCTGCCGAAGTTGATCTCTTAGTCGGAGATGCGAGCAAGGCAGAGCAGAAGCTCGGCTGGGAGCGCAAAGTCGGGTTCCGAGAACTCGTTGAGATGATGGTGGAGTCGGACCTCGCCGCCGTTACTCGCCAGATGGTCTAACGAGCGTGGTGGGCGACCTTGTCGCCAGCGTGACCCTCAGTCCGTCTGGAGTCCTCGTCGCTTTCGGGGCAGGGATTGCCTCATTTCTCAGCCCCTGCGTCTTGCCGCTTGTTCCTGGATACTGCTCAATGGTGACCGGCATGTCGGCGGCAACTATGGGCGAACCCGGTGCCCGAGGCAGAACGCTCGCCTCGATGGGGGCGTTCGTTGGCGGCTTTACCTTGGTGTTCATTGCTCTTGGGGCAGTTGCCTCGTCGGTTGGTCAAAGTCTGAATCAGCACAAGACGTTCTTCGCCCACCTCTCCGGTGGCATTGTGCTCATTTTTGGCCTCCTTCTCCTGCTCGTCTCGCTCCCAGCGTCGGTCTGGAACCGCCTTGGCGCAAAGCCTGCTTCTTGGGCAATCGCACTCACCCAAGAGCGAAGGCTCTCGGCAGGAACCAAACGCTTTGGACCTTGGGCCGGCGTCATTCTCGGGATGGCGTTCGCGTTCGCTTGGACACCATGCATTGGTCCCGTCCTCGGTGCAGTACTTGCCTTGGCCGCGCAATCGAACACCTTGCTTGGGGGAGTTGGTCTGCTGTTGGCGTACTCCCTAGGTCTTGCCGTTCCCTTCTTGGCAGCCGGTCTCGCCATTGACTACCTGACCGCCTTTACGCTGCGGTTTGGAAAGTTGTTGGCGATCCTGCAACTCGTTGGCGCCATAATTTTGGTGATCTTCGGGATCTTGTTGCTGACGGACAACGTGAGCTGGTTGTCCACCCAGTTTTCTCATCTCCTCAATTGGCTCCATCTGAGTGGGCTCACGACGAGCTGAAATGGAGCAGAGGGGTGCTGGCGGTACGATGGGTCGAGATGGAGGCCTTGGCGCTGCACAACGTGGTTGCCCTCGATGGCACCTTTCCGGTCTTGGCTGGCGCCTCTTTTGAAGCGCCGCAAGGCAGTTTGGTGGCGATCCTTGGTGGCAATGGCGCTGGCAAGACCAGCATGTTGCGGACCCTTGCAGGACTCACCACCATTGTCGAGGGTTCGGGGCGTGTGCTTGGATTTGACCTGTCAACCCAAGCTTCCGGCCTTGTCGGCAACGTGTGCCTCCTCGGTCATGGAACAGGGCTCTACGAAGAGTTGAGTCCCCAGGCGAACTTGAAGTTCCTAGCAACCATTGGTCGTTTGGACCGATCGGGAGTTGCCTCGTCACTTCAACGAGTTGGATTGACCGGTCGGACGGCAACGACGCCGCTCCAGCAGCTTTCGGCTGGTCAACGTCGCCGAGCGGCACTGGCGTCACTCATCCTCCGGTCACCTGCGCTCTGGCTCATGGACGAACCACACGCGAGCTTGGATCGCGGCGGACGAGCCCTCGTCGACGCACTCGTTGCTGAGGCTGTGGGGCGGGGATCGACGGTCGTACTCACGAGTCATGACGCGAACGAGGCGAGTGAGGCAGCAGATTTGGTCGTCGAACTTGTTGGTGGAGCGACGAGTGGTGCACGGCGTGGTGGGGGAGGAATCCGTCATGTTTCGTGATGCTTGGGCGGTCTTCGTGAAGGACCTCCGAATTGAAGCCGCCTCTCGTGTTGGACTTTGGCAGGTCCTTCCCTTCGCCGCTATTGCACTGCTGCTCTTCGCCTTCGCCCTTGGGCCGTCGCACCGGGTGCTTGCTTCGGGGGCAGCCGGCGTGACTTGGGTTGGCGTGGTCTTCGCTACATTCCTCATTGTTGGTAGGAGTCAGAGTATTGAAGCTGGGGCGGGCATTTCCGAGTCGCAGCGCCTCGCTGGGATCGATCCCGCTGGCGTCTTTCTCGGAAAAGCTGGTGCAGTTGCCGTGCAACTTCTTGCGGTTGAAGGGCTTCTTGGGGTTGGCGCAAGGCTGTTACTTGACTTTCACTGCGCTCGATGGTGGCTCGTTATTGTTGCGTCACTGCTCGCCACGATCGGACTTTCGGCAGCTGGAACGCTCTATGGAGCCCTCGTTGGAGCGACGCGGGCAAGAGAGACGTTGCTTCCTATGCTGGTTCTGCCCGTGCTCGTTCCAGTGCTCATTGCAGCGGTTCGACTCTGGCAGGCAGCTGGTGTTGCTGAGGGTCAAGGGCTTGCTGGTTGGCTCAGTATTCTCGGTACCTTCGCCGTCATCTACACCGCAGCCGGCATCCTTTTCTATGGGCAAGTCCAGGAGCATTCATGAAGCGTCATCGCTTGACTATCACCGGCTGGGCCGCCGCCGTGTCGCTCATTGCCACTGCCATCCTTGGGATTCTCATTACGCCGCAAGATGTCACGCAAAAGGAGTACTCCCGTTTTCTGTATCTGCATCCGCCAATGGCATGGGTTGCCTATTTGGCCTTCGGTGTCGCAGCGCTCAGTTCGGTTCTCTACCTCTGGCCAAGGACACGGCGTGAGGCGTTTGATCACCTGGCGCTTGCCTCGGTTGAAGCGGGGGTGTTGTTCACGGGGCTCGTCCTTGTCACGGGATCAATGTGGGCTGAACCTGTATGGGGAACGTATTGGGTCTGGGATGCTCGATTGACCGCCACGGCGCTCATGTTCGTCCTGTTTCTTGGCTACCTTGCGTTTCGTCGGACGGGAGGAACGAAACAAAATATCGCTCGAAGGTCGGCGATTGTGGCGCTGATTTCGTTTATTGATGTGCCAATCGTCCACTTCTCCGTGCTGTGGTGGAACACCCTTCATCAGGGTCCATCCGTCTTGACCCCGGGACTGAGTGCACAAGGCGTGCACGGTTCCATGGCTTGGACCATGCTGCTCAGTTTCGTCGCATTCACCCTGTTGTTCTGCTGGATGGTGGGACGCCGGACTGCCCTTGAGCGCCTTCGGGCTTCGGCTGGAGGGTCGGAGTTGCAAGACGCGATCGCTGCTCGCCGCGCCGAAGGTACTTCTGTCGAGGTAGGAGCATGAAGAACGTCATTGGTGCCTATGTGCTCTCGGCGGTCGTCCTTGGTGGCTACTCGGTTTCGCTGGTTGTCCGAACTCGGAGGGCGAAGCAGCGTGCAGCGGACGACGTGGAGCGTGAAGGGTGACTGCAACGGACTCGACGACCTCGACAGTGCCACCGCCGACGCGTGGAGCTGCTCCACATCGACGTCGAAATATCACCGCGATGGTCGTGATCGCTGGAGCGGTGGTCTTTCTCCTCGTCAAAGGCATCACCGGATCGCTGAACTTCTACGAAACGGTCAATGAAGCACTGAAGCAGCACGCTTCGCTCGGGACGTCTACGTTCCGTTTGGAAGGGCTCGTCAAGCCGGGTTCAATCGTGGCGACGGCATCTGGCGCTTCCTTCACCCTTGTTGAAGGAAGCCACCACATCGACGTAGTGAATACCGGCACACCACCCCAGTTGTTCCAAGGGAACATTCCGGTCGTCGTTTCCGGCCACTTCGCCTCGAAGCAAAGTACGGCGTTTCTCTCGAATCAGATTCTGGTGAAACACAGTTCTACCTACATTGCGGATCATCCGGACCGGGTGAAGGCATCGAACGGCACAGTGCGGTGAGAAGGACTGCGGGGCACTTCGCTCCATGAATGGACTTCTCGGAAGTATTGGAGTGTGGGTCGGGTTTCTTGGCGCACTCGCGGGCGCGGTTTGGGCAGTTGGGTCCCTCCTTCGCCCAGCAACCATTCCGCCTCTTCGTTCACTCCTTGTGATCTCGGTCGTCGTTGGGGGTGGCCTTCTTGCGCTCTTCGCCATGGAGCACGCCTTCGTCACTCACGATTTCACCCTGTCCTATGTCGCCGAGAACAACGCTCGAGAAACCCCGTTCCTCTACAACCTCTCTGGGATGTGGTCGGCACTTGAGGGCTCGATTCTCCTTTGGGCAGTGCTCTTGTCGTTCGTAGCAGCGTCGGTCATCGTGGTCTACGCCAAGCGACGCGATGACTCGGTGGTCGGGTGGGCGACCGCAGTGCTCTTCGCCGTCTGTGCGTTCTTCTTCGGCATCATGGTGGGACCTGCGAATCCGTTTTCGAAGACCGTTGGTGTGCCGCCGGTTGATGGAGCGGGTCCGAATGCGCTTCTCCAGAACAATCCTCTTGTCGCGATCCATCCTCCACTTCTGTACTTAGGCTTCGTTGGCTGCACGGTTCCCTTCGCCTTCGCCATTGCGATGCTCATCACTGGACGAGTTGGCGAAGAATGGCTCGTCGCAACGAGGCGATGGATGCTTCTCTGCTGGACGGCATTATCGGTCGGCATTGTGCTTGGAGCCTGGTGGAGCTACCAGGTGCTTGGTTGGGGAGGTTTCTGGGCCTGGGATCCAGTCGAAAATGCCGCGCTCATGCCTTGGCTCATCGGAACCGCGTTTCTTCACTCGGTCGTCGTGCAGGAACGGCGTGGACTCTTCAGAGTTTGGAACTTGTCGCTCGCAGTTTCAGCATTTGCCCTGACCGTTCTTGCGACGTTCTTAACTCGTTCGGGGGTCATTCAGTCAGTTCATGCATTCAGCGCCTCAACCCTCGGGCCACTCCTCATCACGGCCTTCACCGTGATGGTCGTGGTTGGGTTTGGCTTGATTGCCTGGCGAGGCGATCGAATGCGCTCTCCGGTTGGCATTGATCAGCCATTTGGACGAGAAGGAGCGTTCGTCGTCAACAACTTGCTCTTCGTTGGCTTCACGCTCGTGGTTCTTCTTGGCACCGTCTTTCCCCTGCTGTATGAGGCCCTCAAGGGCCAGCAGGTCACCGTTGGTGGGCAGTACTTCAACGTTGTGGCAATGCCAGCGGCGATCTTCTTGCTCTTCGTCATGGCGGTCGCTCCTGCAATGAGTTGGAGGAGCGCCTCAGGGGCAGTCCTTTGGAAGCGGCTGCAGTTGCCCTCGTGGTTCGCAGCATCGACGATGGTGGTCACCGTGCTCGCAGGCATTCGAGGTGTACTCCCCATTGCCGCTTTCGGACTTGGAGCATTTGCTGCTGCATCGGCAGTTCGCACGTTGACCCTTACGGTCAGGACCGGACGCCGACAGGGTTCGAGTTGGGCGCGAGCGGTGAGCGGCCCAACCGCAGGGGGCATGGTGGTCCACCTTGGGGTCA